>CAMZGX010000013.1 GCA_947306585.1 uncultured Candidatus Saccharibacteria bacterium
CGAAAAGTATCCGTATTCCGTCTTCACTGGTCCATCGGATTTCGGTCTCTTAACGTTTGAATATCCAAAGACCTGGAGCGTATATATCTCTGATGACGCTTCACGTGCCCAAGATTTTCATGCTTATCTTAATCCTGCACAAGTTAATGTTGTTGACGATACAACCGTGATGGCACTTCGTGTTTCAATCCTTAATGAACTTACTGACCAGGTTAAAAGAGACTATGCTGACAAAGTCCAGGAAGGTGAAATGACTGTCAAAACTACCATTGTAAATGGTAACAACGTTGATGTTTATACTGGTACACTTGATTCTGGATATAAAGGTATCGTTTGTATCTTTAAGATTCGTGATAAAACCGCAGTTCTTCAAACTGATGCGATGATCTTTGAAGAAGATTTTAACCGCGTTCTTGAAAAAATTCGTTTCAACGCATAATACAAAATCCGGCCTAGCCGGATTTTTGATGGTATAATGAAGGTATGGCAACGGAGGTCGGAAATATTTTTGTAGCAGCCCACGAGCTGAAAAGCCCGCTTACTATTTTGCGCCAACTTGCTCTTTCGATGGATCTTGAGGATGAAATGTCTTTAAAAGACACTCGTGATCGCATGATTCAAGTTTCCGAACGCGCACTCCGTCAGGTAAATGATCTTACTAAAATTTCTCGTCTCGAAGATGGTTTGTTTGAGCTCGAGCCAGTCTCAGTCCGTGCGGTTTGCGATGAGGTGACAAGCGAACTTCGCTACCTTTATCGCGAAAATCACCGTGACATTTCTGAAAAATATACTAATAAATCACGTCTTGTGATTGCAAACCGCGATTTGCTTTATTCAGTAATTTACAACTTTTGCTCTAACGCAATGCATTATTCGGATGAGGGAACGAGAGCGGAAATTTCCGTTCGTGACCATAAAGGCCGCGTAGAAATTCAGGTCCGTGATTTTGGACCAGAACTACCAACTAAGATTTGGAAAGAAATGAAACATGGTTGGATTTCTGAACCTACTTCAGTCGCAATGCGTCCAGGCTCATCTGGCCTTGGCCTTTACATTGCATCAAAATTTAGCCGCTTTATGAATGGTGAAGTTTCAGCTGTTCGCCACCGTGATGGCACTAGCTTTACTTTAGTATTGCCAGTTTCCGCTCAAGCAAGTTTATTTGGAGAATAAAATGAGTTTAGCTTATGTTATTGAAGACAATGAAATCATGAGCGACCTTATGACGCGCTATTTGCGTGGTATTTGTGAGGTTAAGGTTTTTCATGATGCAATTTCGGCAATTTCCAGAATCTCGGACGATAAGCCAGACATGATCTTCTTGGATGTGCTTTTGACTGGACCAGATGGATTTACGTTCTTAAATGAAATTGTGAGCTATGAAGACACTTCAAAAATTCCAGTCGTGCTTGTGACGTCATTAGACCTTAAAACCGACAATCTCAAAAACTACAATGTGGTAAAAATCTTGAAAAAGGAATCAATGATTCCAGAAGACGTTAAAACTACCGCACGTGAGATTTTGGAGAATAGTGTAAAAAATGCCGAGTAGTAATCGCCGTCGCAATGATATCCGAACTCAAGCGATTATTTTGCACCGCACAAAATATGGTGAAACAGATCGTATTTTAAATCTTTTGACACCAGAAGGTAGAAAATCTTGTGTTGCTAAAGGTGTGCGCAAGGAAAAATCAAAACTTGCTGGTGGTATTGAAATGTTCACGGTTTCGGAAATCGTGATTCATGAATCCGAAAAATCGGACATGGGAATTTTAACTTCAGCTAAAATGACTAAAAGCTATATGAATATCATTTCTGATTTGGACCGTTTTGAACTCGGCTCAAAAATCATTAAACTTTCGAACAAAGTTTCTGAAAACGTCGATTCGCCAGAATTATTTAGTTTGGTTAACCAATGTTTTTGGGCGCTCGATAAAAACCTCAGCAGCGCTCTGATCGAAAGCTATTTCTTATTTAATCTCTCCCGCATTTCTGGTGAGGAAGTAAATCTTCATCGTGATACACTTGGTGATAAGCTCGACAGTGAGACAATTTATGCTTGGAATACTTATGAAAATGCTTTAATGCCAGAACCGCGCGGCAACATCAAAGCTGACCACATTAAATTGATGCGTTTAATGCTAACTTCGCCGCTCGAAACAGTCTTAAAAGTCCAAGCAAAAGACAAACTTTTGCCAGAGATCCTCTTCATTGCTAAATCTGTCGCCAAATCAGCTTAAATATAGTATAATTATAGGGTTAAGGAGATTTTTTATGGCAACAAAACTAGAGGATATCGTCAGCTTATGTAAACGTCGTGGTTTTATTTTTCCAGGCTCTGATGTTTATGGTGGTATGGCAGGTACTTGGGACTTTGGTCCACTTGGCGTTTCATTAAAGAAAAACATCATGGATGCATGGTGGAAGTTCTTCGTTGAAAAACGCGATGATATGTTTGGTGTTGATGCTGCTATTATTATGAACCCAAGAACTTGGGTTGCTTCTGGCCACACTGCAACTTTTGCAGATCCACTTGTTGAATGTAAAGAATGTAAATCTCGTTTCCGTGCAGATAAAATTGCTGAAGGAATCTCCGAATCAGTTACAACTGAAGAATTCTTAGAAACCCACACTAAATGTCCAGTTTGTGGTAAAGAAAACTGGGGACCAATCCGCAAGTTCAATATGATGTTCTCAACTCACGTTGGTGCTGTGCTTCCTGAAGATACCAAAGAAAACCCAGAACTTGCTGAGAAAAACATTGCCTATCTCCGCCCAGAAACTGCTCAGGGTATTTTCACAAACTACAAAAACGTTGTCGATACAATTTATCCAAATCTCCCATTCGGTCTTGCGCAACAAGGTAAGGCATTTAGAAATGAAATTTCACCACGCGACTTCATTCTTCGTGATCGTGAATGTTCACAAATGGAGATCGAGTATTTCGTTCGCCCAGATGCATGGGAAGCTGATTTTGAAAAAATGCGTGCATTACAGCATGAATTCCTCGAAGGCGTAATGGAACTCCCTGCCGAAAATATCCACGAACTTGAAGTTCCTGCAGAAGATCGCGCTCACTATTCAAAGCGTACAATTGACTTCATGTTTGATTATCCAAACGGCGAAGAAGAATTGATGGGTCTTGCTTACCGTACTGATTTCGACCTTTCAAATATCCAACGCGAATCTGGAAAATCAATGGAATATCGTGATAAAAATACCGGTGAGACCTTCATTCCACACGTTATCGAGCCATCAATTGGTGTTGAACGTCTCTTCCTCGCAATTATGTCTACTGCATATACTGAAGAAGAAAAAGATGGTAAGACTCGTGTCCTTTTGAAACTTCCTGAAAATCTTGCACCATATCACTTCTGCGTTTCACCACTTCTTAAGAACAAACCAGAGCTCGTTGAAAAAGCTCGTGAAGTCTTCAGTATGTTGAAACAAAAATATGGAAACGTAACTTGGGATGATTCTGGAAATATCGGTAAACGTTATATGAAGCAAGACGAAATCGGTACTCCAAAATGTATTGTCGTTGACTTTGATACATTAGAAGATGGAACCGTCACCGTCCGTGATCGTGACACAACTGAACAAACTCGTGTAAAAATTGAAGAACTATAAAAGGAAAATATGACCAAGAAAGTAATCGAAGTAAAAGGCCTTACTAAAAAGTATAAAGAATTAACTGCTGTCGATCATCTTTCTTTCAATGTAAAAAAGGGTGAGATCTTAGGCTTGCTCGGACCAAACGGTTCTGGTAAATCTACTACAATTAACTGTATTCTCTCACTTTTGAAATTCAATGAAGGTGAGATTAGAATTTTCGATCAAGAAATGAAGCCAGATGCACTTGATATCAAGCGCGAAATCGGTGTAATTTTTCAGGACGTGGCAGTTTTTGAAGAATTAACTGTCGAAGAAAATATTAACTATTTCTGCGGTCTTTATGTAAAAGACAAAAAAGAGTGCCAGGAATGTGTTGATGATGCAATTGAACTAGTCGGCCTTTCCGATTTCAGAACTTTCTTGCCAAAGAAACTTTCTGGTGGTCTTCTTCGTCGTCTAAACATTGCCTGTGGTATTGCGCATAAACCAAAACTTATCTTCCTTGATGAGCCTACGGTTGCGGTTGACCCACAGTCTCGCAATAACATTCTCGATGGTATCAAAAAGCTTCGCGATAACGGTGCAACTATTGTTTATACTACTCACTACATGGAAGAAGTTGAGATTCTTTGTGATCGCGTGATTATTCTTGATCACGGTAAAATTATTGCAGAGGGAACTACTGATAAATTGAAAGACCTCGCAAAGATCAAGGAAAAAATCACCGTCGAAACTCGTAATCTTACTCCAGAAACTGAAAAGAAAATTGAAAGTCTTAAAGATGTCGTCAGCGAAAAATATAATGACGAAGTTCTCGTTATTAATTTCAACGATACTAAGAAAAACTTGGCGGAAATCGTCAATCTTCTTGAAAAAGACGGCATCAAATACGAAAGAATCTACTCAGAACGTCCTACTCTTAATGATGTCTTCCTAGAATTAACTGGCAAGGATCTCCGCGATTAATGAAACATCTATTCTATAATTTTAAAATTACGTTCAAAAACGTCGAACTGATTTTCTGGACGTTTGCCTTTCCAATTATTTTAGTTACACTTTTCTATGCGGCATTTTCAAATATTTCTGCAGCTGATGATTTTGTTGCACCAAAAGTTGCAGTGATCGAAAATGAAAATAGCATGCTCGTTCCAGTCTACAAGCAAATCTTTGAAAAAGTAGATGCGCTTAATGTTTCTTATGAAACCGATTTTGAATCTGCAAAAACTAAACTCGAAAGCGAGGAAATTGCTGGTATCGCAACTTTTGATGATGGTATGGAATATCCAAAACTTACAATCGAACAAAATGGTATTAACCAAACTATCATCCAAAATATCATGACTGAAATCGAACTTTCGATTCGTTCGGGATCAGAATTTGACGAGGTTAAAATTAAGAATACCTATGATCGTAAACAAGAAGTATCAATGATTGAGTACTTTACTTTGCTTGCTATGGCCTGTCTTTATGGCGCTATGATCGGTACTAAATCACTCGATAAAAATCTCGCTAATATGACTGCAAGCGGAAAACGCATTGCCGTAGCAGCAGTATCAAAAACGAAAATTGTTTTAGGCTCACTCCTAACTAGCTATATCACTCAATTAATCGGACTTACGATTTTGTTTGTCTATATGCTAGCTGTGCTTAAAATTGACTTTGGCGAACATCTAGTTGGTGTGATTGGACTGACTATGCTTGGTGCACTTGCTGGCCTTGCACTTGGAACTTTTATCTCAGCAATCTTTAAAGTCAAAGATAGTATTAAAGACGGTATTACTACTGGTTTTACTATGCTTTGCTGTTTCTTCTCTGGTATGATGGGTCCAACTGTAAAGTTTGCGATTGATTCTTCATTTCCGCTTCTAAATAAAGTAAATCCAGCTGCGCTTTTGACTGACGGCTACTACGCCTTAACTAACTTTGGTGTAGGCGAAAGATTCTGGTCGGACGTCATTTTGTTGGTATTATTCTCGGGTGTTTTAAGCTTTGTTTCGATTAAAGTTTTGAGGAGACAAAAATATGACAACCTTTAAAACTTTCCTTCGTATTGTCCAGAAAAATCTCTGGGTGATTATTATGTACACTGTGATGCTAGTGTTATTTAGCATTGTTAATAGCTCAACTGGTAAAGGTCAAATGGACTTTACCGCCTCAAAACCAAGCGTTGCTATCGTTGATCATGATAATTCAAAACTATCAGCTGCCCTAACTGAATATGTAAAGAAAAATGCTGACGTTCAAGAAGTCTCCGAAGAGGGTGACGCAATTTCTGATGCGCTTTATTATAGCGATATTGATTATGTGATTTATCTTGAGAAAGGTTTCTCAGATAAAATTTCCAATGGTGAGGACTTCGAGCTTGAAGTAAAATCAAACGACAGTTATGGTTCTTATCTTGCTGAAACTATCGTTTCGCGCTTCATTAAAATTGCCAAAAGCTATGCCCCAGCCAAAGAAGCCGGTATTGCTATCAGAACTAATAACCTGCTTGAAAACGAAACCAAAGCCGAGCTTAATACAACTCTCGATACTAGTGGTTTACATAATGCAGAATTCTATTATGACTTCATGAACTATTCGATTCTTGCAGGTTTAGTCTTTGCGATTTCATATGCAACCATTGGCTTCCGTCGCAGAATAGTGAAGAAGCGTTTGAATGTTTCTTCTACTAGCTACAAGAAGATTAATCAAGATTTGATGCTTTGTAACTTTGCTTTGGCAGCTGTAATGCTTCTAATCTACACTGTCTTAGGATTATTTGTGATTGGTCCAAGTGTCGTCTTCACGATTAATGGACTTTTGATGATGTTAAACTCAGTCATCCTAACTATCTTCGCGGTTTCATTTGCATTCTTGCTCACGAATTTAGTTGAGAAAAATGATGCCTTGATGGCAATTATTAACGTAATTTCAATTGGCTCAAGCTTCCTTTGTGGCGTCTTTGTACCAATGCAATGGTTGCCAGATTTTGTAGTCTTTATTGCACATGCACTGCCGAGTTTCTATTATGTCGACAACAACCGTATCTTTGCTTCGCTTGAAAAGTTTGATGGTGAGCACCTCATGCCAGTCCTAGTTAATACTGGCATCCTGATTGCATTTACAGTCGTTGTGATTATACTTAATAATATCGTATCAAAGAAAAAACAAAAGGAATAAAGATGGTAGAAAGTAAAGCTTGGAACTGGAATGTTGTCGAAGATGATCATAAAAAATATTGGCTAGAACCAGCCATTGAATCATACTACCTAATTGATCGTTGGCAAAACCAGGGAAAGCAAAACTTTCTAGATCTTGGTTGTGGACTCGGCCGCCATACTATTCAATTTGCCAAAGCCGGTTTTAAAACTTTTGGTTTTGATTTAAGTGAAGACTCAATTAAGAAAACTGAAGAATACGCAAAAGAAGCTGGCGTAGAAGTTGAATTAAAAGTTGGCGATATGCTTGAACTTCCATATAAAGACAATAGTTTTGATTGCGTTTATTGTCGTAACGTAATTTCTCATACTGATACTAAGGGTATGAAACAAATTGTGGCTGAACTCAAACGTATTCTTAAAAATGATGGCGAATGTTATCTAACGCTCGGCTCAAAGCAATCATGGGGCTACCAACAAGATTGGCCAGTAGTCGATGAAAACACTAAGATTCGCGTTGAAGATGGACCAGAAAATGGCATCCCGCATTTTTACGCCGATTATGATTTAGTGACGGAATTATTTAAAGATTTTGAGATTGTTAAAGTCTTTCAAGTTGAGGATTTTGTAGTTCGAGAAACTACAACTAGTTCATACCATTATCATGTTCTGATTAAAATTAAAAAATAGTGTTACAATAAAAGCATAAGTTTTTTAATAAGGAAAAATCTATGGAGCAAGATGCAAATACTGTGACTCCAGCTGCAGAAAACGTAACACCGGTTACTGAAACTCCAGCACCAGTTGCAGAAAAGCGCAAAAGAAATAATGGTAATGGATGGAAAGTTGCTACAGTAGTTGCTACTGTTGCTGCTATTTGTGGCGTTGGATTTGGCGCCTATGGTATGGTTCAAAACAATCAAAACCAAGCCAAAACAACACCAAACAATAATACTTCTAATACTAATGAAACTCCAGCTGAGAATGTAGCTGCAGATGATGACGAGGTTAAGGAATTAGTTAACCAGATCAGTGCTGTGGTTGATGGATATATGGGTAATGTTCATTTCCGTAAAACTTATAATGAGTTCTTGCCTAGCTGGAAGATGGCTGGTACGGATATCTTTATCAACATGGAAAAGAGCTACGGTATCGACTCGGGTGTATGGTCACATAATAAAGAGACGGAAGCTAAGTTATTTACCGTACATGAACCAGTTGAAGCATTCCTAGTGAAAAGCGGTTATGTCCGCAAAGAAGGTACCTCAACTTTACCAGTTTACTATAATGAGAAAACAGAAATTATCTGCGAACTCTCCGAAAGTTCATCGCCTTGGGATATGGGTTGCGCAAAGACCAACTGGTATTCAGCAGAGAATGCTGAGCTTGCTACTGAACTTGCTGAAATTTCAGGAAGTGACTATGTTGGTTTAGCTTCTGCAGAAATTAAAGATAGTAGTGTTTCACCATATCAAACACTTATTGCTAGCGGTCACAATGCTGCAATGCTCTTCTATAGAAAGAGTCCAAATGATAAGTGGGAATACCTAACCACAACCCAAGCAGCTGTAGATTGCGATCTTTATAATGAAGATGCAATGAAAGCATTTGCTGGTGATTCATGTTGGGATACTAAGACTGAATCACTTAAAACTCTTTAATGAAAAATAGCCCTTCGGGGCTATTTTTTGTGGTAGCCTCGCCGTGCTCGGCTTCCACCAAATTTACAAGCTGGCGCTTGCATTTTTTGTCTAACAACAAAAAAACTTGCCTTCGGCAAGTAAATTTGGTGGTCACGACTGGACTTGAACCAGTGACACGCGGCTCTTCAGGCCGCTGCTCTACCAACTGAGCTACATGACCATAGATGTTCTTTAATCATTATAGCATAAAACCCTCTAGAATCAACCCAAAAACATTATAATAATCGAATTATTTTTAAACCTCTTATGCTATAATAGACACATGAATGGTCATAAATTTTGTGGGCATTGTGGCTCCGAAATAAAAACTGACGCAAAATTCTGTGGTAGCTGTGGATCTGAGGTCACTCCAGCGGTGGCACCAGCACCAGCTATGCCTACTGCGCCAATAACTCAACCAGTCGCTCAAGCTGAGCCTAAAAAGAAGACGAAGAAGCTTCTAATTCTTTGTGCTTCAATTGTTTCTGTATTAGCAATTGCTGGTGGTATCACTTTTGCAATTATCGCTAACCTCCCAAAAACTAGAACTGTCATGATCTATATGATCGGCAGTAACCTCGAATCAGAATATGCTTCCGGATCAGCTGATATCCAAGAAATGATCGACTCAAAGTTCGATCCAGAATATACTAAGGTATTGGTCTATACTGGTGGCTCAAAACAATGGGAAATGGATGGTATTAGTGCTAGTGAAAACGCAATTTTTGAAGTTTCCGCAGATGGCATTACTAAAGTTCAAGCCTATGATCGTAAAGTGATGTCAAAGAAAGAAGTCTTAACTGAATATATTGACTTCGCATACGAAAACTACAAATCAAGCTACTATGATCTCGTACTTTGGAACCACGGTGGTGGACCAATCGTCGGCTATGGCCATGATGAATTCTCGATCAGTAATTCTTTGATGTCTCTAAAGGATCTTGAATCTGCGCTTGCTGAATCAACTCTCATTAAGGACCAAAAGAAATTTGACTTCATCGGTTTCGATGCATGTCTCATGGGTAGCGTTGAAGTCGGCAATACTTTGAAGAATTACGCTGATTATCTTATCGCTTCAGAAGAATCTGAACCTGGTATGGGTTGGAACTATGACTTCTTAAATACCATTGAAGCTAAGACTGAAACTAAAGATCTTGCAAAAAATATCATCGATCAATTTATTGCACACTACGATGATTATCCATATAAGGTTGGCCTTTCACTTTCAGCAATTGACCTCAGCAAAATCGATAAAGTTACTGAAGCTGCAAACGGCCTCTTTAATAAAGTTGATGATGAGTTGAATGCTAAGAATTTCTCTGAATACTCACGCGAACTCACTCGTGAGCGCGTCTATGGTTACGATGGTCGTGATAGCCAATCATTTGACCTCGTTGACCTCCAAGATCTCGCTAGTGGTGTCGAGAAGAAATATCCAACTGAATATAGCACCTTGAAAGATGCAATTGCAGAAGCGGTGGTTTATAGTCAGACTAATATGAGCGATACTAATGGTCTTTCAGTTTACTTCCCAACTAACAATAAGAAGAATGCCAAGACCCTAGTTGCACGTTATAAGGATGTAGCTTATTCGAGTGATTATTATAAATTCTTGTCTAAGTATATCGATTTAATTAACGGCAAGCGTGTTGTCTCACGCTCAACCTATGGCGATCTTGAAGAAAAACAAGAGGGAAAAGGCGTTTCGGTTGAACTCCCAGACGAACTCGCAGAGAACTATCAAAAAGCTGAAGTTATTGTCTATCGTAAACTCGGCGAAAACAAGTTTGCACCAATTTATCGCGGTTCAAACGTCACGCTCGAAGGTAATACTTTAAAGACTGATAACGCTAACTTGCAGTTCGTCGTTAAAACCAAAGAAGCAGACGGAACTGAAGATTCAGGTTGGATTGCTCTACTTGAAAAGGAGCGCAATAGCGAATATGCGGAATATGTCAGCTTCGGCGTCCTTTACTATGACGATGGTAGTAGAATTGGTTCTGCTCCAAAGAGCTACGAGATGCACTTGCGTGTTAAAACTGGCGAAAAGAAAGCTGAAGTAACCGACATCCGCGTTCAATCAACTGAAGATGGTGTATCCGGTAAAGTCAGCTTTGATCCAGCAAAAATCCAAGGCCTCGATATGATTGTCTCAACCTACAAACTCTTCGATGAAAACGGCAAGCGTCTTGAAAAACTTGAAAGCTGGGGCCAGATGTATGGCACATCTTTGAATCTTAAAAAAGGTGATACTTACGAAATCTTACTCGAAGATCTCGACTACGATTTCGGAGATATGTACGCGGGGGAAATTGATCAAGCAAGTCTAAGCGATTATTATGTAGAATTTGTCGTTTACGATACACAGGGGGACTCGCATAGATTAAATATTATTCACATTAATAAATAGAAAGGACAAAAATGAAAAAATGTGAAAAATGTGGAACAGGAAATGCAGATGATATCATGTACTGCACTGCCTGTGGCACCCAATTAACCGTAGCTCCAGCTACACCTACACCTGCTCCAGTAGCTCCTGTTGCTCCAGTAGCTCCTGCTGCCCCAGTTGCACCTGCAGCTCCAGCTCCAGCAAAGAAGCCAGTTGATGTAAAAACCATTGGTCTGATTGCGGCTGCCGTAATCGGTCTTGCTGTTGGTGTCGTTGGTATTGTTCTTGCTGTTACATCTGGCAACAAAAAAGTTGAAACTCCAACTCCAGCTCCAACTTCAAACGTTTCTAATGAAGATCCAGATGATGATGTTACTACTGCAAATATTTCAGGTAACCAAACTGGTACCGCAGTTAAGGTTGGTCCATTCACTCTTACTATTCCAAAAGATTTCCCATTCGAAACTAATGGTAATAGTGTAATCTTCACTGATCCAACTAACTCAATTTGGGCTGCAAACATTACTTACGATGATTCAGCAACTTATGCTCAAGTTTCAAAAGCTCTCAAGAGCCTTGCAACTTACTTCGAATCTGAAGGTATTAAGGTCTTAAAGACTGGTACTGCTACGGTTGGTGGCTTAAACTACCTTTACATTGATATGACCGATACTGATGATATCAATAAGACTTTTGCTATCTTCAAAGCTAACGACGAAAGCATCTTTGATGTAATCGTAACTGACGGTACTGCAAACCACGCTCTTCTTGATGCTGTTGCTCCAATCATTGCAAACGCAAAAGAAGGTAAGACTTCAAACCGTGAAATTGGCTTTGGTATCACTACTAAAGGCGTTGACACGGTTAAGTTAGACGGTATCTTTGATAACCTTGAGAATTCAGAAGAATAGTATATAATATATATATGAAAAAATTTAATACATCCCCAATTTCAGGCATGCAAGAGCTCTTGCCAGCAAAGCAAGCCTTATTCGATAAACTTAAAAACGAGATTGCTGGGGTGTATCATTCTCACGGTTTCTTGAGTATCGAAACTCCAGTCATTGAGCGTACCGAAATTCTGCTCGCAAAGGCTGGCGGTGATACTGAGAAACAAATCTACAAGGTCGTGAAGACTGCTGAAACTGAGGGTGATGCGGACCAAGCTCTCCGCTTCGACCATACTGTCCCACTAGCACGCTACGTCGTTGAACATGAAAATGATCTTACATTTCCATTCAAAGTTACTCAAATCGGACGTAACTTCCGTGGCGAGCGTGCTCAGAAGGGCCGCTTCCGTGAATTCTATCAGCTTGATGTTGATGTAATCGGACGCGAACATCTTGATGTCTTCTATGATGCTGAAGTAGTAAAAACTGCTTACGATGCATTAAAGACCTTCATTAAGCCAGAGATGAAAATCCGTATCTCAAACCGTAAGATTCTTTCTGGTTTACTTCAAGAACTCGGTCTTCAAACTAAGTCAGAAGATATCTTTGGTATTATTGACCACGCTGAAAAAGTTCCAAAAGAAAAGACAATTGCTGCTTTTGAAGAAATCGGTTTATCAAATGCAGAAATTGAAAAGCTTACATCCTTCATGGATATTCGTGGTGAACGCGAGTTTGTCATCACAAGCCTCAAAAATCTTGGTATCAACAATGAGATCTTTGAAACTGGTATCAATGAACTTGATCAGGTCCTTGGAACTCTCGAAGAATCTGGTATGAAAGGCGTCGCAATTGGCGATATGTTAATCATCCGTGGTCTCGATTATTATACTGGCTCAGTCTTTGAAACCTTCCTTCCAGAATATAAAGAAATTGGTTCAATCTGTTCTGGTGGTCGCTATGAAAACCTCGCCGGTAACTACACTGAAAAGAAAATGCCTGGCGTCGGTATTTCAATCGGTCTCACTCGTCTCTTCTATGTCTTGAATGAATACAACCTTCTTGATAATGCTGACGAGCAGCCAGTTGACCTTGTCCTTATTCCATTCTCAAGCGACCAACTCGTCTATACTTACAATCTTGCCGACAAACTTCGTGGTGCTGGAAAGAAAGTCGACGTAAATCTCACCTTTGATAAAAAACTCGGTGATAGAATCAAATACGCCTCAAAGGTTTCAAACTTCATGTCTGTAATTGGTGAAAACGAAGTCGAAACTGGAAATATTGAAGTTAAAAATCTTGTATCTGGCGAAAAAGCTAAATTAGAAGATTATATAAGATAATGCCAAATCTCAATAGTTATATTATTTCCCATAGTAAATGGAGGATTGGTTTTTTCCACCCTCTAAATGATGTCGACGCCATGGTGTTCGCTCGTTTTTCATATCTTCCATTTAGTAAGATTAAAATGGATGAACGTGAGACTATCGGTTCGATTTGTACTAAAATGAGTAATCGCCTGAAAATCGATGACTATTGTTGGCCAGATGATTACGAATTTGTGAACAATCTTAAAAACGCGCGTAGATTCAAAAACAAACGCGTGTCCGATTACAAACGCGTTAATAATCGTTCAATTGAAAAACAGTTCTCAGCCGTTACAATTCATCTCAACCATTTTGAGATGTACTTAAGTTTCTTTGGTACCGACGACTCTATTACTGGTTGGAAAGAGGATTTCAATCTCGCCTTTCTTGACCATATTCCTGCTCAAACCGAAGCTCAAAAATATCTTGAGACTTTACGTAAGGCCTATCCTCTAAAGAAGATGCGCCTGGGTGGTCATTCAAAAGGTGGCAATCTCGCAATCTATGCATCAGTTACAGCTGATGATGCCGTTCAGAAACGTATTTTGAAGATCTATAACTTCGATGGTCCAGGACTTAGAAAAGGTACCGCTGCACTCGATACTGGTACTGAGAAAGTGATCGATAAAATCCACAGCTTCATTCCACAGGGCTCTGTGATTGGCCGTCTTTTTGAGCACAATGAAAAAGTCACGGTTGTAAAATCTGGCGCTAAAAACCTATATCAGCACGACATTTATTCATGGCAGATAAGAGGAAATAGGGTAGTCGAGTCTAAGACTACTAAGGCTTCTGATCTTGCCGACAAAACCATTACTAAGTGGCTTGAAACTGCATCGAAAGAGGATCAAAAGGTCTTTATTAACTCAATGTTTAAAGTCCTCGCTAGCGCAGATATTAATAGCCCACTTGAGCTAAGAGATAAATGGTTTAAGGCTATGCCAACCATGCTTAAGACCTTCCATACTTTACCAAAAGAGAAGAAGAAAGTTGTCATGGCGGTCTGGAAGAAGCTTGGCTCTTCATTTCTAAAAGCACGAAGGGGCGACGATGTCGACTAGGAAACATGAGTTAGATCAGCACTTCTTGAAGTCACCACGCTTCGCTTTGATGTTGATTGGCCATAGTAATATCCGTAAAAACGATACCGTAGTAGAGATTGGCGCCGGTTCTGGTGTGATTACAACTGCACTTTCAAAAAAGTGCAAAGTAGTTTATGCGCTTGAACCAGATAGAGATACTGCTGAGAAGCTTCGAAAGAACCTCGAACGCTTCGGCGCGAAGAACGTGATTGTAATCGAAAAAGGTTTCCAAGATTTTGAATTTCCAAAGGATAAATATAAAATCTTCAGCAATCCACCATTCCGCTATACTTCTGAAATTTTTTATAAGTTGCTTAACCTTGAGAACCAGGATGGAAAGATTATTGAAAAGGGAACCCCAGCAGTTTTGCCAAAATCAATCTTCTTTATTATGCAGAAAAACTTAGCTCTAAAGCTTATCCCAACTGATCGTCACTATACTAGCCAGCTCGGCTATATCTTGCAGAAATATTATGATGTAAAAATCCGCCTCCCTTTGAAGAAGACGGACTTTACCCCTCCACCAGCTGTTGATACGGTGCTTATTTCTTTAACCCTGCGTCAAGATAATAACTCTTAATTTCATCCCAGCCCCAGCTATTATCAAAGCCTGAGGTTTGGACGTTTTCAAATTGGAAGTATGGCATACCGGAGCCACCATTCTTTTGCATAATCTTTGCGGTTTTAGCAGAGTTCTCGCGAACCTTGTCGAGCATTTTGTGCTCTTTATAGCAATCCTTAAAGGTGTCGCCAAGGCCAACTTCATAACCGATCTCGAGCCAATAATCTGCAGTCATGCCTTCGATGCGAGGTGCGCCTTTAGCGTTGCCGATACCCTTTGAGTGATAATCATCATTAAGGGAAGTCATAGCGTTGTGATAATAATCCCAGAACTTGTTTTCTTCGGTAGCACAGAGGGTTGCTTCTGCAGCCTGCTCAGATTTTACTCCTACTTCGCCATATTCGTTTAGAAAGTCGGTGATGCGCATTTCATAAACGACATCATTATCGGCGAGCCACTGTTCAAACTCTTCTTGATGAGACATTAAAGCACGTGAGAAGTAGTCACAGTATGGACACATGATATCGGTTGTCATGACATAGTGATGCTTTGCGTCCTTATTACCGAGAATTGTGCGCTCATCCCAGATATCGCTGAGATTTTCGCTCTTTGGTGAGCCAAGAACCATTAAAGCGCCAATTGCACCAACGATTAAGAATAGTAAAACAATACGGATAGTAGTAGCGGCTTTACCGGAATCCATGGTCTGATAATCTGAGTCGTTCATTTTTTCTTTCCTTTCTTCTTCTCGAACTCTTCGGCTTTAATAATAGCGTAAGCTTCAAATCCAACTTTCTTTAGCGCATATAAGGCAATTATGAGTGATAAAGCGGTAAGAATCCAGCTCACTGTGCCAGCAATTGCCATGCCGGATGAACCGGCGATAGATATGATAATTGGTGCAAGCACGGTAGTCCCACAGGTTGGACAGCCCGATCCAAGTACGATTAAGCCAGTGATAATGCCAGCATTTTGGATGTTTGCGGAATCTTTGCGGTATTTATAGACGAATACTACTAGACCGATTAGTGTCGACTGTAGGATGGTCATAATAAAGATGAAGATCCAATCCATGAAGTTTCGATTATAACCAAAGACGCCTAAGAATGAATGCCAGATAATAATTAGCCTATCAAAGAAATTGACGCGCCCTAGGATATTAAATGTGGCACTGCCGGCAGCTAAGAGATTTAATAATATGCCAAAGATGATAAACGCTAATAAAAAGGAAATGACAAAACGTTTTTTCCGAGTTGCGAGAATCGCGCCATAAACTGACAGCTTAAACTCGTCGGCCCATCTCTGTAGCCTTGAATAAAATTTACCTCCAATACTCATATATGTATATTATAGCACGGAAAGATGGTAAAACATAAGTAAAATTAAAACTGGGAAAACTCTGAATTACCTCTATAAAACCGAACAAGATTTTGAAAAACCGAATGAAAATTAACATAAGAATAACACAAAAAAAGTAAAAAACAAGGTTGACAACAATATTGCTCGTGGTAAAATAAAGTTAAGATTTGAGTGATGTTGAGAGACACTCAAGTCTCAAACAATTGGGTGGAGTGTGAAGTTATATGGCTATAGTTGCTAAATAGTAGCAACCCACCTAGGAATTACTCTAGTTAATAAAAAATACGCCAATCTCGGCGTATTTTTGTTTTTTATGAATTTTTATGCTAAAATAGCTGCATGGCGCTGTGGCGGAGTGGTTACGCAGAGGTCTGCAAAACCTTGTACACCGGTTCAATTCCGGTCGGCGCCTCCA
>CAMZGX010000014.1 GCA_947306585.1 uncultured Candidatus Saccharibacteria bacterium
TAACGGTACCTTTATTCTTCGTATCGAAGATACTGATCAGGCACGTTATGTTGAGGGTGCAACTGAGCTTATTGAAGACACTTTGAAATGGTTAGGCCTCGACTGGGACGAAGGTCCAATTGTTGGTGGTCCAAACGAACCATATTTCCAAACTGAAAGAAAAGACTCTTATATCGAATGGGCAACCAAGCTTATTAAGGCTGGCCGCGCCTATGTCGACGACACTCCAAGCGAAAAGATCGACGAGTACCGCAAAGCTGACAATGAAGCAAAGGTTCCTTATCTCTACCGCAATCACCGTCCAGAAAATGCCAACAAAACTCCAGAAGAAAACCTCGCATTAATGGGTGAAGGTCATCCAATTCGCTTCAAGACCATTCCTAAAGATTACGAATGGCACGACGAAGTGATGGGCGACATGAAGACTGGTCCAGAAGTTTGTGATGATATTATTCTTATCAAGAAAGACGGTCTTCCAACTTACAACTTCGCACACATCATTGATGACACTGAGATGGGCGTTACCCACATTGCACGTGGTGTTGAGTATCTTTCAAGCATGCCTAACTATCTCGCTTTATACGAGGCCCTAGGACTCGACAGGCCATATTTCTTGAGCCTTCCACACATTCTTGCCCCACAAGGCAACAAGAAACTTGGTAAACGCGATGGCGCTAAATCTGTCACTGAATATCGCGACGACGGTATTCTTCCTGAAGCAATGCTTAACTACCTCGCCTGCCTTGGTTGGAACGATGGTACTGAAAAAGAAATCTATTCAAAAGAAGAATTGATCGAAGCTTTCTCAATCGATCGCATCCAGAACTCTGGTGCTCGTTTCGACGAAGTTAAAATCTTCTGGTACAACGGCCAATGGATCCGCAAGATCGCTGACGAACAGGGAATTGATGCGCTTTATGCTCGCACCGAAGGTTTCTGGCCTGAATCAGCCGCAAACGAACCTGACGATTATAAGAAGAAAGTTCTTTCAATCATCTACGATCGTCTCAAGACCCTTTCAGATCTCAAAACTATGACCGATTACTTCTTCGTTGATCCAACTATCGATCTCGAACAAATCACCGGCAACAAGTTCTTAAAGAAGCTTTCTGAATCAGAACTTATCGAACTTCTTACTATGACCATTGAGCGCTTGAATGACGTCGATGATTGGTCAGAAGAGAATCTCCAAAACGAACTCAACGAGCTTCTTGCAAAATCTGGCAAGAAACCAGCTGAATACTTCAGCCTCGTTCGTATTGCAGTTTCATTCGCACCATTCAGCCCAGCCCTTCACCAGACTCTCTCAGTCTTGGGCCGCGAAAAAGTCATGTTCCGCCTCAATCAAGTCAGAACAGCTTTAACTAACAACTAATACTGAACGTAACCATAAGAGTTGGCAATTGCAGTAATAAAGGTCTGGCCTGGAGCAAGTTTAAGCTCCTCGCCAGTCTCTTTTTTTATGAATTTAAGTTGTTCTTGAATCTTTTCTCTTTGCCAGGTAGCTTCAATTACGATACCGTTTTCAAATACCCAAGCGTCGCCTGAGCCAGTAGTCTCAATATCTTCACGATAGAGATTAGTCTGGTTCAATTGTTCTGGAACTTTGATTACAACTACAACTTTTGGTGTAACCTGGGTTGGCTCACCACAGTCTTTTTGCGGCTTAACTTTTGAGCCTTCAACGCCAGTCTTACAAGTATAGGTCATATGTGGCTCTCCGGTCTCATATGAGCGCGCGTAAGCGTTCAAAGTTGGATCATAGGTATATTTTACATTGTAGTATGGCGATGCGGTGATATGGACGTAAATATCGCTTGCAAAATGATATGAAGATGGGTTTTCTTCAGATGCCTCCATCTGAGCCTTACGGATTTTCTTCAACTCTTTAACTGATTCCTCTGGTGTAATGCGAGGGAAGGTTTTTGGATCAGAGCGATTATAACGGAAGCTACCATTAAAATCTTCGAGTAAGCTTGATGAAGTGAAGAGGTTGTTTGGTGCATAATAAGCTGAATAATCGCGCCACATATATTCGTTAGACTCTGAAAGGTGAGCATATGATTTTACATTCTCGAGCGCATTTGCTTCGCCGCCAGCGTGAACAATCGTACAATCATATGGTGTGTCCCATTCAAGATAATAAGTGCGAAGAGAACGCACTGGACCAATTACATTAGAAGTTGAGCCGCGATAAATCGCCGCAAAACGGGTAATACCGCCCTCTGCGATCGCTTCATAAACAATCTTAGCTTCGTTCAAACCAACTTGAGGTTGCGCATCGGTACCATTTGGAATCTGGATACAGTTAATACGGCGATAATTAGTATTATCGTTTACTTGCTGCGCCTGACGATCTGAAATATAGATAGGTTTACCATTCTCATCTTTCTTTTCCGTACCATCAAGATTATATTGAGTGCCAGTATAAGCAATCAATTCACCGGTCAGGGAATCATAGTATTTTGTGACCTGTTGCTCAACCTTCTGAGATTCACGAGCATTCTCTTCTGGGGTTTCAACTTTCTTAAAAACCAAGAAATAAACTAACACCGCAAAACCAGCAATCAAAACAATCAAAAGGAAAATGAAGATCGCAAAATTGCGTTTTTTAGAGAAAAACTTCTTAATTTTGCCACCAAATTTTAGAACTTCATCCGTTGATTTTTCAACGTTTTTATTAAACTCCGCCTGGCGTCGATTTTCTTCTTCTATCTGTTTTACTTTCTCGCTTTTGACAGTCTTTGCATCAAGTTTCGAAAGGAGCTTTTTGTTATACATAAGCATATTATACCACATATTGCAAAAATAAGCATTTTGTGGTATAATATAAGCATAGTTTGAGGGGTGGTGAAACGTACAGTTTCAAATTCTTGCACTTTAAGAGGAGGTGTTGATATGAATAAATCAATGAGATTTTTCGTATGTTTCTTTATTGCTATATTCGTTATGACAACAGTTACCGCTTGTGGCGGCAATACTTCAGTCGCAATACCTGCCACTGAAGAGACTGTTGACCAGAACGCTGTAGATTACCAGGGAGAAGGCCAGGTTCAGGGCGGAATCAAATCCGACGACGAAATCGCCGCACTCCAGGAAGAAGAACAGCAGTATATAGACGATAGCACAACAACTGAATATGAAAGCAACGAAGGCCATGAACCCGACTCATTCGGTTCAGGTAACTTCCAGGATTACTGGCAGGGCGAAGCTTACTTTGACCTTGTTGGTTACATGACAGACAATGGCTATTATGCTCGTCCAGTAAAGGCTAACCGTGACAAAATTAAAGACGGTGAAACTGCAGAAGCGTATGATTGTCCTAAAAACGACAAAAAATGGATAGTTAGTATTGATGGTACCACTATCATGATATGTCGATATGACTACAGTTTAACATACGTATCAAGAGCTAAGGACGACAGACGTATCGCCATCGATACCACTGGTATGACCACATCAATGGACGCAATTATTACCCTTGATGCCGTCGTTCAAGCAATAGCGGCCCATGTTGACGAAGATGACCCATTGCAGTATACCCAGTTAAATTATGAAAAGATGTTCTAACACCACACCCTCAAAAAACGCCCCATCTTCTAGGGGCGTTTTTCTATGCAATCTTGGTTTTTGTTCTCAAATCATCAAAGACGATATAGTTTCCAACTACAGCCTTCTCAGCTTCTGCAACAATCTCATTGGACTCATATTGATAATCGTCTACCTTAGGTAGTGGTTTTTCAGGTCCAGCATCAGTAGGATCATATTCCGCAAGCCATTCAAATGCGTCTATATAAGCAAGTGTCTCTTCTACTTCGGTCTTAGTTAATCCGGAGTATCTAGCAATTGTGCCTTCCCATGAGTCATCAGTTGGATGTTCTTCTTGATACTCATTTAGGAATGCAACCACTGCAGACTCTTCGATCAATCCCATTGATTCAAGCATTCTCTGATCCTCGGCATATCGAGAATAATACTTATATTCCTCATCAAGACAATTCTTTCCAGTTGCCCATTCGAATTCAGCAGCTTGTGCAAAATCATCCTTAATCTGATCAATATCACCCACAATTGGGATCCAGCTCATACCAGTTTTAACTGCATCATCCAATGCCTTATTACCAGTTAACTTCAACTGAGTAATAGAGTTCATAACGTTTGAGTCTACAATTCCAAAACCGGAATCCCTTGTTGAGCAGGAGATAACCCATTTAGCAAGTTCACCTTCCGGATTAATTGGTGGATTATATGCATCTGTCACACCATCACCGTCAGTATCAACTTCACCGCGTTCATCATCCCATAAGAAGTTACCATTCTCAGGATTATCACCCTTTTCAGTCTCATATGAGACAGCATCAATTACATCCGATGGATCAGCGCTCATGGTAGTCATATCAGTCACAAAATATGGATTACAGTATGCATCACCAATAGCTCCAATCTTAGAAAGGTTTGGACAATTATGATTTAATGAGGTTTCAAACTTAGCTTCACCTTCAGCAGCCGCCGTTGGACGTAGATTCATAAACGCAGTTCCTACCACGCCAGCTGTCTTAGAGATTGTAGTCAATGGCGAACTCCAGGTGCTTGCAATAGGAATTAAAGAATTTACAATGGAACCAATAAACGTATATTTACTTGTAGGGTCAAATGGCGATTTAGTACTTCTTTCAAATGCACCTTCTTCGGCAATAACTTCTTGTTGAGCCCTCCAGTGTGCCATTAGCTTTTCTTCTGTTGCTGGCAAACCAGAACCAACCTGCATTTGTCCACCAAGATAAATATTAAAGCCAGAATTTATAGCATACGCCGCATCCTCACCAGCCATATTACCGATAAGATCCATAGCCATCCATTGAGCAATTTGTGGCAAGAATGACATAAAGATACTAGTAATAGCCGTAACAATTGCCGACAAAGCAACAGTCCTCCAAATCTTCTCAGCTATCTCCTTAAAAATCTTCTTGATTACGTTACCAACGCCACCAGTGAATACGGCTAAGATAATATCAATACCGCCTTCTAAGGCAAGCTGTGCAATGTTTGATGCGGCATCAATATAAAGACAATGCTTATATGCCTCAGCAGAACTACCAACACTAGCAACTAAAGTAGTAATTGCGCCGACTACACCACTATCACCATTTACGCCTAATAAGTTATTAGTAGATTGAAGTGCCGTATATTCGCGGTTAAATTTCAATGCGACTGGATCATCTGGCTGCACAACAATTGATCCAGAAGAAAAGAATTGATTCCATGCATCAGATTGCAATGCAGATGTGCCACTTTTAATCGGCTTATTATAATCACCAGTAGTATCCGAACTTAGCGAAGAGCCATAAGTATCGCCTTTTACAGAAAGACTATTCATGTAATATGCAAGTTCATTCTTACCGGCATCGCCAGATTTGGTTTTATCTATCGCCTCAAGAAATCCGGTAACGTAGTTTACAATATTTGCAACTTGAACACCTGCAATAATAGCATTAAAGGCTGCATAGACTTTCAAAGCCGTACATGCCAAGTTCGCACCCTGGCCAATACCAGCTACAACATTTCTAGCTTTTAGCTCAAAATCACTTTTAACTTTACTTTCAACATCTGCGGCATTTTGCCCACGCGTAGAACTTTTATCGACTCCCTGATCATCATCCACACCTTCATAAGAAGGCTTCCATTCTTCATCTTCCGTACCTTCATTTTCATATCTACCTTTATCTTCCTCAGCATCACTACTAGAAGCCCTAATATTTTCATCCATTCCTTCATCAGTATTGTAAGCGCGAGATTTTATATCTTCGTCACTTGCATCATCTGGAGCATCTTTAAACTTGTTTCTTGAGCTCTTAATCCTAAATTTATGGAAATAATCCGACAAACCATCAAACCAACCAGCAATATGGCCCTTCAAAGTACGAGTGCCAATATCAAGACTTTTCGAGAAATTATCAGAATCAATAATCGCATCATCGATTTTCATTTTTTGATCAAATTGGATAGTAACTTTTTCTCCATCCACTTCAATCTCAGCAGAGTTAGGCAAACGTCCTACATCATCGTCATTGGCAGCAACGGCATATTTCTTACCAGTATCATTATCTTCATACACCAAAAATCTTGGTGAACCATCACCAACATAATAGATGTTTTGTCTTGCAAGTTTCTTAGACATACTCTTTGAAACTTTAAATTTTTCAGCACTAAATACCGTAGCTTTTTTAGTGAGTGGAGTATTACGAGTATCATCTAACGAAAAACGCCTAAAATATGTATTACGTCTATTCATCGACGTTCTCAGGTTATTGAACTGATCAAGACCATTCGCGACAAGACCAAATGGCGCCAAACTCTGCGCACCAGAAAATACGCCAACTAGAACTACAACAATTGCTAAAATTGTGCCAAGTGGGCCAAACTTTTTAGCCTGAGCCATGATCATTTTGCCGCCAGGAACTGCTGTTGCAGCCGCATTTTCTAGAGTCTTACCTTGAACGTTATTCGCAAAGCCACCACGGCCTTCTGCGTCCTTAGCATTCTGTACAGCCGACATAAATGCTGAGTTTCCAGCACCATTTTTACCAGCAGCAGAACCAGTTTTAGTTGCACCATTTTCAGCAAAACGGCCAAGACTTTTCGCGCCTTCTTGTCGGTTCTCGCGTGCTTTCTCCATCATACGGTTTCCCCAATCGGAAACATTATCTTGAAATTCAGAAAGACCGGAGCTTATTTTGTCTCCGTCATCGTCGCCAAAGAACCAATCATCGGCTGTCGAATCCATATAAATTTATTATACACTAAAAAGCATAATTAGAATGAAAATTCTTTTGTTTTATACTGTATAATTAAAATCAATGAAAGAATTACATAGACATATTAGGTTCGCGCTTATTTCTGGTCTAATTTTTATGTTTTTCAGCTACTTCGGCACCAAGTTCATTATCGCAACTATGAACTTTAAAAAAGTTTCATATACTGCACTCGATGTTCTTTTTCCAATCATCATTACGATCGCATCATCACTCGTAATTTACTTTCTTTTAAACATTAAATTAAAGAATAAAAAAGACAAAACTTTCAACCTAAAAAAGTGGCAAATATTTTTACCACTATTACTTTCATCATTAGTTGTTTTTCTCGCTTGTTTTCCAGGACACCATCCATTTGATTCATCTGGCATGTATCAAGCTTTTAAATCCGGAAGCATTACCACACATTATTCACCACTCATTACACTCATCATTGGCTTTTTCTTGTCGATAGGGAATAACGCTAATGTCGGCTGCGCAATATTAATTATTTTGCAAATTCTATTCATAAATTTAGTCCTCACTGCAATTATCTTTTATTGTTCTAAAAGACTTGAGCAAAAACGATTCAGCATTATTTTCGTAATCTTTTTCATGTTGCATCCACTCGTGCAAGTTCTTATTATTCGCACCGGACAAGACACAATCTTTAGCGGTTTATTCGCGCTACTTTGTTTGGAATTTTTGAAGATTTCCGAAAACGAAAATTACTTCAACAAAAAATCAAAAATCATATATATTATGACGCTCGTATTCTGCTTATGTGCTACTAGAAACAATGGCTTATATGCACTTTTACCAGCACTCGTCGCTGCCCCATTTTTGGTTAAAAACAAAAAACAAATTTTACTCGCTTTACTCACACCAATCGTGGTATTTTTCGGATATAATTTCATTCTCACACACACTTTTGTAGCAAAAGAATCGTTCTATAAAGAAACGCTAAATGTGCCGGTAATTCAAATCGCGCGTGCCATGTATTTCAATCCCGACGAAGATTTAAAAAATGAATTAAGCGTTTATTTTGAAGAAGATTGTGATTCCTGGGCCCACGCCAAAATGGACTGGAAAACTTACATTCGCATCGCCGGCATAACCGATTTATATAAAGGCTGTTTAAATACTGCTGAGATTGAAAAAGATCCCGCAAAATTCTTTAGTCTTTGGGCAAAAATCGGACAAAAAAATCCAATCGAATATCTCGAAGCGCCATGGATTTTGATGCTTGGTTTATATCACCCATACACCCAAAGCATTCCACGCAGTTTTTATTCTTGGCATCCGTACGTCGATAGCTGGTCTGGCGAATACGACCGTAACGGCATCAAACAAATCAGCCTTATTCCGTCCGTCAAAAACTTACTCGACGGCTTAATCGACGATCAAGTTTGGTATGAAATTCCAGTCTTCCGCATACTTTGGTCCGCACCATTATCAACTCATTTATGCATCATCGCTATTATTCTAGTTTTATATAAAAGAAAATATAAATATCTTTTACCACTGCTATTTATTTTTGGATTAATCCTGACCGTTTTCTTGTCACCAATTGCGCTATTTAGATATTCATTACCAGCCGTATTTTGCATTCCAATAATGTGCTATATTATTAAGTCTGTGCTAAAATAAAAGTATGGAAGACAATCGCATCGACACAGATCTCGATTCCTGGAACACAGGAAACGACAAAGCAGATATCATCGATAACACCGCATACAATCCTGAGGATGTATCCGATGAAGCAAAAGCTGGACAATTCATCGAAGACGAAGGCGACGAAGACGACCTCGGCATTTCCGATGACACTGATGACGATTTAGTAGAAAACTTAGACGCGCATTTCGACGCACTTGACGATTCTGAATACAATGACAATTCGTTCGACTGCGATTAAGATCTCGGTATTTATTATTCTCGTTGCCACCAGCATTACTTTTTATTTCTTGCAGAAAAATCAAGACGCTATTGATCCTGAAATCGACGAGCTTTTTTCAGTCGAAGAAATTCCACGTTTCGACATCAAAAGCAAATCCAGCATCACTTATTATGGCAAATATTATGATGCCGATTTTTCATTAAAAGACGAAGATTTTTCTGGAAAAATTAAAACTCGCGGCAACACATCGCAAAGCCTGGCTGAAAAATATGACGCACCTTTTGCCTATCGCATTAAGCTTGAAAAAAAGAAAAGTTTACTCGGCCTCGATGCCGGCAAAACATACATTTTACTTCCGCATTTTATCGACACTTCGATTAGACAGTTTTATCATTTAAACCTCGCGCATTATTTATTAAAAGACTCTTCATGGTCTAGCCATGCCAAATTCGTCGAAGTTTACTTAAATGACGAATATGCCGGACTTTATGTTTTAGCTGAAGCAATTTCAGAATCCGAAGCTAGAATTAATTATAAAAATGATCTCGGCTTTATTGTTGAAATGGATCTCCAAGGCAAAGCACCGCTAAGTACTGAAACATATATTAACAATGATACTTTCTCGATCGATTACAAGGTCGACACTATTCGCTACGATAACGATAAAGCTACAAAACAACCAGCAAACGTCGCCTTTCTTTTGACCGATCCAGACGAATTCGGCGAAACCACAGAAGAACACAAAAACTATATCATTAGCACGCTCGAAAAATTATATAAAAATATCGGCGCGAAAAAGCCACTCGATGAACTAAATATCGACGCCGATTCATTTGTATATTATTTTCTAATGCACGAAATTGCCGGCGATTATGGCTCCGGTTCTAACTCGGTTTATTACTGGAATGATGGCGAAAAAACTCACGCCGGACCATTCTGGGATGCCGACTTTTTAACTCACAATTACATTACAACTGAATCAATTTTAAATATTGATACTTATAGTAAAAATCCACTTTACATGAACTTATTTAAAAACCCAGAATACAGAGCAAAATATATTGAAGCTTATACAAATTTTTACAACAACACTGCACCAAATCTCAAAAAAGCTTTACTAAAATTAAAGGACAATAAAGTTCTCAAAGCTGCGTGGGAAAAGAACATGGAACGTTATCAACGTTTGTCCGGAAAATATGATGGACTTTATTTCGCACAGAACGAAAACATCGAATCACGCAAAACCTTCGAAGAACAAATCGATTACATTATTGGTTTCTATTTCGATGGTTTTACTGGCAAAACTTTCTGGGAAGATCAGCCTGAAGAAAAATATTTCGAACCAAGATTGAAGTGGCTAAACGAACACATTCACGAATGGTAAACATTCTATTTGACGTTAACCACCTTTTGTGATAAGATATGAAGAGTTATGTGGTTCCGTCGTCTAGTGGTCTAGGACGTCTGGTTCTCATCCAGAAAATCGCGGGTTCGACTCCCGCCGGAATCACCAAACAAGAAGATTAGCAAGCAAAAAAGCTTGCTTTTTTAGTTGCTAATCGCCGCAGTTTGGAAAGGTTTTGCAAAGCAAAAGCTTACCAAAAAATACCATAATAACTTTCCTCTTGAAAACAGAGAGAAAATATGTTATAATCTACCCACTATGAGCAAGCAAAAAATTGTCGCCTTAATTGGTCAAACCAACGCCGGAAAGTCCTCACTTCTAAACCGCATGGCCCACAAAAATATCGCCATCGTCGCACGTGAAGAAGGTACTACCCGCGATAACGTCAGTGCAAAAATTGACGATGCATTTTTATTAATCGATACCGCTGGTCTTAAAAACCCAGAGGATGATTTTGAAGCATCAATCCAAGACCAAATTAACGACGCCATTGAAGTTGCTGATCTCATCCTTTTAACCATTGATTCAAGTAAATATCCAGACCAAAAAGACAAGAACATTGCTCGTGCTGCTCTTAAATCCAAAAAGCCAGTCTTTCTCGTACTTAATAAATCCGATCTCGGCGAATCACTCGACGAATCTGAATTCTTAAGACTCGGCGTCAAAAACTACGACACTTTCCGTACTTCCGCAACCACCGGACAGGGAATTGAAGCCCTCAAATCTGCTATCAAAAACAACCTTGGCGTAAGAACTGGTCAAAACCCAGATGAAGAAAAAGAACGTCCAATCAAACTTGCTCTTATTGGTCGCCCAAACGTTGGTAAATCTAGCCTCTTCAACAAACTTGCAAAGAAGCAACAAGCTGTTGTGAGCTCACGCCAGGGTACAACCCGCGACGTCAACCGCGTTGAGATCAAATATAAAGGTCAGAAGATCGAAATTCTTGATACTGCTGGTCTCAGAAAACCAGGCAAACGTGAAGTTGGTATTGAAAAGTTCTCAGCTATCCGCACCCTCGCAGCAATCGAAGAAGCTGACATTTGTGCATTGCTCGTCGATTCAAAAGAACCACACAGTAAACTTGATCAATCACTTGCGGGCCAAATCGTTGAAGCCGGAAAAGGTATCATCGTCATCTTAACTAAGGCCGATCTTCTCGACAATTCAAAACCTGTCACATCAACTATTTCCGACAAAGCTCGTAAAGAAAATGCTGAGCAACCAAAGTACACTGAAATCGACAACATTCTCGACAACCTCGAACGTGATCTCGATTTCTTGCCATTCGCACCAGTTCTTATTACTAGCTCCGAAACCGGCAAAAACGTCACTCGCGTATTCGACTTAGCACTTGAAATCGATGCTGCTCGTCATACTGAAATTAAGACTTCTGATCTTAACAAAGTGCTTCGCGAAGCTGTCGAAGCTCATCCACCTGCAGGTCTTAAAAACACCCATCCAAAGCCAAAATACATCGTTCAAACCGACATTACACCGCCTTGGTTCGTAATCCACGGCCGCGAAATGGAGCTTCTCCACTGGTCATACAAACGCTATCTTGAACGTAAAATCCGCGAAGTTTATCCTTTCGTTGGTACACCAATCAAGTTTAGCTACCACAACGACCGCGTTCAAGGAAAACGCAAAGATCATTCCAAAAAGAGCCGCTAGAACCTAATCCTTATGGTAAAAATCTAGTTCTTATGGTAAAATGTACTTAAGTGGGCCACATGGCCCATTTTTGTTTAAAAGGCAAGTCGCCTAGCACATTAAAAAGGAGGGAAAGCGTATGAGTAAACACCGAAAGCATCATCGCTCAAATTCGGGGCCAAAAACTCGACAACAAGGTCAGACTTACCAGTATTCTCGTTTTAGTCTTGCAGCAAAACCACAGGTTCAGCCATTCCAATATGATGGCAAGTTTAGCCTCGCTAAACCAGTTAAAGGTTTGCTTGCACCAAAGAAGGAGACTACAAAAGTCACAGCATTAGACAACTCAAAGGGGGTAGTTGAGGATGCTGGCAAGAAGTATGTTGTAGACACTAATGTTTTGATTTCATGTCCAAACATTATTGCCGATCCAAATGATGAGTTATGGCAGGAAGTAATTGGCGCTGATCCAAAGCTTAATAATGCCACAATCATCATTCCGCAGGTTGTCTTTGACGAGCTCGATCATATGAAGAGTGAGGTATCACGTCGCGGAATGGTGGCTAGAATGTTACTAAGACGCCTTGCGAACATCATTCCAAATACGAAACGATCGCTTGAAGACATCGCAACTATGCGTGATCCGGTTCCAATGGGCTGGAAGAATCAGTCGGTATGCATTTTGCCACTGCCAAAAGATTTTTACCGCATTTTACCATGGGTTCCTGATCGCAATGATAATGATGGCTGGATTGCTGTCACCGCTCTTTATGCTACTTTGTTCTATGAAGGTGTCGACATCAATGCTCTAATCTCTAATAAAAAAGAGAAGACCGAAAATGACGAAGCCAAAGAACAACAGTTCGACATCATGCAGTGGCGAACCAAGAAGAAAGACGATAGTACAGTATTCTTAATGACTAACGACAATGGACTTTTGGTTCGAGCAAATAGCTATGGCGTTCGCACAAAACATTTCAGATTCAAGAAGCCACGTGTTATCACTGGTTTCCGCGATATGATTGTGCCACGCGAATTCTACGAGCTAGCTCTAGAAAACGCTAAGGACGGATTAGAAGCTGAGGTTTTCGAGCAGTTCTTCCCAGAAGAACCACCATTAACCGCCAACGAGTACATCATTATGCATCTTGAACACGAAGATAGTTTTCCAAGTGAATACTTGATCGATAGTGCTGAATTTAAAAACATCTTCCGTTACATCAAGAAGAATAACAGACTCTTCCCAATGCGCTGTGTTAATTACGAAGGTCAAAAACCAATTAACGCAGGCATCGCCGCTTATTATGATGCAATGAATGATAAAAACATCAAGGTTATTAATGTTACCGGTATGGCCGGTACAGGAAAAACCTATCAGGCTATCACTCATGCCATCAAAGCAATTCGAAACGGCGAATTCGTTAGAGCAATTTTGATTCCAGCAAAATCGGCCAACAACCCACTAGGAGCTTTACCTGGCAACAAGGAACAGAAAATGGAGCCGTTAGTGGCCATCGCTAAATCCGCCATTCGTTCATACTTATCCGAAACTCCAGCTTTTGAAGATTGGCGTGCACGACTCAGAAAGTTTGGCGAAGAGCCACAGACTGACGAGAAGAAGACGGAGGGGGAGAAGTATGACAAAAAGGACAAGAACGACAGCAAGAAGAAAAAAGAGCGCCGTAACAGCAATCGTTATTATGACACTGATAGCACAACTGGTTCAAGTCCAGGAACCTTCGACGACCTCGACGGTAATGGATATGCAAACCTTCCCGTCAAAAACGGCAATGATGATGGGCACTCGAAAAAGAAAGACGCCAAAACGTACTACCTCGGCAAGGGCGATAAAGCACAAGCTGGCATAAAGAAGAAAACCTACTCCGAAGCACTCGAAGAACAGGTTGACCTTACTTTCAGAAATTACTTCACTTGCGTTCCACTTGAGGAAGTTCAAGGCTGTACTTTTGATCACTCTATCATCATCGTTGATGAAGCTCAAAGAATCAAAACTGACACCGCTGACACCATTTTGCCACGTGCAGGTAAAGATTCAAAACTTTTTGTATTAGGTGACGTTTCACAGATTCAGGATAGTAACCGCGAGAAACAGTTCAATAACGCACTCTATTATTCAAGAGAGCTTTTCTTTGATAATGAAATTTGCGCAAACATCCTACTCACTGAGAACTTACGAAGTGATATCGCTGATGTTATGACTAGAAACCGCAACCTAGTTCGCCTGAAGATGGGACTCATCTAACCCTCAGTACTTTGCATTACTAATGCCCCCGCTCATTTGCGGGGGTGTTTTTATGCTTCAGAAAACTATTGACATTATCGCGCTTATGTGATATAATAAAAGTATAAAAGGTTAACCAACGCAGATGCACCTCTACCAAGAGGTGCATTTCCGTTTTTAAGTGCTATAATTAAACCATGAAATTAATCGTTGGTCTCGGTAACCCCGGAAACATGTACAACTTCACCCGCCACAACACTGGTTTTTTGGCGCTCGATTTTTACACTAAAATCAAAAAGGTTGACTGGGAAAAAGCCGATAAATATGATGCAAAATATTTCCGTCTTGGAGATACTTTCTTTATTAAACCTCAAACTTTTTATAATGATGTCGGCAAATCAATCGCCGCTTTCAAAAACTTCTATAAGATCAAAAATGAAGATATTTTAGTAATTTGTGACGATTTTAACCTTGAATTCGGCAAAATCCGCCTTCGCGAAAAAGGCAGCGCTGGCGGCAACAATGGCCTCAAATCCACCATCGAACACCTCGGCACCGAAGCTTTCCCGAGACTTCGCATCGGCACTGCCAACGACGCGCTTCGCCGCAAGATCGGCGACACCGACTTCGTCCTCGGTAAATTCACCGCTGAAGAACGCGAAAAACTCCCGGAAATCTTACGCGAAATCGCTGCTAAACTCGACGATTTTTCAGCTTAAAATCCACCGATTTCCATATTCGCGCTTCACTGCACCCCTAATTTCAAGGGTAGTGATCGCCACATTGAATCTAGAGACGTCAAAATCTGGCGTCTTTTTTCTGACTTCTAAAATAATCTCTTCGCCGGTATCACTGCCCCTAGACATTGCCTTCAAAACCGCCGTTTCATCAGGAGTTGAGCCAAATAATTCAATTTTCTGACGCTTCTGATGCTTAATTGAGCCCGAAAACAGGGAACCGAGCACATCTTCTACCGAGGTCACCGCCGCCGCACCCTTATTAAACAGCCCATTGCAACCCCGCGACATCTGTCTAGTCACATCACCCGGTAGAGCAAAGACCGGAACCCCCTGCGAAAGCGCGTGAGAAGCCGTATTTAGCGACCCTGAGCGCACATCCGCCTCAATTATAATTACTGCGTCAGACAGGCCTGAAATCAGCCGATTTCGCCTCAAAAAGCTATTCGTCCTGAGTTTCGGACCAATTTCCACCCCCGGCGCATTTTCCGACAATACACAGCCATTTTGAGCTAGTATTTCCTGAAATAACCCCTTGTTTTCGGCCGGATAAATCTGCGAAATCGCCGTACCAAGGAAGGCGATCGTCTGACCGCCGCCAGCCAAAGCACCCCTGTGCGCCGCCGCGTCAATCCCAATCGCCAGCCCCGAAACTACGATCACCCCTAGTTCCGCCAGCTCCTTGGCAAGCTTGAATGCCCAAGTCTCCCCATAGGCCGTCATCTTTCTTGACCCCACAATCGCCACCGTCTTCGGTCGTCCCGGCCCCTCAAGCGGAAACCGTGAATTTGGCTCCGTACCCCTGTCGCAGCTCGGAATCTCACCATAATAATATAGTTTCTCTGGTGGATCCTGAAGATAAGTTAACCGTTTTAGATATTCCGACTTCGCCGGAACAATATCTTTTATATCCATATCGCCTTTCTGCGATCCCCGATCGCGCTTATGGCTTTTTTTCAGAAATATTTTATAATACTTGCAATATCATAAATATCTGTAAAAAAGTGTTGACATATTTTTTTCGATATGGTATAATAAAAACAGTTAGAGGTTATAAGTGAACAAAATGTCCCAGCCTCTAAACCGCACCTAAATAAGTCATAATTTCTGTTATTATAACAGAAGTTGCGTGTTCTTAAAACCTTTCAACTCATAAATTGTCTTTTATCTTTTATGAGTCATATAGTATTACCTCCACTATGAAAGACCATTTTAAGAGCATAGCAACCCCTATAACCGGCGGGCCCCATGATTTGTGTGAGGTGGGTCACGCTTCCGGGGTTCTCCCGGTGTCACTAAAGAGAGATGCGTTATAGGGATTCCAAAGAACCCTTGATTGGGACTAGGTGATGCCCACCCTTACCTAGTTCCAATTAGAGGCTTTTTGTTGCCTTAAGTCCGACTTGACAAATCATGTTAAAATATATAATATGTCAAGTATGTCAAAAAATCTCGTGATCGTAGAGAGCCCTGCAAAGGCCAAAACAATAGAGAAATACCTCGGT
>CAMZGX010000015.1 GCA_947306585.1 uncultured Candidatus Saccharibacteria bacterium
ATCTTTAAAAAAGAAGTCGGCAAGAAATATCTTGCTGTCTTTAAAAAATCTTGGCACTGCGTCTTTAAGAAAGTTCGCCTTCAAAAGTGTGACACCAACTTTAAAGACGACGTTAAGAACACGATCTTAAAAAAAGTGATTTTGAAGAGACCAAAACTCGTAAAACCACTCAGTATTTTAATTGAAGTCGTGTCAGTTTTAATTGTACTTATTACCGTCTGGTCGCTTGTTATTGCAATTAAATCATTACTTGCACTTTGGGTCTTCGGAACCTGTAATGTTAGTAAACCAAGTGCCTGTTCTTTAACTTCTGAATCATGTTCGATTGATGCTGATGAGCCTGATAATATCTTTGAGCAAATCGGTCAAAGTATTGGTGAATGGGGTGAAATCTTTGGTGGTATTCCAGATCGTTTGAAGACTTGGGGGAACGAAGATTTTGCCGGTCTTGAAGTTCTTCCAGCTCTTAGTGAAGAAGGCTCGAATGATGATGCTCCGGCATATGACATCATGGATCCAGGTTGTATCGTTTGTATGAATTCATATAGGAATCAATTAAATGATGGATTCTTAAAAAACCATACTACTTACTTAGTAATCTATCCAATTCAAACCCCGGATGGAGAATATAAATTTAAGAATTCTCATATCGCTGCTGAATATATTATTTCTGCAGAAATTAACGCAAGTGAGAAAAATTACGCTAAAAAGATCATTAATAAGTTATTTACTGAAAAAGATGAAAAAAATGTCAGCTTCCAAACTCGCCTAAATAATGATTGGGAAGAAGCTGAAGTTATTGAAATCTTTAGTAGTTGGCTAAAAGATTTTGGCGCAACTGATGAAGAAATTGAAAAAATTAAATCGGATCTCGATTCTGAAGCAGTAAAAACCGCACTTGCTAAAAATAAAGAAGTTGTGGACAATAAAATTCACGCTAAAGCTATCCCAACTTTGATCTATGATGGCAAAAAACACAGTGGTCTTTATAAGAATTAGTTGAATAAAATTTAAAACAAACTATAATGAAAGTAACTATGAAAAGAAATGTTAGAAAACGCGAATCTGGCATCAACTTCATTCATATCTTCTTGATTTTAATCTTTGTCGCAGCAATCACATTTTTATGTTTGTCACTCTTTGTTCCGACAAAAAAGAAGGCTGATGAGCCAGGCTTAAATACAACCGTCAACGAAACTGAAAAACAAAAGGCAAAAGAGGAAACTCAAAAGGAAGAAGAGAAAGAAAAAGAAGATCCAAATAATACTCCTGCTCAATATGATGGTGAGAAGGAAACTAGCTCAACTAAAATTAATGCTAGCCTCACTAAAAATGAAGTTATAAACGGCACCTACATGCTTCGTGTAACCATCTATGAGTTATTGAGTGATGGTACCTGTAAACTTCATATGGAATCAGATAACGGCGACACAATTGATCGTACTGCAAAAATTGCTATCGAAGGCCCTGATTCGAGTACCTGCGAAGAAGGTTTTGACATTCCGACAAATGGTATTTCGTCAGGAAAATATAATTTCAGTATTACGTTTACATCTGGTACGAAAACTGGATCAGTTTCTGGTGTAATAAATATTTGACAAAAAAATAAAACAAATTTATAATAAAAATACTTAAGGTTAAAAATAAAAAACAAAACATTGAAAAAACAACAAATAATCTATAGGATAATTGACAACAGCGGTAACTATCGACGCTTTGATCGACGTTCAATTTTTCTTGCTGGATTTAGCTTCATGGTTTTTGCAACCTTGGGATTTTTATGCACCTTGAATATGCAACGCTCATACGCAGCAGATCTTTCCCAGTTTAAAGCTGGTAATATTATGTCTGATGCGGTAATGCGTAACTATACATCTATGACTGAATCTGAAATTCAATCATTCTTAAAGTCAAAGAATGCTTGTAATAAAGCTGCAACTGCTGGCAAATCGGTTACTGAGGGAACTATGTATGGTGTGAAGTATAATCATAGCTACACTTATAACGGCACGACTTATTACTATCATGTCGAAAATGGCAAGTATGTTTGTTTGGCAAACGAAAAGTTTAATGGTGAAACTGCAGCTCATATTATTTATGATGTTTCTAGACAATATAAAATCAACCCACAGGTTTTAATTGTGCTTCTTGAAAAAGAGCAGGGACTTATTACTGATCTTTGGCCAAATATCAACTTCCAATATCGTTCTGCAACTGGTTTCGGCTGTCCTGATAATGCACCATGCGATAAAGAATATTATGGTCTTAGAAACCAAATCGAAAGCGCAGCTTGGCTCTTTAATAAAGTTCTTTCTGGTGGTTGGACTAACTATCCATTAGGCTGGAACGAAATTCGCTATAGTCCAAATGCATCTTGCGGTAGCTCAAAAGTTTACATTGAAAATCTCGCAACTTCTGCGCTCTATCGTTATACTCCATATCAGCCAAATAAAGCTGCACTCGCAGCCTATACTGGTTCGGCAACTTGTGGTGCATATGGTAACCGTAACTTCTATATTTATTTCACCGATTGGTTTGGTTCAACTCAAAAAGTAAAATATTCCTTCCCACAAAATTATTACAACAGCAACAAGGGGACAACTGGTCTTCTAACTGGTGATACTAAGTGTGTAAATAAAGATAATGCGGTTGTAGAACTTACTGGCGATGGCGATTACTATTGTAGTCAGGATTTTGAAAAGGGTACTCTTTTCTGGGAAACTAATATTAAAAATGGTGTAAAAACTGAACAGAATTCAGTCTTCTTTAATAAGCAAAAAGCTGAAGCCTACAAAAAACTAACTATTGATCAAAGAAAAGATAATATCTATAAGGCATGGCTAAATAATAGTGATACGCTCGGTAATTTTAAAGCTGCACCAGCAACTTTTGAAAAGGATAAAAACTATCGCGTACTTCAAACTGAAAAAGGCGTAGTCTTTGGTAATGATAAAATCGGCTATACTGCCTACAAACAAAAAGCCTTTGATGTTTATAAAGAGTACTTTACTACTCTTGGCTTACCATCATCTGCTCATGCGCAATACGGTGCTATGGAATGGTATGGCTTTAATAAAGGTTTAATACTTGGCAATGATAATAATGGCTGGTTCCTTTCAATGGGCGCAAGCCGTGATGCTTGGGCAAAACAAGGCTATGAAAATGGATCTCTAGGTTATCCAAAGAGCCAGATTATCACCGATAAAACTATGGGTGTGATTTATCAGGAATATGCCGGTGCGGTATTAATAAGCTATGATAATGGTGTAAAGTTCTCAGCCATGAATAAGAATGCCTTTAATGCCTGGAAGAAAAATGCCGCAAATCTCGGCAAAATGATTAATAATAGCTATGCTGCAAACCGCGCAACCGGTATTGAATGGTATGGCTTTGAAAAGGGCTTACTAGTTGGTAGTGATAAAAAAGGCTGGTATGAGTCTCGTGGCAAGATCCGCGACGTTTGGGCTTCAACTGGATTTGAATGTGGTTCACTTGGTTTTCCAAAGAGTGACATTACCGAAAAAGATGGGATCTATAGCCAGACTTACGAAGGTGGAGTTATTTCCGGAAATGAACAAAAAGGTTACTCGGTTGAAAATGACGCTCTAGGTCGTGCCTATGAACGAAACAAAGCATTGCTTGGAACACAAGCCACAAGTATGTATGGCAACCCAGCAACCGGTATGAAATGGGTCGGATACGAAAAAGGACTTATGGTTGGCAGCGATAGTAAAGGCTGGTATATCTCCATCGGTAAATCTCGCGATGCCTGGGCAAGACTCGGTTATGAATCTGGACTTGGTTTCCCGACCAGTGATATTTATGAAAATCCAGCAACTGGCATTAAGTGGCAAGGATATGAAAAAGGCTTAATCGTTGGTAATGATAGTAAGGGCTGGTATGAATCCCGCGGTAAGATTCGCGAAAAATGGCAAAACAGCGGCTTTGAAAGCGGAAGATACGGTTTTCCAAAATCAGACATTAGCGGTCGCTGTCAAAGATATGAAGGTGGAACTATCTGTGAATAAAAATAACCCCCGATTAAAGGGGTTATTTTTTCATCTTCTCAATTGTTTTGCGAAGATTTAATACTTCATCCATTAAGAGCTCATTTTGATGCATGATATCGAAGTTTTGATCTTTTAAGAATCTAGACATGCGATAGGACGGAAGTAAAAGTGTTGCAATGCTAATTAACTTTTGCTTTAATTCGTAGCGGTATTTTTTGTAAATATATTTTTTATAACCTTTATCCTCAAGGAAATAACGTACGGAATTATGTTCAAAAGTTGAGAAATAGGTGTAATGGAAATCTTTATCATTTTTAATTTCGGAGAAAATTTCTACGAGATCATTATAATAAGTTTTCTTATATTTCCAATCAATACGGTTAAAGAATTCGTAATTTGTCCAAAGTACATGTACGAAGAATGGCTCTTTGAAAAGATCAAACTTACGATATTTTTTTAGGATGCTAATCGCGGTCTTTGAGTTTTTTGCCATTAATAGTAACTTTTCGCCGCGTGCGGAAGTTGAGTTTCCTTGATCATCGTCATTGCGCCAATGTACAAATGGACGTTTTACAACAGAAACTCTTTTAGCTCTACAGAAGATTTCAGTCATAAAAGGGAAGTCTTGATAACTTGCACCAGCAGTTTCTGGGATTCTAATCTTCTTAATAAAATCAGCACGATAAATTGAAGACCAAATTGAAGCGTGGAAGCCAATTATTCTTGGCCAATCTTCTGGCTTAAAAACGCCATCTGGAGCGAGACGAAGATCGACACCATTTGGATTGCGATAAAGTGTATTTTGACGTTCACCAGCTTTTGGAATTGTGCGGTAAATATAGAAGAGGCCCTTCGTTACGTCAGTCTTTCCACGTTTAGCGTTTTTATAAAGTGACTCATACATATCGTCATCAATCCAGTCGTCGCTTTCAATGATGCCGATATATTCACCACGAGCCATTTCGATACCGCGGTTTACAGCTTTAGTGTATCCAGAGTTTTCTTGGTGAATTGCGACGACACGTGAATCTGCTCTTGCATAAGCATCAACGATTTTTCCGCAGCCATCAGGGCTACCATCGTCAATTAGGATTACTTCGATATCTTTAAGGGTTTGGCTCAAAATACTATCGACGCATTCTTTAAGATATCGTTCGACATTGTAAATTGGAACAACAATTGAAACTTTAGGTCTTTTCTTTCTTGAAGTTTTGCGGGCATAACTAGCCATTGTACCTCCTTATGCCCACCAGATATATAAAGTATATCACATGTGATATAATATTAAAGAAGAAATAAAAGAAAAAGTGGAGTTAATATATGGCAAAAGTTCTTGCAACTGGTGGAACTGGTTATATCGGTTCTCATACTGTTATTGAGCTCATTAATCAGGGCTATGAAGTTGAAATTCTTGATAATCTTTATAACTCAAAAATTGAAGTATTAGATAAAATTGAAAAAATTACCGGAGTTCGTCCAAAGTTTCATCAAATCGATATGTTAGACGAAGCTGGTGTTGAAAAGGTGTTTGCTGAAGGAAATTTTGACACTGTTATTCATTTTGCTGGTCTTAAGGCAGTTGGTGAATCGGTTGAGAAACCTCTCGAATACTACAAGACTAATATTGATGGCACTTTAAATATTCTTAAGTCCATGAAAAATCATGGTGTGCATAAAATTATCTTTAGCTCATCCGCAACAGTTTATGGTGATCCACATCAACCAGAATGCGTAGAGACTCTCGAAACTGGTCGTGGTCTTACTAATCCATATGGCAAGACTAAATACTTCATCGAAGAAATCTTGAAAGACACTGCTTTTGCTGATAAAGATTTTTCTGTTACCTTACTCCGTTATTTCAATCCAGTAGGAAACCATGAGTCGGGCTTGATTGGTGAAGATCCGAATGGTATCCCAAACAATCTCATGCCAATCATTATGAAAGTTTACAAGAAAGAAATTGCAGAACTTTCAGTTTATGGTGATGATTATGATACTCGCGATGGTTCATGTATTCGTGATTACATTCATGTCGTAGACTTAGCAAAAGGACACATTCTTGCTATGGAACACATGCAACCTGGCGTAGCTATTTATAACCTTGGCACTGGCAATGGTACCACTGTCTTTGAAATGATTGATGCCTTTGAAAAAGCTAGTGGGGAAAAGCTTCCATATAAAGTTGCTGGTCGTCGTGCTGGTGATTTACCAGTATTAACTGCAAACGCGGAAAAAGCTGAGAAAGAACTTGGCTGGCATGCTACTCATACTGTTGAAGATGCAATGCGCGACACAATTAATTTCCTAAGGAATGCCTAAATTGGAAGACAAAGTATCTGTTATCATCCCAGTGTACAACACTGGTCATGCTGCAGCGAAGCTAGTCTTGGCGATCACAAAAGGTTCTTATAAAAACCTTGAAATCATTTTGGTGGATGACGGATCAACGGATGATTCAGTCCCGTTTTTGAAAGAATTTGTCCGCCAATTCAAATTAAAGATTAAAAGCAAAACTATCCTAAAGTTGATTCTAAAAGAGAACGGTGGAGCATCTTCTGCTAGAAATGCTGGACTTGAAAGAGCTACCGGAAAATATATTGCCTTTACTGATTCTGACGATATGGTCGACAAAGACTTTTATAAAAAGATGGTGGAAGCGATTGGTCGATATGAAAATCTTAAGTCACGCGAGCTCCGTGTAGCTTTAGCTGTATCGGGTGTCCACTATTCGAGGCTTGGCACTAAACACCAAAAAGATATCTACGTAAATGAAATTAAAGGCCGTCAACCAGACGAATCATTCCATGAATTCGTTTTACGTTCGATGTATACTGACGGACGTTTATATGCTGTTTCAAATAAGCTCTTCCGCGCTGATATCATAAAACATTTTAATATTCGTTTTGATGAGTCAATGTCATTTGCAGAAGATACTAAATTTACACTTGAATATTTGTCGGCAGCAAACCGTGTACATTTTTCGAGAATTGAATTTATTTTAGAGCCGCTTTATCATTATAATTTTGGCACACCAACCAGCATTGTTGGGGATTCATCACTTAGTTGGGGAAACTGGTTGAAGAGTTATAAAGATGTTGAGAAATTTGCAGGCAAAAAACGCAGCAAAAGAACCGAAAAATATCTCAACAGGATTTATATCCGCTGGAAAATTTCACATGCCCTCGCAGTTGCTAGAAGCAAACAAAGCTTTGGCCATAAAGTTCAACACATCGGCTTATTTAAATTAATTATTGCCGAAATAATCATTAAATTTAGGAGATAGTATGTCGAAGAAAAATCCAAAACTTTCTATCTTAGTTCCGGTGTATAATGTTGAAGAATTTCTTCCACTTTGTCTTGAATCGATCAAAAACCAAAGCTTCAAAGACTTTGAGTGTATTTTGATTAACGACGGATCAACTGATAATTCACTTAGCTTACTTAAAAAAGTTGCCAAAGAGGACAAGCGCTTCATAGTTCTTGATAAGAAAAATACTGGCTACGGTGCCAGTATGAATGAGGGAATGAAACTTGCAAAAGGCGAATATATCGGCATTGTTGAACCGGATGATTTTATCCATCGAGACTTTTATCAAACTCTATTCGAGCACTCCGAAGATATTATTAAAGCTAGCTTTATGCGTTTTTCTGGAAAGACTTGGGAAAACACCCCAGAGCGAGTATTTCATGAAGTTCGCAAAGATTTCCCAGTAAATGGTACTAATATTAGACCAAAAGATAACCAAAGAATTTTCTTAGTCGATCCAACAATTTGGTCTGCAGTTTATAAAAGGGAAATGCTGGAAAAATATAAAGTAAAATTTCTTGAAACTCCAGGTGCAAGCTATCAAGATACCGGCTTCCAGTTTAAAGCCTTCAGCGTAGCTACATCAATTTTCTGTATTGAAAAACCATTATATTACTATCGTATCGACAATGAAAAATCTAGTGTAAAATCTAGCAAGAAACTTGAGACGGTAAAAACTGAATTTGATGAAATTGATAAGTTTATCAAAAAAGATTTTCAAGAAATTGCCGATGCTTGTCGTTTTAGAAGCTATAACTGGAATTTGAACCGCCTAAAATTTAAAGAAGCATTGAAATTCGCAAAAATCGCAAAAACTGATTTTAAAGCAAAATCATTTAATCCAAACTATTTTATTAAAGAAAAGCATGCCAGAAAGCATGAACTAAAATTTAGTACTAAACATTCCGTTTGTTATGTTTATCTAAGACCGCTATTTAAATTTAAGAATACTCTAAAGCGCATCGCCAGAAAAATAATCAAGAAGTAGTATAATAATCATATGAATCGCAAGAACCGAATTCTTCTGAATGAACTGACTAAGACCGACTTTAAACTCCGATATCAAGGTTCGATCTTAGGTTATTTATGGGCAATCATTCGTCCACTTTTGATGTTCGGAATTTTATATTTGGTGTTTGCGAAATTCTTGCGTTTTGGCGATGAGATTCCACGTTATCCAGTCTATCTTTTGATTGGAACTGTGCTTTGGAATTTCTTTACTGAATGCACAAATCAGGGAATTCAATCACTAATTATTCGCTCGGATTTAATGCGTAAAATTGCTTTCCCAAAATGGATTATTGTATTATCTGCTACGACTACAGCTCTAATCAATCTCGCAATTAACTTAGTTGTAGTAATTATCTTTAGCTTGCTTGCGGGTGTTGAATTTAGCCTTACTTGGCTGGTTGTGCCATTTCTAATTCTTGAACTCTATCTTTTGTCATTTGGTATTGCACTTTTACTCGGCAGTCTAAACGTTAAATTTCGCGACGTTCAATCAATCTGGGAAGTGCTCATACAAGCTCTCTTTTATGCAATTCCAATTATTTATCCATTATCAATAGTAGCTGGTTATAGTAATTTTGCGGCCAATCTTTTAATGCTCAACCCAATTGCACAAGTTATTCAGGATGTACGTTTCTGCCTAATCACTAAAGAAACTTTAACTGGCTGGGTGGTTCTAGAAAATGTCTTTTTGAAACTTATCCCATTAATTTTAGTTGCAGTTGTCCTTACTGTTGGCGTGTTAGTCTTTAAGAAGAAATCTAAGTATTTTGCGGAGGAGATTTAATATGGCAAGGAAAAAAGACATTGCTATTAGCGTCAGAAATCTTTCCAAATCGTTCAAACTCCCAACCGATAAATCATGGGGTTTAAAACAAGCAATCCTAAATACCGTAAAGGGAATTAAAGGCTACACCAAACAAGAAGTTCTAAAGAACGTAAGTTTTGATGTTAAAAAAGGTGAGTTTTTAGGAATTGTCGGACGCAACGGTTCAGGTAAATCCACTCTTCTAAAAATTCTTAGCCAAATTTATGTTCCAGACAAAGGTGACATAAAAATCAATGGTAGCCTTGTGCCATTCATCGAGCTTGGTGTTGGCTTTAATCCAGAGTTAACTGGCAAAGAAAACATCTATCTAAACGGTGCAATGCTTGGTTTCTCAAACGCTGAAATGGATAAAATGTATGATGACATTGTTAGTTTTGCTGAGCTTGAACCATTCATGCACCAAAAGCTTAAAAATTATTCTAGTGGCATGCAAGTCCGTCTAGCCTTTTCAATTGCGATTCGTGCCCGTGGTGACATCTTAATTTTAGATGAGGTGCTTGCAGTTGGTGATGCAGCCTTTCAAGAAAAATGTAATGAATATTTTAGAAATCTAAAGGGCGAGCAAACCGTTATTATTGTTACTCACGACATGGAAAATGTTCGCCGTTTTTGTGACCGCGCTATCTTGCTTGAAGGCGGCAAAATTATCAAGGATGGAAAGCCTGATAAAGTTGCCGATGAATATCTAAAACTATTTAACTAGTTTACGGAAGATTATATAAGGGACTCCGCCAAGAGGAGAGAGCAACCTTTTATATAATCTTCTTTTTCGGTCGAGTGAAACTTTTGAAGCTAAAATTTTTTCGCGATATTTTTTGAAATTGCTTTTTGAAATTTCATTTTTTAATGCGAAATCAATAAATTGATAGAAGGAAAGAACCTCTGCAAATTCAGCAGCAGATAGCAACTCCTGATTGCCTTTAAAATATTGCTTTGCTTCTTTCGCGGCTTTTAGTTTAGCATTCAAACGAGAGATAGTTTGTTCTTTTTTAGTGATAGATTTTTCACGTCTCACATAGTTGTAAAGCGGAAAGTTGATAAACGAAACTTTCTCGCATTTATCAAATATTTTATAGGTTGTGAAATTATCTTCATGGTTTAATCCGACAGGGAATAAAATGCCTTTAAATAGAGACTTTTTATATAGTTTATTCCACGAAACAATATCAAGATTTTCTTGGCGAGTTAAAAGACGTTTTGTAGCATTAAGTCCACTTAAGACTTCCTGTCTTGGACAAAAATCTTTAATTCTGTCATTAGAAAATTCTGTGTATCCGCAAACTGAGATGTCTGAATCGGTGTCAACAATCGACTGGTAAAGCTTGCTAAGAAAATTTGGATCAATATAGTCGTCGCCATCAACAAAAGCGATATATTTTCCGTGAGCTTTTTTGAGACCAAAATTTCTAGCGGCTGAAAGGCCGTGGTTCTTAGTGTGAAAGACTTTGATTTGACTATATTTTTCTACAAACTCATCCAAAATCTTTGGCGATTTATCAGTTGAACCGTCATCAACCGCGATAACTTCGAAATCAGTAAAACGCTGCAACAAAATCGAAAGAAGACATTTTGAAATCTCTTCCTCGATATTGTAAACCGGCACTATGACCGAAATAGTTGGCATTATACCTCCAAGTTAGCAGCAAAATCGAGAGCGAAACGGATTGCCTTATCCATATCCCAATACTTATAAGCACCGAGACGACCACCGAGCATGATATTTGGATGGCGTTCGTGAAGAAGCTCAACATATTGTTCGTAGAGCTCTTCGTTTTCAGCGTTATTGATTGGGTAGTAAGCTTCACCGCCGCGTCTAAAGTCGGCAGGATATTCACGTACGACGTATGACTTTGATTGATTCATTACTTCTGGTTCGTGAATTTGATAGTACTTATAGAAGTGCGTACGAGTGTAAGCGACATCTGAGTCAGCCTCGTTGATCACTGCGTGACCAAGCTTTGAATCTGCGCCTTCAGGTTCGTCCTCATTTACCCACTCTGCCTCAAAGCGAAGGGAACGATAAGGAAGCACGCCAAGCTCATAGTTAAGTAATTCGTCGACCTGACCACAGAATACTACTGGAACACTCTCAGGAATCTGATCGATAATTGAAACAAATGAGGTTGAAAGCTTGAGAGTAATATTTTTGTTATCTAGCATATTTTCAACAATCTTACCGTAACCATCTACAGGAATACCTTGATGCTTTGCAGTCATGAAATAACGATCATCGTGAGAATAACGAACTGGAATACGTGAAAGAATATCAGCTGAAAGGTTTTCAGCGGAAGTATTCCATTGTTTTTCAGAATAATTTTTGATGAAAGTTGTGTAAAGCTTCTCGCCAACAAGTGAGATACCTTTTTCTTCAAAGTTCTTCGGCTCTGTAATGCCAGCTTTTGCGGCTTCTTCAGCTACGAACTTTTCAGCTTCTTCTGGGCCCATATCAGTGCCATAAAGCAAGTTGATTGTATCAAGATTGATTGGCATTGGATAAAGTTTGCCATCATGTCTAGTTGGAACAGTATGAACGTAATCATTAAAATCGGTAAACTTGGTTATGTAATCCCATACTCCGTCATCTTCAGTATGGAAGATGTGTGAACCATATTTATGAATCTCAATTCCAGTTTCTTGATCGCGATATGAAAATGCATTACCTGCAACGTGATCGCGACGATCAATTACTAAAACCTTTTTACCTTCAGCTGCTTTTCTTTCAGCAACAGTCGCACCGTAAAATCCGGCTCCCACCACAATTAAGTCAAATTTTGTATAATCCATGATCCTATTATACCATAGTCTCTCTGTAATTTTATGTGCCCTATCTATAATGCTTACGTTGCCGACCGATAGTCCTTGTGCTATAATAAACATAAGCTTTCAGATTAGTGACAGGAGGTGCGTATTAAACGCGATAATGGTATAGTTTTTAGGGTGGCGTTGGTTATAGGTGATATAATCGCAATCGTCACCTCTTTTCTTTATGCCTATTTAATTCGCATTCATATTGATTCCAGACCATACTATTTCGTTGCTAATCCAGGAAAATTTATTCTGATTATTATGACGCTTTTGCCAATCTGGATTTTTGTACTTTTTGCCTTTGGTCTTTATTCGAGAAAGATTATCTTTGATCGCTCACATATTCCTGAGATTTGGCGTCTTGCGGTAGCAAGCATCGTCGGCATTATGTCTATCATTACGGTTGATTTCTTCTTAGATTCAAATCTCTTTCCAGTTCGCCCGATCGCGCTCTATGCAGTTTTAACAAACTTCCTTTCACTTGTTATTATTAGGTCACTTTTAAAGGCTATCAGAAAGCACATTCTCAGAAAAAAGATTGGTCTAAAGAAAGTTATTATCATTGGCGACAACGTTAATACTTCACGCCTTATTAGCTCTATTACTGGTTTTCCAGAAGAAGGCTACCGTCTAGTGGGTGTAGTTGCTCGCGCTGGATTAGTGCCAAAAGAGTTCAGATTCTTAAGATTTAAATCATTAAAGCAGGCTCTTGAAAACACAAAACCGGACGTAATCTTCCAAACTGATGAGAAATCTACTGAATATGTTTATAAGCAAGCCGTAGATCGTCATCTTTATTATTACTTTGTCCCAACCGAATCAACTCTCTCTCAACATATCGGCGAGCTAGAATTGATTGGTAATACGCCAGTAATGTTGGTTAAATCAACCCCACTAATCGGCTGCTCGAAGGCTATCAAGCGCTTAATGGATATTATTATTGGTGGTAGCTTATTTATCTTGGCGCTCATCCCAATGGCAATTATTTGGGTATTTCAAAAGATTGCCGACCCACTTTCGCCAGCTATCTATGCTCAAACTCGTCTTACACGTTATAACGAAAAGGTAAAGATTTATAAATTCCGTTCTATGAAGCCGGAATATTCTGGTTTAACCCCAGAAGAGGCCTTCAAACAAATGAAGCGAAAGAAGCTGATTAAAGATTCGAGAAAAATGATTAAAGAGTATCGCAAAAATGGCGATTACCTCGAACACGATCCGAGAATTACTAAGCTTGGTGATTTCTTGAGAAAGAGTAGCTTGGATGAGCTACCACAATTAATCAATGTATTAAAAGGTGACATTTCATTAGTTGGCCCAAGGGCGCTGATTCCAGGCGAACTTAAAAATTACGGCGATCGCAGCCTCATCCTCTCCGTAAAATCTGGTCTAACTGGGCTTGCTCAAGTATCTGGTCGAAGAGATATTAGTTTTGCTGAGCGTCGTGCGCTAGATATCTATTATGTCCAGAACTGGTCAGTCCGCTTTGATCTACAGATTCTTATGAGAACGGTAACAGCTGTAATAACAGGGAAAGGAGCAAAATGAAAAAGGTAGCGTTGGTTTGTGATTGGCTGACCGAAATTGGTGGCGCTGAAGAAGTATTACTGGAATTTCATAAAAAGTTTCCGAATGCACCAATCTACACTAGCCAGTATAGAAAGGGAAGAGCAAAACAATTTAAAGATATAGAAGTAAGAACCGGGTGGCTAAATTACTTCCCGGTTTTTTCTCGTCGATTTATTGCGCCTTTAAGACAAAATTATTTTAAAAACCTTGATCTCTCAGACTACGATTTAGTCATCTCTGTTACCGGTTGTGATGCTAAATTCGTCAGAACTAATGGTACTCACCTCTGTTTTTGCCATGTTCCGACCCAGTATTATTGGGGTAAATACGACGAATATCTTAAAAACCCTGGCTTTGGCGTATTAAACCCAGTCGCCCGCTTTGCTCTTAAAAAATCAGTCAAAAAACTTCGCGCTAAAGACCTAGCTGCAGCTCAAAATCCTGATAAATATATTACGATTAGTAACTTTGCAAAACAGGAAATTAAGATGTTTTATAAGAGGGAAGCAAAGGTCGTAAATCCCCCTGTTAATGTGGAGTTTTTCTCGCAGATTGTGGAAAAGAAGAACATGAAAAAAGGGAAAAGTCAAATGAAGAAAGCATATAATAACACAATGAAAAATAAGAAAAGTCAAGGGCTTAAAAACGAACAAAAGTTTTACACATATTTGAAATCTGTGGAAAACTTAAGCGTTTTAGCTCAAATTATCGCCAAATATCCAGATGGATTCTTCTTGAACTTCTCAAGGCAAGTTAACTGGAAGCGTCTCGATATTGCCGTTAGTTGTTGTAAAAAACTCAACGTTCCACTCGTTGTAGTTGGAAATGGTCCTGAAAATAAAAAGTTAAGAAAACTTGCTGGTGATTCTGACAATATTACGTTTATTGATTTTCTTCCAAAGTCAGACCTCAGAATGCTTGCTTCTCTCGCAAAAGCCTTCATTTTTCCATCAAAAGAGCCGTTTGGCATCGCCCCAGTTGAGGCGATGGCTGCAGGATGCCCAGTGATTGCTCTAAAATCTGGCGGAGCCTTAGATTATATCAAAGATGGCAAAAACGGTGTCTTTTTCGAAAAACAAGACGAAAAATCACTTGAAACTGCATTGATCAAATTTATGACCGGCAACATTTCCCTTGACTCGCCGGAAAAAATTTCCAAATCAGTCGAAAAATACTCTTCTAAAAATTTCATAAAAAACATCAGCAAGGAATTTAAGACTGTTCCAAAAAGAGCTAAGAAACAAGTTGAACCAGAAAAAAATCGCGTCAAGAAATTGAAGGCATCAATGATTCTCTGCTTGCCGTTAATTCTCTTTTTCTCAAATTTCCCTGTCCTAAGTCTTGGCGAAACGGATTCAATGCATCTCGAGCTAAGTCTACCTCTTCTCTGGCTTACCCTCTTTTCTATTCTCTCAATCAGACCGGTATTAAAGTATGTTAAAGCCCATATTAAAACACCGCTTCTAGCGTTTCCAACTATGGCCCTTATCTCGCTCATTCATACCAGTAATCCACTTCGTGGGCTTTTAACTTTCATACTTCTTATCTGTTTAATGGTTTCAATGCTGGGTCTTTTCTTGGATCTAAAGTCAAATAAGCTGCCAAAAAAATTCCGTAAAATCCTGATCATTGAATCGTTGATTATTTGTGGTTTTTGTTTTATTCAAGCTCTCTTTGATCGACTTGGCGTATCGAAGGATTTAACTCTTCTCTGTTCAGGCTGCGTCTCTGATAATTTCGGCTTTGCTCATCCTAATGGTTTTGCCATTGAGCCGCAGTTTATGGGCTCGCTTCTAATTGCCCCACTTCTAATCTCCCTTAATTCCCTACTAGAAAATAAAAATAAGAAAAGTCAAATAAGCTTAGCTATTGCATCCGTACTTCTTGCCTCAACGCTTTTCTTTACTTTCTCTCGTGGTGCAATTTATGCTTATCTTTCAGCAGTAGTCATCTTAATGATTGGCTTGAAAAATCTCAAGAAAGCTCTAAAAATTATTGGCGTAACGGTTGTTTCATTCTTAATTTCGCTTGGCTTACAAGTAGTATTATCTACGACAACTCCAGTAGAAACCGTTGATACCGTTGTATCCCAGTTATCTCTTGGAAAAGTTAATCTTGACGTAAAAAACGAGGAGTTTGACGAGCCTGCTATTGATTCAGTAGCTCCAAAGTTTGATGGTTACATCGCCGAATCTACCGATCGTCGTCTTGAACTTGCAACTTATGCAGTAAAGATCAGTGTAAAGAATCAATCCAACCTTCTTTTTGGCACTGGTCTTGGTAGTAGTGGTACTGAAATGTATAACGCTTTCCCTGAAGCTCAAGGTCACAAAAAAGAGATCGTTCAAAACCAATATCTTGAGATCCTACTCGAAACCGGTTTGCTAGGTCTTGTCGCGCTTGGACTAACTATCATCACATTTGTTAAAATTGAAAAAATCAAATTCTCAATTTACCTGAAGGCTACCGTTATAGCATTTATGGTCACTCTCCTCTTCTTCTCTGGATTGCCAAATGCTCTACACATTTACCTTCTCCCTGTTTTTATGCTATATTTAATGTATGATAAAGATAGTTTTTCCAGAGTATAAAAACGAAAATGTAGCCGGAGCAATCAAAGAAGCTACGGAAAAATATCCAGATTTTG
>CAMZGX010000016.1 GCA_947306585.1 uncultured Candidatus Saccharibacteria bacterium
ACCCTTACCTAGTTCCAATTAAGGGTTTTTTGATTTTCAAAAACCGCCCTCCACCTCTCGCGAAAAAGCAAATGCTTGACTTCTATGCTACAATATATAATATGTCAAATACAGCAAAGAATCTCGTAATCGTAGAGAGCCCTGCCAAAGCTAAGACAATCGAGAAATATCTCGGTAAAGATTTTCATGTTATGTCATCTGTGGGCCACATTCGTAAGGATGTTAATGTTGACGTAAAGAAGAACTTTGAAGTTCAATATGAAATCGACCCTGAACACGAGGGAATTGTCAAAGAGCTTAAAAAAGCAGCTAAAGAAGCTGATACTATCTGGCTCGCAACCGATGAAGACCGCGAAGGAGAATCTATTTCTTGGCACTTGATCGAGGTTCTAAAGCTTCCAAAAAGCACAAAACGTATTACTTTTCACGAAATTACCGAACCTGCCCTAAAAGAGGCCATCAAGGCTCCACGTACCGTTAATATGGACATGGTTTCCAGCCAACAGGCTCGCCAAACTCTCGATATGCTCGTCGGTTTCGGTGTTTCTGGCGTGGTGAGGAAGAAAGTTCCTGGCGCAAAGTCAGCTGGTCGTGTTCAGAGCCCAGCTCTCCGTTTAATTGTTGAACGCGAACGTGAAATTGAAAAATTCGATTCTAAATTCTCTTATAAAGTATCTGGAAAATTTGCTAAAGCTAGCCAAGATTTCGATGCTAACCTCGAAAAAGTCGCTCCAAAAACCGCCGAAGAAACTAAAAAGTTACTCGAAGAATTAAAAGGTAAAGACTTTATCGTCTCAGCTATCGATAAATCTGAGGGAACCAAGGCTAACCCAGTTCCATTCGCAACCGCTGCGCTCCAGATCGAAGCTAACTCACGCCTCGGATTCAGCTCTAGAACTACTATGAATGCGGCTCAAGCCCTCTATCAGGCTGGTCACATTACCTATCACCGTACTGACTCTCTAAACCTTTCTCAGCAAGCTCTTGGTAGTATTGCTGGCTATATCGAGAAGACCTACGGCAAAGAATATGTTCAGGTCCGCCATTTCAAGACCAAAGACGCTTCAGCTCAGGAAGCCCACGAAGCTATCCGCCCAACCCACATCGAAGTTGAGTCAGCTGGTAAAACTGAATACGAAAAGAAATTATATAATCTCATCCGCACTCGCACCTTGGCAACCCAGATGGCAAACGCTCGCGTCGCTAAGACCAACGTTTCAATCTCACCAAAGGGAACTGATTATAACTTCATCGCTAAGGGTGAAATCGTGATCTTTGATGGTTTCTTGAAAGTTTATGGTAACGCCAAAGACACTACTCTCCCAGACATGAAAGAGGGTGACATGGTTGATATGACCGAGATTACCGCAAAGCAGAATTTCGCTAAACCACCTGCAAGATACACCGAAGGTACTCTTGTTAAGAAACTCGAAGAGCTTGGCATCGGCCGCCCTTCAACTTACGCAACCATCATGAGTACCATTCAGCTCCGCGGTTACGCCGAAAGAGGCGAATCCGAAGGTGAAGAACGTGAAATTGAGATCTTTAAGCTAAAGAATAACCAAATTACCGAAGAAAAAGGCAAAGAAAAGACCGGCGCAACCAAAGGTAAACTCGTTCCTACCCCTGTTGGTGAGCTTATTTCTGACTTCCTCTGCGATAACTTTAATGATATTGTCGACTACGACTTCACCGCTGGTATCGAGGAAAAACTCGATGAAATCGCTGAAGCAAAGCTTACCCGCGTAAAAATGCTTAATGACTTCTATGGTCCATTCTCAAAGCTCGTTGACGCTGGTGACCTCGTTGGCCGCTATAACGCTGCCACCGAACTTGGCGTTGATCCAAAGACCGGTAAGAAAGTTTACGCAAAAATCGGTAAAAACGGCGGATTCATTCAGCTCGGAGAGGGAAGCAAAGACTCAGATGAAGGTGAAAAACCTCGCTTTGCACCACTTCCACCTCGTACTACTGTTAAAACCGTCACTTTAGCCCAGGCTTTGAAGCAATTAGCACTCCCGGAGCTCCCAAGAACTCTCGGTAAAGCTAAAGATGGTACTGAAATCATCGCTGCCAACGGCCCATTTGGCCCATATATCAAAGCTGGACAGTATAATATTTCACTCGACAAGAAAGACCCAGAGCAAAACCCTTACAAGATTACACTTGAGACTGCAGCTCAGCTCTACCAGAAGAAAGTTGACTCAATTATTGCCGATTGGGGTGACATTAAAATCATCGTTGGCCCATACGGACCATATATCAAAGGACCAGCAATTAAGCCAGCATCCGGAAAAGGCCGTCCACGTCCAAATAATGCCAAAATTCCGGCCGATTTGGATCCAAAAAAGGTCACGTTAGAGCAAGCCAAAGAACTGCTCGAAAATAAGCCAAAAACGACTTCTCGCCACGCCAAACATAGCAAAAGCGGAAAGAAAAAGTAAAAATAAGCATTTTAGAGATTCCCTGGAAACAGGGAATCTTTGTTTATTTTTAACACATAAAGTGCTTATGCGAAATTATTTTATAATTTTTTTGCACAAATGTAAAAATGTGTGTTAAAATAGTGCTAGAAGTTCAAAAAATTCATTACTATATGACTTATTTGACATTAGCACAAAAATATGTTATTATAACATAAAAGCAGATATCAACAGGGGTGGACATAAAGGAGTTAAAAAAGTGGAGCAAAATGCGGAATTGATCGCAAAAGCGATCAATGGTAGCCTAAAAATCATTGAACAAGACCGCGAAAAAGAAATCATATCCCGACGCTTCGGACTATCTGGCAACAAAGAGACACTCGAACAGATTGGCGACATGCTTTCAATTACCCGCGAACGTGTTAGACAGCTTGAGAAGGCTATTTTGATTCGTTTACGCATTGCAGCTGAAGACGGCAAGATCCCTGAACTTGCACAAGCAGAGAAGATTATCATCCGCAATCTTACAGAGATGGGAAGAGTTGCAAAAGTCTCTGAGCTCGCAGAAAAGATCTTTGGCAAAAAAGTTTCCGAAAAAGAACGCCAAGAGCTTTCATTTATCGGTGAAATCTCTAGCAGCCTCGCTATGGTTGAAGAGAACGATAAATATCATAACTCCATTGGTATAGCTGATTATGGTAATGAAAAAGAAATTAAACAAAAAGTTGATGAAATCGTAAATCTTATTAAGAAAAATAAAGCTCCAATGTCAATTGACGAGATTGACAATAACACAAATTATGAGCATCCTGACCACATTAAAGCCGTTGCGTCAATTTCAAAGCTCCTCGCAACTCTAAATAATCAATGGGGTCTCTCAAAATGGCCAACCGTTAATCCAAAGAATATTCGCGATAAAATCTACGTCGTTCTTAAAGAAAAAGGCGAACCAATGCATTTTGAGGACATCGCCGAGGCTATCAAAGCTTCAGATTTCCGCCGCAAAGATGTAACTATCCAAGCTATTCACAACGAACTTATTAAAGATTCACGCTTCGTTTTGATCGGCCGTGGTATTTATGCACTCGACACTTGGGGTTTCAAAAAAGGAACCGTTTCTGAAACTATTGCTGACATCCTTAAACAAGCTAAAAAACCTCTCACTCGTGAACAAATCGTCAAGAAAGTTCTCGCAATGAGAAAGGTTAAAGAAACTACTATTCTTTTGAATCTTCAGAACAAAAAACTCTTCAAAAAAGTCGACAAAAATTCCTATACAATAGCGGAATAGTTGTGCTAAAATAAAAGGGTAATGCTAGCAAATATTATCCATTTCTTATTAATGCCAATTTTTTGGATACCAGCAATCGGCATCCTCGGCTTTCTCACATATCGAAACTATAAAAAGATCAATCGCTTAAAAGTCTTAAACGTCGACTCTGTACTTTTGATGCTGGAAATTCCACGCACCAACGATAAAAAAGAGCTCGCAGCTGAACAAATGTTCGCTTCACTTCATGGTATTTTACGTGATGCTAACGAACTCAAAAACTCTGGCGGCGTACAGGAACATTTATCATTTGAAATCGTTTCAACTGGCGGACAAATTCGCTTCTACGTTTGGGTACCAAAAATTCTCCAAAGCTTCGTAGAAGGTCAGATTTATGCTCAGTATCCAACCGTCCAGATTCATACTGTTGACGAAGATTACGTTGAAAAGAGCAAAAGTACTCACGAAGTTATTCATACTGCCGAACTCGGCCTCACTATGAATGAAGCTTTGCCAATTAAAACCTTCGATACTTTTGATGTCGACCCACTCGCAGGTATCACTGGCACCCTCGCAAAACTCGGCACCGAAGAAAACGAAGAGCTCTGGATCCAAATCCTTGCTCGCCCAGTCGCTGACGAATGGCACAAGGAAACAGATAAATGGGTCAAATGGATTAAGTCTGGCGCTAAGAATTTCAAGATCTTTGGCGTCGACTGGTCATGGTTCCTCCAGGCTATTCAAGCTCTCTGGACGCCACCTGCAGGCGGTTCAACTTCCGACGTTAAAGTCGAGCTTTCTGATCGTGCAAAAACCCAGGTTTCAGCTGCTGAAGAAAAGGCTACCAAACTTGGCTACCAGGTCAAAATCCGTCTCGCATACCTCGGCAAATCCGACATCAACGCTAAGCTCAACATGCAAGCAATCGTTGGTACTTTCAAGCAGTTCAACTCAACTAACCTAAACGGCTTCAAACAAATCGGCGGCAGCTTTAACAAGGAAGATCTCGAAGCTTATCGCTTGCGCCAATTCTCCGATTCTGGCTTTATTTTGAATATTTCTGAGCTCGCTTCAGTCTACCACTTGCCACATACATCCGTCGAAACGCCAAACATCGTTTGGGCAACTTCTAAAACTGCGGAACCACCAGCAAAGCTTCCACTTATTACTGGTCGCCCAGCTGAAGACGAAAACATTTCTGCCTTCGGTCTCACCAACTTCCGCGGCATTAACCACCAATTCGGTATGCTTCGCCGTGACCGCTCACGTCACGTTTACGTGATTGGTCAGACTGGTGCTGGTAAATCTGGTCTCCTCGAGCTCTTCGCGCTTTCTGATACTTTCTATAACCAAGGTTATTGTATTATCGATCCACATGGTGATTTCGCTATCGACAATCTTCGTTTCGTACCAGCAAATCGCATTGAAGATGTAGTCTATTTCAACCCTGCTGATACTCAATATCCTGTCGCATTCAACCCGCTTGAGCTTTCTGACGCATCGCGCAAACCAAACGTTTGTTCTGAAGTGATTGGCGTGCTTAAGCGTATGTTTGGCGACTCTTGGGGTCCACGTCTCGAGCATATTCTTCGTTATACTCTTCTCGCTCTCCTCGATCGTCCAGAAACTACTCTGCTCGACATTTCACGCATGCTCACCGATAAAGATTTCCGTAAAGAAACACTTGATTATTGTACCGACGTAACCGTGCTTCAATTCTGGAAACATGAGTTCGGTCAATGGAATGAAAAGCAGGTTAACGAATCTATCGCACCAGTTCTTAACAAGGTCGGTGCTTTCACTGCTAACCCAATCATTAGAAATATTATTGGTCAGCCAAAGTCGAGCTTCAACGTTCGTAAGATTATGGATGAAGGAAAAATCCTCGTCGTTAACCTTTCTAAAGGTTTGATCGGTGAAGATAACGCTGGCATCCTCGGCGCCTTCCTCGTTACTAAAATTCAGCTCGCAGCAATGAGTCGTTCTGATATTCCAGACGTCGCAAATCGCCGACCATTTTATCTTTATGTCGATGAGTTCCAGAACTTCGCAACCGACTCATTTGCCGTAATTCTCTCTGAGGCTCGTAAATACGGTCTCAACCTTACTGTTGCAAACCAGTACATCGCTCAGATGACCGATTCTGTTCGCGATGCAGTCTTCGGTAACGTTGGTACCACCATTTCATTCCGCGTCTCTGCCGACGATGCACCAATTCTTTCAAAGCAATTTGAACCAACCTTCGAAGCTCAAGATCTTCTCCAGATGAACAACCGTAACTTCGTTATCTCAATGATCATTAACGGTGAAAAGGTTCCTGCCTTCTCTGCTACTACCCTTAATATTCCTCAAACCCCACAAGATAACTTTGAGGCGATTGTTAAGAGTTCTCGTGAGAAATATTCAAGAAATCGTTCAGAAGTTGAAGCTGAAATTAGAGAAACTATCGAACAGAGCGAAAAATATAAGAAAGAACTTTCAGATTCTGGTCGTCAAGATGACCAACAGGGAAGCAACTGGGGTAGTAACTATGGTGTCGAAAGAACCCATGTCACCGGTCCTAAGCCAACCTTTATCACTAATACTGGTAAAGAGGTCTCAGTTGGTTCGCCTGCAGACGTTAAAAAGGCTAAACTCAGCCCTAACGCTGCTTCTGGCCGCCCAGCTAATGGTTTGAAAGATCTTAAGAAAATTTTAGACGACCAAAAAGCTGAAAAAGCCGAAAAGAAAAGGGAAGAACAAAAGGAAAAGAAGGTCCTAAATCCTAAGGACATGCCTGCAGTTGATTCCCTTCCTACTGCGCCAAAAGAAAATCTCGAACAAACCGAGATTGTCCGTCCAATCGACAAAAAAGAATTGTCCCATATTAAAGAAAAAGCTGAAGCTGCTGAAGCTCCACTTTCACACGAGTCAATTCTTGGCAACGAAACAGAGAAGAACCCTTATCGCAACAACGAGCGTAATTCCCGCCGCAAAAAGAACCGTAATAAGAATAAGAATAATGCCGTTAAAGGCCTCCAGGAGGCTCCAGAAGCCCTCAAAATCGAGCATAAGGTAAATTATGCTTCTGACCTTCATGACGGCCGTCCTGGCGTTGCTACGAGCCAAAATATCCAAGCTGGTGCACACCAAGATGCCTTTAGGCAAGATCTAAGAGGGAATAATGAGGGAAATGAGTCTGGATACCTTTCAATCCACCATTAAATCCTCAAAAATCTGATATTTCCCTCTCTGTTACACCCCTGTTAAATTTAGGCCCGAAAAGGGCCTATTTTTCACCCCTGTTGCTCCCCTGTTATTTTTGGCCTAAAATAGCCTTAAAAGCCCCTCGAAACGTTTTTATCGACGACCGGAGTCCTACGCGCCCGTCGTTACGGGGCTCCGGCTCCTATAGCTCGCTCGTAAGCTCCGCAATTCGTCGAGTAAAAAGTTTTGTGAGGGTTTTTTGAAATTTAAAAAATACGAGGGAAAAATCAAATTTGAAAATTTTTGCAAAAAAACGGCCGGACATAAGCCGACTGAAAAATTGGCCGTAAAACAGGACCTGAGCCACAGAAACATACATAAAAAGACTTAACATAAGGATTTTGGCAAAATAACCGCGCAGAACCCACGATTAGACAATCGACTTTTCGAAATATTTTCAATGTCGCACAATACCTATTTTACGACACTACCCTTGGTAAAACCCGGACGATTAATGAATCGTCTAAATAGCCATATAATGCTGGCCGGCCTCTGTAATTCTGGCTAAAAGCGGGAATCATCAACCCAACTTTTCCGTAAATACATCTAATTAAATCTAAACTCATTTACAGATACATTTAGGTGTTTTAAATCTACAAATCAGCTTGCTTGGTGAATTGCGGAGCTTACGAGCGAGCTATAGGAGCCGGAACCTCTGTGACGACAGAGGTGAAGGACTCCGGTCACCAAGGAAGTCTGATTTGAGATTTAACCACCCTTCCAACTCTTCTGACCCCTTCCGGGAAGAGCTTTTTGAGCGCCACCCCTGTTAATTATTTGACTTTCGTGAAATTTTGTTGTGAAATTCCCGATTTACCCCTTAAATTTCACAAAAAATCCCAAAATTTAGTAATTCTCTGCTCACCTTTCCCTATCTTTTATTTCCCCAATTTGAGCCCAGATTTAGCCAAGATCGGTATTTAATTCTCTTCCGAAAAAACCTGCTCTTTCCCCTCTACCGAACAAAAACCGAACAAAATATCTAGTTACGCGCTACACAGACTACTGGGAAGGTGAAAGCTTTACTAGTGTTTTTATCCTTCGCATTATAATATAAATTATCAACACGCTTGTTAGTCGAGATGTAGAAGTTGTATGCGTTACTACCACCATTGGCATCCTTTGACCAGAAACGGCCTTCAGTCGTATTATAGACTAGTTTTCCCTGAGTATAGTTATAAAAACCAATTGCTGCAAATGGCATAATAGTAGACATAATATCTTTTGCACCAGCTTCACTTTGTGGGAAGTTATAAGTTGCAACGAATTTACTAAAGGTACCGTCACCATCGTCTTTGCCGCCTGGCAAAGTCCAGCCTTTTGGACAGATCGAATCCGTGCCAGTGCTACCAGCTACCGCATTCTGCCAGGTGTAGTAGTAATGTCCCGTATCAGTCATATTGATCGAAAGTGAATATCCAGCTTTATATTTGTTACCAGTTGTTTTTGTAGTCATCTCAAACGTATAATCATCTGGTTTCCAAGTATCTTTAGAATTAAGATCAGAAGAGGCTGAATTGAGCACGGTATCACTATGGAAATGAAGCTTCAAAATTTCATCCATCCAGCAAGAACCATCAGCATATTTTCTGATTGAATATTTTCTACCATCACGAACATCTGTCAAATAAGCCGACGGAATGTAGTTTGTATCATCGGTATGAATATAGGTTGCAACCCTCGCATTAATAGAAGGGGTAGTTTCAGCCGCACAAATTGCTGGCGTCATTGCCTGCATTGTGGTGATGCCGCTAAAGGCTCTGGTTGTAGTGCCATGACCAAGTGCTGTAAAAAGCAAAGTTTTACGATATTCCCCGCTCGGAAGGCTAGTATCAACTTTTACGCCAAATTCGATCGCAGTCTTCCCTTCTTCGTCGACTGGAGCATGATCAAGATCTTTAATTTTAGCAGCATTTAAAGAATTTGGAGTTGCATAAAAATTCGTTCCATCTAGTGAATAGCCCCACTTATTTGCAGTCATAGTTGCGCTAGTTACGGCACCAGTAAAGTCTGAATCAATAGTTTTACTAGAATCTCTTGCTGATATTTTCGTGTCAGTGTCAAGCGTTGAAAAATACAACTCATAACCATTTTTTGAGTTTGTAGTAACCGACACATTTAGTGTTGTGCTACTAAAAGCACCTTCGGCGGTAGGGTTAATTTCAAGGTCTAATGATTCTTTGTCGAGACTAACTGAAGCAGCTGGTGCAACAGAGACATCAACTGGGTTTACGCCAGTATCTTTTACTGCTGCGTCAGAAGCGTTAATTGGCGCCAAAAAAGACGAAACCAAGAAGGTTGTAATTAGAAAAGTAATAAAAGTCGAGATATTCAGAAACAATCTGGACTTATGCACCCCATACCCTCCAATTAATTATTTACTTTATTCTAGCATAAGCATATTTAAAAGTAAATGAATTTTACAGGGATTTTCCAGACAACTTTTCCACTATTCTAGAGTTTCTTCTTGCGCATTTCGCGAGTGAAGAATTTTACTCTATCATCAAGATCAATTGTGAGTCTGTGCTCAAGTTTAAAGGCGATACCGCCGGTCTCTCCTGCTACGAGCTCAGAGACTGCCATCTTTTCCTTCTGGACTGAATCAACTTGAACTTCACCGACTAATTCTTTGTTACGATAGACGCGACCAAAAACTGGAAGATCGATGCCAGCACCAGTTGGAGATGGTAAGCTTGCACATGCTTTACCAGTTAAGACTTCACCACCAGCGATGATTGCAGTACGTTCAGTTCTGAAGACGCCTTTAATCTTCATTTCACCGATTTCTTCTTCAACAACTTCGGCATCAAGGAGATTTTCCATTGAAGCTTTTGCATCATCAAGAAGTTCGTAAATAACTTTGTAATTTCTTACTGCCACACCATCACGAGCAGCCATCTTTGAGATGTTAGTTGGAACGTTGACGTTGAAACCGTAAATTACAGTATTATCGCCAGCTGCCATGTAGACATCGTTTTCAGTGATATCACCAACACCAGTTGAGACGATATTAAGAGTAATTTCACCATGAGTATCGATCATCTTAAGTGAATCAACAACAGAGGTAACTGAACCAAGTACGTCACCTTTAACGATTACGTTAAAGACCTTTGAATTGTCTGAGACATTCATCATGCGGAGAAGGTCAGTAGATGTAACGTTTGAGCTTGCAAGTGCGTCAGAAGCGCCCTGAGCGTTAAGGAGAGCCTGTTTTCTTGCAGTCTTTTCATCAGCAACTTCAACAAATTGATCACCGAAGTTTGGAAGCTCCTTAAAACCGGTAACAGTAACTGGAGTTGATGGAGTTGCCTTTCCTTTTGGTTTGCCTTTGAAGTCGAGCATGGTACGAACTTTACCGTAAGCTGAACCAGCAACGATAAATTCACCAGTCTTGAGCTCACCGCCAGTAACAAGAAGGTTAACGACTGAACCCTTACCAACTTCCATGTGAGACTCAATCACAAGACCTTCAGCTGGAATATCAACGTCAGCTTTAAGCTCTTCGATATCAGCGGTAAGAAGAATCATATCAAGAAGTTTGTCGAGGTTATCACCACGCTTTGCTGAAACTGGAACCATAGTAATATCACCGCCCCATTCTTCAGGTTGGAGACCATGTTGTGAAAGATCAGCCATGGTGCGTGGAATATCTGCACCTTCGCGGTCAATCTTGTTGATTGCAACGATGATTTTTGCGTTTGCGCTTTGTGCGAATTTAATAGCTTCGACAGTCTGTGGTTTTACACCATCATCAGCTGCCACAACGAGCACAACGATATCAGTAAGGATTGCTGAGTGCTGACGAATTGCAGCGAATGCTTCGTGACCAGGAGTATCAAGGAAGGTAATCTTTCTTCCCTCATGTTCAAGCTGATATGCTGAAATATGCTGAGTAATACCACCGGCTTCACCTTCGACAGTCTTCTTATTAAGGAGAGTATCAAGAAGAGTTGTCTTACCGTGGTCAACGTGGCCCATCACTGCTACTACTGGTGGACGTACTACTGCGTGATCGGAGAGTTCGTGGTGGATGTTTGAAGTTTGAGTTGAAGTGTTTTTCTTTTCAAGACGAACGCCAGTGATACCAAGCTCATCAATCATAAGAGAAGCGGTATCAAAATCAATTCTCTGGTTAATTGTTGCGACGATTCCCTGCTTGAAAAGTTCACCAATGAGGGACGTCACAGAAAGGCCGAGCTCGTTTGCGAGTTCATCTACTGTGATTGCTCCTGCAATCTGAATTACCTTCTCTTGATTCTCCATCTATGCTCTCTCCTTTCCAAGCATTAAAAATAGTACCTAAAACTAGGTACTATTTTACCACATCTTAAGCATTTTTTAAAGCTTAAGCGTATCTCAGACTAGAGAGCCACACAGCGTACGGAGAACCCGCGGCCCTTGTTGTTGCTGCTCTGAGGGCTGATGCCCGACGTACTGAAGGACAGGCCGTACGCGTTCGTAGCAGATGAGTAGGCTGTACTAGACCAATAGCGGCCGTACGAGCCCTGAAGGCTCATAGTGCCATTGCCGTAATAGTAGATGCCGGACAAATTGAAATTGAGAGGATTAGCACGAAGTACGAGAGAACCATCAGAGGATGAATCTAGACCGTAGGTTGTAGTAATGAGATTATCATAACTCTTAGTACCTGAATTAGATGGAAGACGCCAACCTTTAGGGCAGATACTTGCAGTAGCGTCGGAGCTAGTCATTGAACTTGTACCAGTACCAGCTGTTGCTGCATACCAGTTATAGTAGTTTCCGGCTTTTTCCCAATCATAAGTTACGCCACTACCTGATGGGGAACTGGATTTATCGGTGCCGGATTGATAGTATGCTTCGCTAGACTGTGGCTTGTAGCTTCGCCAGTTATCATCTGCTTCAGCCCAGGCTGTACCAGTTGTGGTTTGAGTTGTATTATTTGGAGTTACGCTTATTGTATCACCAGCCGTTGTTGATGCGACGATTGCTGTATTTGCCGTGAGATCAAGCGCAAGGCTCTGAGACATCCAACAGTTGCCATCGGCAAGCTTCGAAACAAGATAATATTTTCCATCACGAGAATCTCTTAAACTTTTCCTTGGTACATAGTTCCTGTCGCCCTTATGCGAACCATCCCAATCGAACGAAGTTGCAGACACATATGGAGTTGTTGTCTCCATACATACACTCGACGTCATTTCTTGCATATCATCTATCTCAAACAAAGATGGGCCAGGAGTAGCATGCGCCACCACTGAGAACTTTACCCCTTTAGTATACGAGCCAGAAGTTAAGGCTGTAGAAATCTTAGTTCCAATATAAACAGTCGTATTCTTCTCTGCTGCACTCGGTAAGTGATCAAGATTTCGGATAATCGCATGCGAAGTAAGAGTTGGGATCTTTGAGAAATTAGTATTATCGAGCGAATATCCCCACTTATTTGCCGCCATAGTCGAGCTAGTTACAGTGTCATTAAAATCTGAAGCAATTACGTCATTAATTGAAGACTCTAAATGCGTCATATCAGTTGAATCATCCTCGGACGAGAAATAAAGCTCATAGCCACCAAGACTATTGGTCGAGACGGTAGCAATAATCGAATCCGAATCAAAAGTTCCAGCGCTAGTTGGTGTAATATTAAAATCGATTTCCGACACGTTTGTGGTTAACGAAGCAACCGGATCAACATCAACGATCACTTTTGATGTTTCTGAATCATCCGCATGCGAATCAATCACTGGAGAATAAAAGTAGACTGCAATTACTGCAGCCAATAACGATCCAGCAAAAATTCCAACTTTTGATGCCCCATCAACTACACTCTTCTTTGTATTATTGTTTTTTTCTTTCCCCATTACAAAATGACCTAACTAATTATATTTTAAGTTTAACATAAGAATTTTTGTTTTTCAACAAAAACGACCACCTTTTAAGTGGCCGTTTTGAATATTAGTTTCTTGGTGCTTCACCTTCAGGTTCGCCAAGCAATTTTTTGCTTTTAATTTCATAGCGGAGACCGTTGACTGGCGAGATATAATAGTCCTCATTCATGAGATTGATGAACATGGTGAGGTCTTTGTCGTCTTGGATAATGATTGAATGATCTTCGTCATCAGACATCAATTCAAGTTGCATTTCATCACAATATTCGATCAATTGCTTCTGCGACATTGCTTCTGAAATATCAATGTCTTGAATCTTCTTAACGAGCGGTTTCTTGTCCTGAAGAAGATCGTTTAAGGTAAGCTCTTCTGGAAGAGTAAGCTTATACTTATCCATGATTTCTTTTGCTTTAGCGTCAGCAATCATTTGAGCCTTATAGTCATATTGGAAGAGATTCTCAAACTTTGATTGGTTGAAGACTACAACGTTGTTGTCGACGATTGCAACCTGGTTGTCATCTGGCATCTTAATTGCGATTTCAGCAGCAAATGGTTCAAAACTTTCACCGTTAAGCTCCCATGAAGTTGCACCTTTAAGGGCTGAAGAACCAGCGATTCCCTTTGCGATGTAGAAGACTTTGTTACCTTCATCGCCACCGAGATATGAAAACTTTGCAATAATACCTTTAATCTTCTTGAATTCTGAGCCAGAACCGCCGTCGTTAAAGTACTCAATATCTTTGTATTCTTTTTCGATTAAATGGAGCAAAGACTCAGCACGAGTAACATTTTTAAGATCAGTACGATAAATCACGTGTGATTCACCATCAGAGTCTTCATACTCTCTTTGTTCAAGACCTTTGTCAGCTTCTTTATTGACATAAGAAACTGCTTCCATCATAAACATTGCCTTAACGTTTGCAGTTAATTTGTCTGAATAACGTACCTTGAATGGAGTGTAGTTCTTGTTGAAGAGGAAAAGCTCACAAGAAACATTGTTCTTATACTCTTCAATTTGGTTTGCCCATTGGAATACATCAAAGTCAGATTTTCTTTTAATCTCAGAATTAGTAATTTCAGTCATTTTTACCTCCGTTTTTAGTTATTTACATCTGTTCTGAATATGTATCTTCGATTACTGTCGTAGCATCCTGTCCGAATTGCTCAAAGGTTGAAATAATTTCACGACGAACTTCTTCAACTTTATCATTGTCTCCGAGTTCAGCTTCAATCTTTGCATAGTATCCAGCTACACCATCGACCTTATCGAGGAAGAGCTTAGTTCCCTTTCCAAGTGTAAGTTCTTGGCGACGACTTGATACTTCGTTTTGGACTTCGAAGCCGAGTTGAAGGACGATGTTAGCAGCTTCTTGATAGTCGCGAATGATGGTAGTATCGATAATGTCTATACCTGAATCTTCGATATGGCGACGGAGTTGTAATTCGTATTTTGCTGGACGATCAACTGCGTGCATTTCAGTGCGAAGAATCAATCTTGGAAATGAGCTCTTTTTCTGATAGTTTCTTGGGACAAAGACGCGCTCGTGTACCCAGTACATTGGCGTAAAGTCCATGTCGATTTCAGAAAGTTTTTTCTCGAAATCGTCACGATTTTTGAGCTTACATTTAACGATTACTTTTTTCATTCGTCCTCCTTTGGAGCTATCTCAATTATATTAAGATCTTCAAATGTTTTCTTTTCTCTGGCATTATTTGCCCATTCATCAGCTCTTTCATTCATTTCCGTGCCAACGTGTCCACGAACCCAAATCAGTGTGACTTTTTTAGTCGTATAAAGCTCGTAGAGGCGTTGTACGAGGTCCAAGTTCTTAATTGGTCCAGTTTTCTTCTTCCAGCCATTAGCAGCCCATGATGGCGCCCATTTCGTTAAAACGTTAATCCAGAATTCCGAGTCAGAATGAATCTCTACTTCCGGGAATGCTTCCATTGCAGCACCCATAGCTTCACCTTCCATACGGATATTAGTGGTGTGAGTTGATCGGCCTAAGATAAGTGGACGGCCATTCTCAGCATCAATCACCGAAAAACCACCCGGCCCCGGGTTCGGCGATGCTGAACCGTCAGTAAAGACTACTTTCATACTCTTATATTATATCAAAAAATCGCCCCTTTGGCGATTTTTATTACGTTTATTATTCTGCGTATTCAGCTTGTCCAGCGTCTTCCATCGCAGCTGCGACTTTAGAGTTGTTAGAGTTGGCAATTGAAGTAAGACGAGCGCGTTCAACTGCGAGATCTTCCTTCTTTGCTTCGAGTTCATCAATCTGTCCAGAAAGGTCTGAAAGTTGGTAATCTAGTCTGGTTGATTTAGTACTTTGATCAGCATAAAACATTCCGAGGTTGAGGATAAGGGCAAAGAATACACCTACGACGATAAAACGTGGGAGTTTTCCGGTTCCGGAGAATTTTACGGTGTTGCGATTACGTGAGTAGCCAGAAAAAGTGCCGAAGTCTGCGCCAAAATCACGCGATGAATTACCACGCCATTCTTGGCTCGTTCTGCGCTTAGCTGTATATGTTCCGTTTCGCATTTTTCCTCGCTTAAATGTTTATTTTTGTTTTTATTTTATTTTTGTTTTCGTATTTATCTTGAGTTATCGTTAATGTCTTTATCTTAGACCGAAGGTAATCTTAAAACCGCACCACCGCATCGCTTTAAGATCCCTTCGGGAAGGTCATATTTTTTTAAAAACACTCGGTTAACTCAAAACCTAGGGTCGAACCACACTCGTTTAGCGAATTTGGCTCGATATGGCGGGGCCTTGCGGCCCCAGAGTCAAATCCGTATCTTAGCGGAAGTGCACTTTGATTTGTTGTGCACGTGAGTTGCTTTTAACGATGATTTGCTTTGGCATAATTGCCTCCTTTTATTT
>CAMZGX010000017.1 GCA_947306585.1 uncultured Candidatus Saccharibacteria bacterium
TTCGACCTTGGTGGTGGTACTTTCGATGTCTCTATCCTTGAAATCGGTGATGGTGTCTTCGAAGTTAAATCAACTAATGGTGATACTCACCTCGGTGGTGAAGATTTCGATAACATTATTGTTAACTTCCTCTGTGATGAATTTAAGAAAGAATCTGGCATCGATATTAAGAATGATGCTGCAGCAATGCAACGTGTTAAAGATGAAGCTGAGAAAGCAAAGAAAGAGCTCTCTTCAGCAACTTCAACTGACATTAACCTTCCATTCCTTTCAGCTGACGAAGAAGGTCCAAAACACTTTGAATATACTCTTACCCGCGCAAAGATGGAGGAGCTCGTAGCCCCACTTCTTGACCGTCTTGCAGAACCAGTCAAAAAAGCTCTTAAAGACGCAAAACTCGAAGCAAAAGATATCGACGAAGTCGTGATGGTTGGTGGTATGACCCGTATGCCAGCTGTCGTTGAAAAAGTTAAGAACCTCTTTAATAAGGAACCAATGCAGGGTGTTAACCCAGATGAGGTCGTTGCCGTCGGTGCTGCCATCCAAGGTGGTGTCCTTCAAGGCGACGTTAAGGACGTTCTTCTTCTCGATGTTACTCCACTTACTCTCGGTATTGAAACTATGGGTGGCGTCAGAACTCCACTTATTGATCGCAACACTACTATCCCAACTTCAAAATCTGAAGTTTTCTCAACTGCAAGCGACAACCAACCACAAGTTGAAATCCACGTCCTTCAAGGTGAGCGTGAATTCGCAGCTGACAACAAGTCACTCGGCCGCTTTATCTTAGACGGTATTGCACCAGCTCCACGTGGTGTCCCACAAATTGAAGTTACCTTCAATATCGATGCAAACGGTATCTTGAACGTTACTGCAAAAGATAAGGGAACCGGTAAAGAGCAATCAATTACCATCCAAAACTCTGGTAACATGAGCAAGGACGACATTGAAAAAGCTCAAAAAGAAGCTGAAATGCACGCAGACGAAGATAAAAAGAAGCGTGAAGCTGTCGACACTAGAAACCATCTTGAAAACGCTGTCTATCAAGCAGAAAAGATGCCTGATGAATATAAGGACAAGATCAGCGACGAAGATAAGGAAACTATCAAGAAAGCTGTCGAAGAAGCAAAAGAAGTCTTAAAAGACGAATCAGCAGATAAAGAAAAGCTCGAAGCTGCTGCTAAAGAGCTTAACGACAAAATCATGCCAATCGGTGCAAAGATGTACGAAGCTGCATCAAAAGATGATAGCAAAGACGAGAAGTCAGATGATAAAAAATCAGATGACGATGCCGTAGAGGGTGAAGTTGTAGATAAATAATCTCGACTAATAGAATGCCACCTTGAAAGAGGTGGCTTTTTATTATATAATATATATATGGGAAAAAAGAACAAAAACAAAGCCGACGAACCTCAGCAAGTAACTAAAACTGAAACTGAGATTATTCTTGATTTGCTTGAAAAAACCTTGAATATTGAAGGCGATGTAGTTGAATTCGGCTGCTATCGTGGCGACACTAGCGTTCTGATGAAACGCTTGCTCGAGAAACAGAACTCTGAAAAAATCCTTTGGCTTTATGATTCTTTTGAAGGTCTTCCAGCTAAGACCAGGGAAGATTCAAGTGTTGCTGGTGATCAATTCCAGGCTGGCGAGCTACTTGTAACTAAACGTGAAGTAATTGAAAAGTTCAAACGTAACGGACTTAGACTTCCAAAAATCAAAAAAGGCTTTTTCGAAGATTTAAATCCTGAAGAAGATGTCCCGGCAAAGATTAGTTTTGCCTTTCTAGATGGCGATCTTTATACTAGCATCAAAACTAGCTTGAAACTTGTTGAAAATCGCATTGAAAAAGGTGGCATTATTATCGTTCATGACTATAATAATCCCGAGCTTCCCGGCTCAAGTCGTGCCGTCGATGAATGGCTTAAAACTCATCCTAGTAAGAATCTTGAAGTCAAAGAAACACTTGCTATTATTAGATAGAAAAATCTCCCCTAGCTTGGGGAGATTCTTTTTAAGGTGGTGAAAATATAAGTTGTTTGAACGTTGGAACAAGATAATTTTCTTGGGTCCGCTAAACAGAGTTTAGCTTCGTTTTGACCGTATTCTCTGTATTCGTCGAAAAGTTTGTCTAGGATTTGTCTGCCTCCAGAAAGATAACAGGCAAGAACAAAGTGCCATTCATCTAATCTTGAGATCAAGATCAGAAGCAGAGCTACTATTAGAAACCAAAACGAAAATGCCATGAGCCCGACAACAGCAGACGTAATACCGAATACAATGCCAATAATAATCACAAAATCGTATAGTAGCTGAAAAATTGCTAGGTTACGAAGGAACCTTTGCCAAAGTTTTCGAATTATCTGATCCCCCTTCTTTAAAGCCTTATTTTGCTTTAGTCGCTCAGTCTCTCTGTCAATATCACTTAGCCGGCGAATTGCGCCGCTATCCGTGGCGAGTTCTTCATCGAAACTCTCCTTTCGAGTATTTTCATACACTGGCTCAAATCTTTCTTCGATTTGCCATCGATATGATTGTTCTAGCTCAAACACTCGTTCTCTTAATACTGTGATGATGCTCATGAAAAATCACCTCCCCTTTTAATGTGCGCCACCCCTTTGTTATTAAGAGAATAACAGATATTATTGTACAAGTAAAATGATTAAGATAATACTTGCTAAGATCACACGGTAATAACCAAAGGCTGAAAGTGCCTTTTTCTTTTCGAGGAATTTAATTACAAAGGTCAAAGCAATCATACCTGAGATGAAGGCGATGATGTTTGAGAGAATGAGCATGCCGGCGTTTGCAGCGATGTATTCTCTTGATGAACTTGAAACGAGTGATTTAAGACAGACGCCAATCATGATTGGAAGTGATGCCATAAATGAGTAGTTTGCGGATGCTTTTGAATCCATACCCATTAAACGTCCAGCTACGATGGTTGAACCGGATCTAGAAACGCCTGGAATCAATGCAAAAGTCTGTGCGAGACCAATCGTAAGAGCGCGTTTGTGTGAAAGGTCTTCTTCGGTTTTAACCTTTGAAAGATGTGGTAATTTGTCGATTACGATCATTAAAATACCGACGATACCCATCGCAATTGCAATTGTGTAAAGGGAAGAGAAGAATCCGTTGCTTTCGATGAATTTTGAAAGTAGTACACCGATAATTCCAGCTGGAATTGAAGTTAAAAGCAGATTGATTGCCATATGGTAATCTTTCTTTTTGAAAATGTCATTTAGAATTTTTGCGATACGTTTGCGATAGTACCAAAGTAAAGCGAATAAAGTACCGAAGTTAATAAGCTCTAAGAAGAAGTGGAAATCGCCTGCGCGTCCACCACCATCAAGCAATCTTTGTACGATTTCGAGATGTCCTGATGAAGAAACTGGAATAAATTCTGTTATACCTTGTGTAAGTCCTAAAACAACTGATTCAAATATATTCATAGCTCCATTATACTTGTGTTTTGAGATAAAATCAAAAAGTTGTATAATACACGCATAGGGCCTACGGGGTTACAGGTCAGCACATTGAAAGGAGGTTAGGTATGGGGAATTGTTGTTGTGAAATAGCAAAAGACGGAACATTTTGTTTTAAAAGCTGTGATGGGTTATCGCACTTTCTGTTTTCTCTAAGTGATCTTTCGGCATTTGGCGATCCTGCGAAAAAACCTAGGAACATTCGTGGAAACTATTATAAAGCTACTAAAATGCTGCTAGAAAATCCGCTTGATGAGTTTCAGTTGTTAGTGAGATCTTGTGATTACTTTAAAGTATGTCCGCCTGTGTTAAGTAGGAAAGAAAGCGAACCTAAAGTTCTTAGTCTTACTATTGAAATCCCGCCATGGGAGGCCATAAAGGTTTATTCAATCGATGGCGGATACTTTGGCTACATCATAAACGAAGAAGAAAAATTTACGTTCACTTATAAACGCGAAGAAGTCGAACAGAAAACCGGCGTACTATTCTAACCTTTTAAAGGCCTCACCCACCAAGGGTGGGGCTCTTTACTTTTCGTAAAAAATGTGTATAATAATATGAAGACAAAATAATAACTAACTTTTTGAGTAAGGAAAAATAATGCCGATTATTAAATCCGCAAAGAAAGCTGCTCGTCAAGCAGTTAAACGCACCGCTCACAACGGTGAAATCAAGCGCGCTATCAAGGCCGCTCTCAAAGCTTTCAAGGCTAATCCAACTTCAGAGAATCTTTCAAAAGCACAATCTGAATACGATAAAGCTGCAAAGAAAGGCTTAATCAAGAAAAATACTGCAAGCCGCCGCAAAGCAAATCTTGCAAAAATCGCAAAAGCTAACGGTTCAAAACCAGCTGCTGCAAAGAAAGCTACTGCTGCTAAAGCTCCAGCTAAAAAAGCTGCTCCAGCAAAGAAGGCTGCTGCAACTAAAACTGCTGCAAAAAAGCCAGCTGCTAAAAAAGCAACAACTGCAAAGAAAACCGCTGCTAAAAAAGCTGCTTAATGCAATTTAAAAGTAAATAAAAAGTGCCTCTGTTAGGGGCACTTTTTTGCTTGACAGTCGAAAATGCTTATGATAATATGAAGCAATAATAATTAGGTCATTTAGGTATGGATTATAAAAGAACTCACAACGAGCTCAAAATGACCGCAATGCGAAATGCTGCGATTTTTGCGGGCTCACTACTAACAACGGTGCTTGCTTTTTATGCGTATTCACCGGTTTTTGGATCACACGCTGAAGGCTCAGCTTCCACTAGTACGGAAGTTAGTGTCTCCATCGATCCAGTTATCAGTTTAGCTGCTAGCTCGGATGCAATTGATATGGATGCGAGTATCAATTCATTCGTGCATAAGTCAGTAGATTTAACTGTTATTACTAACTCTCAATTTGGTTACACTTTAACAATCGAGGATGCCGATGCAAACACTAGTATGGTACATGAAAGCTCGAATATTACTGATGTAATTTCTTCGAACTTTTCAGGTGCTAGAACCAGCAGCACGCTTAGCGATAATACTTGGGGCTTTAGTGTCGACAATGGCTCAAATTATTACCGTATTCCAGCTTTAGGTAATGCCAACCTTATCGACAATTATGCGGGTATTGTTCCAAATGGTACGGCTACTAAAACTGTAGACTTCGGCATTAAAGCCGGCATGTTGACTTCAGGTACTTATAGCGATGTCGTCTTGTTCACAGCCTACACCAACGGCTATGGCAACATCCCAACCCTCGATGCTGGCCTCACTCCAAAAGGCGTTAATGTCGCTGGTACTATGCAAGACTTTGAGTGTTCTAGCCTTAAAGCAAACCAAATTGTGTATCTAAAAGATACTCGTGATAACAAAGCATATAGGGTTGGTAAAGTTGCAGATGGAAAATGTTGGATGTTAGAGAATCTAAGTATTTACAATAATGATCTCACTAGTGCAGACTCAAGCCTTCCAGCAACTGCTGACGGTAAAGCTTATTCATTTAACCTTGCTGAAATTCCTGATATCTATAATATGGATAGGAATATTAGAGAAATTTATAATAATAACCCAGGAAAGAGTCAATCGGAATTGGATGCTTTACTCACCAATCACATGTTGTACGCAAATAATGAATACGGTGTCTACTATTCGCCAATCACTGCTTTTGGTGGTGTCCCAAGCTTTACTGCATCAATGATGCAGGGAACTGGAGCTATTGAGTACTCTATTTGTCCAAAGAGCTGGAAAATACCAACTTCTGCAGAAGCATTAGCTCTCGCCGCCGCTTATAAGGGTGAACCAGAAAAAATACTTGGTGAACCAGGAAATCTCAAACTTTCTGGCGTTTATGCATTAGATGCAGAAGGATATGCTCGTGGCGAGTACGATGTGTCGTTTACTGGTGCAGGTCAGTTTGGTCACTTCCTACTATCTGACGTCAGTATCAAAAACAACGCCCCAAACATTCAAGCCGTCCACTATCAACAAGATGGTTTCTCAATGGAAGGAGCATCTGACTTCTCACTCTATCCAATTCGCTGTGTTGCGCGCTAGCAAAAAATCCGGCCGATGGGCCGGTTTTTTTGTTATCTGTTATAATAGAGGTATGCCTGAGTTACCGGAAGTTGAAACAATTCGTCGTGGTTTAACTAAGTTTTTGAATGGTGTAAAAATCACGAAGATCAAAATTCTGTGTGACAAATCTTTTATTGGTCCAAAGGAAGTTGCTATAAATCAGAAAATTAAGGCGATCAATCGTCGTGGTAAGGCGCTATTAATTGATCTTGAAAATGGTATTACTTTGATGATTCATCTTCGTATGACTGGCCAACTTATCTTCCGTGGTGACGAAAATTTTGCTGGTGGCCACCCTACCGATTCTTTTGTCAACGAACTGCCAGACAATCAGACTCGCGTAATTATCGAACTTGAAAATGGCACGTTGTTTTTTAATGATCAACGCAAATTTGGTTTTATTAAAGTACTTGAAACGGTTGAAGTTGAAAACGATAAGTTTATAAAGTCACTCGCCAAAGAACCTTGGGATATGACTTTTGCTGAGTTTAAAGAGAATTTGATGCATCACAAATCCGCACCGATTAAGGCTACAATTTTAGATCAAAAAGTGATTGCTGGTGTCGGAAATATTTATGCTGATGAAGCGTTATATTATGCTCAGATTCATCCAAGTTATGCTACTGGTATGCTTAAAGATGCTCAAATTGAAAAACTACTTGAAGGTATTAGAAACGTTATGCAAGCCAGTATTGATTCTGGTGGTTCAACTATGAAAACTTACGTCAAAGCCGACGGCACCAAAGGCGATTATTTGCGTTTGTTTGCTAAAGTATTTCGTCGTGAAGGTGAGCCTTGTGAACGATGTGGCACTGAAATCATTAAAACCCGCGTGGCTGGTCGCGGCACACATATTTGTCCAAATTGTCAGAAGGAGGGAAGATGATTCATTTGTATTATGGCGAAGACCGTTTGAAATCTGAAGAGATGGCAAAAAATGTCCTCGGTCTAGATTATGAAAACATTGATGCGGAAAATTTGAATGTCGAAGATTTGCCAACCATCTTTCTTGGCACTACTCTTTTTGATACCGGCACTAGAAAAATTCTGATTAAAGGTCTTGCGGAAAGAAAAGAGCTTTTTGAAGAAATCGAAAAGTATCTTGATACGCCACATGAAATTGTGATTTTAGAGAATAAAATCAATGGCAACTGGGCAGGTCTAAAAAACCTGAAAAAAGCTAAAAATATTGATCTTGTCGAAAATAAAATTCCAGTCGATAAAGAAAAACAAAATCTCGCTTTCAATGTTTATACGATGGCAATCAGCAATCCTAAAAAGGCTGTTGAAATGTTGCGTAAAAATGAGGACGATATTGATCCGTACGCAACATTAGGTGCCTGGGGATATAAAGCAGTTGAAGGATTGAAGAAAAACCCAAATTCCAAAAAGAGTCGTGAGATTATTAAGGAGCTCGCAAAGATTGACGTGCTTCTTAAAACCACTAAGTTTTCTGAATCGCCATGGCCGGTCCTAGAATCGTTCCTCTTAAGATTAAAGTAGTCTCCATGCTATAATACTCTTATATGAGGAGGAAATTATTTACTGTCATTTTACCGTGCTTGAATGAAGATCGCACCATTTTGAAATGCGTAAAAGCCATCAAAAAATCCCTCGACAAAAGTAAGTATAAAGAAGCTTACGAAATCTTAATTTGTGATAATAATAGCACTGACAAAAGTCACGCGATTTATAAAAAACATCGATTAAATTTTCTAATTGAAAAACGGACTGGCTACGGTTATACTGTAATGGCTGGTATTAAGGCTGCGAAGACTAAGTATATTGTTATGCTCGATGCTGATATGAGCTATAAAACCGATGATATTCCAAAAATGGTTGAGGAGCTTGAAGCGGGATTTGACTTCGTAGTAGGAAACCGTTTTCTTGGCCAGATTCATAAAAAGGCAATGCCACTATCTCATAAAGTTGGCTCCAGAATTCTAACAGAATATGCCAATCTACTTTTTGGCATTAATTTGCACGATCACCATTGTGGCTTAAGAGCGTTTGATCGAAAAAAGATTTTAGCTTCTGGCATTAAAACTCGTGAGTTTGAATTCGATACCGAAATGATTATTCGCGCAAAGCTAAGTAATCTTAAAATGAAAGAAATTAAAACCGACTTATTTAGAGATGGCCGCAATCGCAATCCACACCTTAAAACTTTTCGCGATGGTTTCAAATGTTTAAGGCTAATTAATCAGATAAAACTTGCAAAATAGTTGATATTATGCTAATGTTTATGTATAAAAGGTCAAAAATAGGTCAAAATAAAAATGGAAAACACTTCAGATACAAATGTTCGCAGCGATGATGCATTGGCTGCTCAGGCTCAAGCCGCTGCTGAACAAAAAGTCCAAACTATAGAAGAGCAGCTCGGCAACGTCACTAAAAAAGTCGCAGAGAAAATTAAAGCTTGCGACAATATTCTTGTTGCTTTAAGTAATGATCCAAACGTTGATGAAATTTCAGCAGCTATTGGTTTGACGATGATTTTAAATCGTCTCGGCAAACATGTTACTGCAATTTATTCTGGTGAAACTCCAAACACGCTTGAGTTTTTGAAGCCAAATGAGACCTTTGAAAAAGACACCAACTCACTTCAAGATTTTATTATCGCTCTCAACAAAGACAAGGCTGACCACCTTCGTTATAAAATTGAAGGCGACTACGTTAAAGTTTACATTACACCTTATAAGACCACAATCTCACAAAAAGACCTCGAATTCGCTCAAGGCGATTTCAATGTTGACCTTGTAATCTCAATTGACGTTGATTCTGCAGAAGTTCTTGACGCCGCACTCGAAGAATACGGCCGCATTATGCATGATGCAACCGCCATCAATATCACCACAAACCAAGCTGGTCACTTTGCTGAACTTGAATGGAGCGATCCATCAAAGTCTTCAGTTTGTGAAATGATCGTAAATCTTTGCGAATTCCTTAACGTTGGCCAATTCGATCAGCCAATTGCTACCGCACTTCTTACGGGTATCGTTTCTGCAACTGACCGTTTCTCAAACGCTCGCACTACTTCTGAAACCATGCAGATTTCATCTCGACTCATGCAGGCCGGTGCTGATCAGCAGCTTATCTCAAGTAACATTATGCAACCTGTAGAAGAGAAGCCAGCTCCAGAGCCAGAACCTGAACCAGTTCCAGAACCTGTTGCTCCTACAACTCCAGCAACCCCTCCAGAACCATTAATTCCAGCTCCTGCTTTAGCTCAACCAGCTCCTGCTTTAGCTCAACCAGCTCCTGCCCCAGCTCCAGTAGCTCCGGAGGCTCCAGTTGCCGCAGAACCAACTCCTGAACAGCAATTAGAACAAATGGTAGCCGCTCCAGCTGCTGCTATGCCAGAAGCACTTGCGAATGAACTTGCTGCTGCAACTCCAGAACCAGTATCCGAACCAGAAATTCTAGTTGGTACACCAGCTCCGGTCGCAAAAACCCCAGCTCCTTCACTCGAGCCAGCTGGACCAGCCGGACTCGCTGCTCCAATTTCAATTTCAACTGAGCCAATTCAACAACCAGCTTCAACTACTTTCGTTCCTCCTGTCCAACCAGCACCAGAGCCAGCTCCAGCAGCACCTACACTTCCACAAATCGTATCACAGGGAAGTGTCATGGCTCAAAACGTCGCTGATCCAGTTTCTGAAGCTCCAGATTACGGCGCTATGATTGACCAAGCTTTGTCTGATGCAATGACTGCGCCAATCAATCCAGCTGCTCAAGCTGCTCAGATTCCTATGGCTGCTGTTCCAGAAGCAGAAACTATCCCAACTCTAGTCTTAGATCCAGTAGTAACTCCAACTGCTCCAGTTTCAGCTCCTACTCCAGTTGAACCAACTCCAGTACCAGAGCCAACGCCAACTGCTGTGCCAGCTCCAGAACCAGTTGCTCCAGCGCCAGCTCCAGTTGCTATGCCAACCGCGGATGTAAATATTGAACTTCCACCACCACCAGCTCCATCTATCGACTTTAATGGTGGTATGCCTCCTGCAGTTGCTGTTGCTCCAGAACCAGTTGCTCCAGCGCCAGCCCCAGCAGCTCCAGCGGCTCCTGAAGTTCCATCCTTGGATCCTTCAGCATTCCAAATTCCACAAGCATAATAATAATCCTCCGGACATTCTACCTATTATTGTGATAGAATAGAATAAACGGAGGATTTTTATGACTAAGAATAGTAGTAGTGACTCGGCTTTGAAAGTCGGTTTTAGATCATTAATTGCAGTTGCGCTTGGCGTGATTGTTATGTTGGTTTTGGTGCTTTGTATTACAAAAGTCCTCTTTGATGCAGAAAAGCTTTCTGAAATTCCTGCACCAACCGTTTCTGAAGGTATGCGCGGTGAGCTTGGTATTGATAAAAACGTCAACGAAAAAACTATCGACATGTTCCTCGGACGTTCAGATTCTGTCTATCGTGACATGCGTCTTTTAGTCGACCCAGCAAACTACGAAGAAATCGGTGGTGATAAATATCTTTCCGGCTTTGTTGACGGTTTTGAAGTTGTTCCATTACCATACATCATCAAGCCAGAAGGTCTTCCGGAAGCAGTCGGCAAATCTTATGAAGGTAAAGCTCTTTATACCCGCCTTGCCGACGGTACGCTTGCTCCAAATTACATTGAATCAAAACAAATCCTCGAAGATCTCTTCCCACAAGATAAAAATATCTTCTTGATGTGCGGCGGTGGCGGCTATGCTGGCATGATGAAATCACTTCTCGTTGAGCTCGGATGGGATTCTGAAAAAATCTGGAACGTCGGTGGTTTTTGGTACTATGAAGGCAACAACAAAATTGATATTAAAGACGAAGATGGTAACTATGCTTTCTGGAAAGTTAATTACCACTTAATTGATTTTGATAATTTAACTGAAAGACGCTATGCCGAAGACTAATTCAAAAACTTCGAATAAGAAGCTTATCATCATTGCTATCGCAACTTTGGTTGTGTTGGCAGTGTTTGGTTTTGTCTTTTACAAAGTTCTCGGTGGCGCTAGCCAGAAAATTGAAGTTGAAGAAACTCTTTTGCTCGATGCTGAATATAAAAATACTGACGGTCAGCAAATTGAGCTTGCAGAAGTTTCAGAAGATCCAGTTGCAACTTTGGATCAAATGTTCGAAGACAAAAAATCTTTCGTGCTCTATGTTTCACTTCCAATTTGTAACGGCGATGCTGCAAAATTCAAGCAGTATGTTTTGGATTTCCAGCACAGAGAAAAAGTTAGCTTCTATTATCTAACTTCTGACTATATTAAAGATTCCTTAGTCTATGAAACTGTAAAATATTTCCCTTCAGTCATTATTGTAAAAGAGGGAAAAATCATCAATTACTTGAAATATGATTCAGATGAAGATGTTGAGTTTTATAAAAGCTATGACGGCTTTTCGAAATGGTTTAAATCAAACGTGGAATACTAATGGAAGAAAAGCCTTACGAAGAAATAATTCTAATTGATAAGCCTGACAATATGAGCAGCTTTGGCGTGGTTGCGCGTGTTCGTCGTAAACTACGTGACCGCTTTAATAAAAAAGTGAAAGTTGGTCATACCGGAACGCTCGATCCATTTGCAACTGGGCTTTTGATTATTTTGGCTGGTCGCGCTACTAAAAAATCGGATGAGTTCTTAAAGAAAGATAAAGAGTATGAGGCGACGGTCTATCTCGGCAAAACTTCAACTACTGGCGATATTGAAGGCGAAATTACTGAAACTTCAAACATTGTTCCAACCGAAGCGGAAGTAAAAGCTGCTTGTGAAAAATTTGTAGGCGAAATCGAGCAGACCGTCCCAGCTTATTCGGCCGTAAAAATCAATGGCGAGCGTGCCTATAAACTCGCGCGCAAAGGCAAAGAAGTTGAGATGCCAACTCGCAAAGTCACGGTTTATGCGCTCGACATTCTAAGTTATAAATATCCGGAACTAAAAATCCGTACGCATGTTTCGAGTGGAACTTATATCAGAACCTTAGGTGAAGATATTGGAAAAGCACTTGGAACTGGTGCCTACCTCACAGCCCTTCGTCGTACGAAAATCGCCGACTACGATGTCAAAGATGCCTTGAAACTTGACGATTATATGTTATAATATTCCTATGTCAAATATCTGGAATGAGCTTGAAAAACCATTTTTGATTCTTGCGCCAATGGAAGGTGTCACGGATTGTGTTTTTCGTGCCGTAATTGAAAAAGCTGGCCGTCCAGATCTTTTCTATACAGAGTTTACAAATGTTTCGAGTTTCGCTTCCGAGCGTGGCCGTCATGATGCTTTGGAACGTCTCACTGTAAAGCCAGAAGACAAACCAATTATTGCTCAAATCTGGGGAAAGAATCCAGAACACTTCGGCGAGCTTGCCAAAAATCTTGAAAGCATGGGCTTTGCTGGTCTTGATCTAAACTTTGGTTGTCCGGATCGCCACGTTAATAAAGCCGGTGGTGGTGCTGCGATGATTAGAACTCCAGAACTCGCAGTCGAAGTGATTAAACAAGCAAAAGAAAATACCAACCTTCCGGTTTCCGTGAAGACTCGCCTTGGTTTTACCTACGTTGATGAATATAAAGAGTGGCTTCCACTGCTTCTAAAGCAGAATCTCACAGCTTTGACCGTTCATCTTCGCACCCGCAAGGAAATGAGCAAAGTTGCAGCTCACTATGAGTTAATTCCGGAAATTATTAAACTTAGAAATGAAATTGCGCCAGAAACTAAACTTATTCTCAATGGTGATATTAAAAACCACGCTGAAGCACTGGCTCTATATGAACAATATCCAGAAATCGACGGTTTTATGATTGGCCGTGGTGTCTTCCAAAATCCATATTGTTTTACCGATCATGAGCCAACAAAACAAGAACTGTTAGATCTATTTCGTTTCCATCTTGATGAATACGATAGGCATGAAAAAGAGGTTGAGAAATATCCATATGAACCTTTGAAACATTTCTTTAAGGTTTATATTAATTCATTTGATGGCGCATCCGACCTCCGCGTTAAACTCATGGAATGTAAAACAACTGACGAGCTTCGCCAGGTCATCGATAGTTACGAAAATAACTAGCCCAATCTTGACATAACCTTAATGCTTACGCTAAAATAAAAGTAACATTAAGTTAGGTCACAAATGAAAAGTTTTATAAAAAAGCTTGTATGTTTTAGGGGTATTATTTTTGATAACAAAGCATTTTATGTCAACGCGGTCGTATTTTTATCCTTCCTCGCCTTTTCATTTTTATCCTTTTCGATTCTATCTCCAATATTTTCTTCAGATGCCGCAACTAACACCGCGACGGATGGAAACTCAGTATATTCCGCATCATTTTCGATCGATGATGCAACGCCAATTTCTGTCACTCCAACTGCATTACAAACGGTCTACACTGGTACTAGCACAATGTCGTATACAAATACATGTCCATATGGCATGAGCGTTACTCTATCTTCTTCCTCGAGTGACACTAACTTAACCAGAAACGGTACAGATTCTGGCATTAAAACTATTCCGACCATCTCATCTGGCGCATCTCTTTCAGACTACACATGGGGTTACTCGCTTGATGACGGTGCGACCTATAACGGAATTCCGGGCATATCATCTCCAGCAATTATCCTCAGTACTTCTTCCGCTAATGCTACGGCTGCAACTAAGGATATCGTCTATGGCATTAAAACTGATGATCAGCTCCCGTCGGGTAGCTACTCTAGTATTATTGTCTATACATTATCAGTCAGTCCACAATGTATTGCTTATAGCCTTTCTTGGGATCTAAACGGTGGCACTGGTGCTACTGGTGCCGATTATGGAAATCAAAGTATAACTTATGGCGATACAATCAATCTCCAAAACTACACACCAACTAAAACAGGCTATGTATTTGGTGGTTGGTCTAATGGTACGACTACTTTTGATCCAGAATCGGGCGCAGTAGATGTTAATCCATCTAATACTCCAACGCTAACTCTCACTGCGCAATGGCTAGAAATAGAATCTATGCAAGATTTTGTCTGCTCACCACTACTAAAAATTGGTGATATGGCAGCAGTACGTGATACCCGTGACGGAACTGTCTATACTGTTAAAAAACTGAAAGATGGAAACTGCTGGATGAGGGAAAACCTTAAGATCTCTAACAAGACGATTTCTTCCAGTGATTCGAATCTCGCACCTGGAACAAGCTTTACAATTCCTGTAAGTAATCTAAGTGATTTTTCTACCAACCCTAATCCAGATCCAGACCCAGATTTTCCGGATTTGCCTATTATAGTTGATACATATGCAGTTAGCGCAGTTTATGTCGACTCAACTTATGGCGGTTATTATAATCTCTATACTGCAACCGCGGGAACTGGTGGTTCTAGCATGGCTTCAGGGAATGCTGCATATGACATTTGTCCAAAGGGTTGGCGTCTTCCAGATTATTCTGAATACGATACCCTTAGATATCACTATCATACCGGTAGCTTGATGATGGGTGAACCGAAGTTTACTCTTCCAGGCAGGATATTTGATGCTGGTTTTATGGATAAAGGTTCTCATGGTTATTACTGGTCATCGACTGTTATGCATAATACTTTTGCTAAGGGCTTAGGCTTAAATAATTCAAATGTCGGTGAACTTAGCTCTGATAAAAGGGCCGGACTTTCAGTGCGCTGTATAGCAAAGCTGCCAACCATGCAAACTTTCTCATCTAGTATGTTGCCGGAAGTTGGCGATTCAATGCAACTTAAAGACGAACGTGATGGAAATAAGTATACTGTGAAGAAACTTGCCGATGGTAACGTCTGGATGACCGAAAACCTCAGAATTGCAAATAAGACTATTACTGCAGCAGATTCTAACGTAACATCAGATTTCACTATTCCAGCTTCTTCAACTTCTGGCTTCAATGCTTCAAACACTAATAATGCTTACGTAGACAGCACTTATGGCGGCTTCTATACCTTCTATACCGCAACAGCAGGAACTGGCGGAACAAGTTTAAGGAGCGGCAACGCTCCAAGCTCAATCTGTCCTAAAGGCTGGCGTCTCCCAACTGGTGGTGATTCTGGCGAATTTAACACACTTTACGGACAGTATAATTCCGCAGCCTTAATGATGGGCGTCCCAAGCTTTGCCCTTTCCGGCCGTGTAGACAATGGCTCCGTATACAATCAGGGCTCGGACGGCTTCTTCTGGTCCTCTACGGTCAGCGGTGCTTACCAAGCGTACTACTTGGGTCTAGGTAGCTCAAGTGTCAACCCAACAGGCGGCGCCGATAAGACCTACGGATTTTCAGTACGCTGTATAGCTATATCTAATTAGCCTCCGTTCTCCCTTCCTCTAGAACCTCGGAGCTCGAACGCGCGTACTTGATTTTTCCACACCCCTGTGGTATAATCCATAACATGATTACAAAAGAGAACAAAGAGAAAGCTATCGCAAAGACCGCTCGCTCAA
>CAMZGX010000018.1 GCA_947306585.1 uncultured Candidatus Saccharibacteria bacterium
GAGAAGCTCTTCGTCGCTCTGATATCGATATTAATATTCATTTTGGTAACGAAGTTTATATTGATGACGACATCTTTAAGATGCTCGAAAACGACGAAATTGCTACCCTTGCTGGCTCAAGATATATCTTGATTGAGCTTCCTGTTGGTTTTGAGAATAAGAATGCAGGTCCTATCTTCTTCCGTCTCAAATCAGAAGGATTTACCCCTATCATTGCGCACCCTGAACGTTATGCATATATTCAGAAACATCCAGAAAAAGTGATGGAATATATCAAACTTGGCTGTCTACTCCAAGGTGATTATATGAGTTTGCTTGGAAAATATGGTAGAAAAGCAGAGAAAGCCCTTAAAGTGTTATTAAAACACGATAAGATTTCAATGCTTGCATCTGATATTCACCATGAGCATAATGATTATCACCTACCAGAGGCCGAAAAGCGCGTCATGAAGATTGTCAAATCTGAAGACAAATTAAACGAACTATTTATCGGGAATCCCGAGAAAGTGATTAACGATCAAGAAATATAAAAGGAGCTAATTATGGTTAGAGATGAATTTGATGAATTTAATACCCCAAAAATCAATATAATCTCACGCATATTTAGTTCCATATTCTTGGTTGCGTCGGTGTACTTTGTCGTGAAGTTAGGTGTGATGAACATCCTTCCGGCAAAGTTTTTTGTTCCAATTGCCATTGGACTAGGTGTACTCAACTTTGTGTTCGGACTAGTAGCTTTCAGATGTAAAACCACTAAAAGAACCCAAATTATCTATGATATTATTACTATTCTACTGTCAATCGCGATTATTATTGCTCAGTCGAAGCTTGGCGAATTTGAAAGCTTTGTGAAGTCGAATTTCATTGGTACAGCTAAGAAATACTCGGTTTATGAAGTGATCGTCTCACAAAAGTCTACCATCAGCACTCTGAAAGACCTAAAAGGTAAGGAGTTTTTTACCTACGAAGAACCCGTAAAAGAGGTCAGTAACGAAGATTTAAAAGAGGCAGTAAAGAATACGATTGCGGATTCTAGCTTGGTTTTTAAAGAGGATCTAGAGCCGGTTATGAGTCGCGTTTTGGCTTTGAACGACTCGGCTTCGATTGTTAATAACGGCACTTTTGAGTCATATTTATCAATCAACGAAGATTATGAAGAAAAAATCCGCGTGGTTGGTGAAATTAAGATTGAAATCAAAGATACTGTAGATAATGCAACTGATGCCGACAAAACTACTATTGCTGACTCACCATTTATCCTTTATATCAGCGGTATTGATACTAGAACTGGCACCATGCCAAGTAGATCGCTCTCTGACGTAAACATCATTGCCACAGTAAATCCTTATACGAAAAAGATTCTCTTTGTAAATATCCCAAGAGATTCTTATGTGATAATCCATGGTGATACTGGACTTGCCGACAAACTTACTCACGCCGGTTCACGTGGTGGCGTTGAGCTTTCAATGGCTACGATTGAGGATTTATTAGGCGTAAAACCAGACCGTTATATCAGAGTAAACTTCAACTTCCTCGAAGGTTTTGTTAATAAAATCGGCGGCATTTTCGTCCAATCAAGCGAAGATCATACTATTGTAACGCTTCATAATCGCTGTACAATTAATCCAGGCGAGAACTTTGTTGATGGCCGCTGTGCACTAGGTTTTGTTCGCGAACGTAAATCATTAAAAGATGGCGACATCCAGCGTGGTAAAAACCAGATGCACGTCTTAACTCGAATTATTGAGAAAATCAGTAAAGATGAAAACTTGATTAATAATCTTGGAGATTACCTAAACTCATTAAATGGTAGCTTTGATACCAATATCTCAAGTGACGACATTACTTCTCTCATTAGACTCCAAATTGACGATATGAGCGGTTGGTCGGTTGAAACCTACTCAATTGAAGGTACTGGTCAGATGGGCAGAACTCACAGCTATCCAAACCAGGATCTCTATATTTTAGTTCAAGACGAAAACATGGTTAATGTCGCTAAACAAAAGATCAATAAAACATTAGGGTATTAGTCTGTGATATAATTACTCCATGAAAAAGTCAGAGAAGAAATACCATTATACTATTTTTCACAGCGACGCAGAAGTTGACTTGCATCTTATTGATAGCCTTAAAAAACGCAGTGATTGTACCTGCGTTAAGATGAAGTATAGAGGAGATTGGAATCCGCTATTCTATATCTTGAGGAGAATCCACTGTAGCTATCGACTCAATGAAATTATTAAGTTACCATTTCGTTATATCTGGTACGATTTTTGCTATCGTAAATTTGATCATCCAGAAAACGAAATCGTCATTTTACATACTTCGCCTTTCTTTAAATATGATGTTTTGTCATTCTTCAAAAAATGGAATAAACGTGGCATAAAGACCTATGTCGTGTTTGTTGACTCAGTACACACAAACTACCCATCAGCAAGAATCATTCGTGATGTAATGAAAGTTGTTCCAAAAGAGCAAATATTCTCATTTGATATTGATGACTGTAAAGAATTTGGCTTCAACTATCTTAATGAATGCTATTATGATGCGCAATTACCAAAGCAGAATGCAAAACCAGAATATGACATCTATTTGATCGCGCGCGTTAAAGCTGGAAGAGTGGAGATTATTAACCGACTTTATGATTCATTTAAAAAGCATGGCGTAAAAGCAAAGATGGATGTTGCAGCTCTTCCTAAATATGACAAGGACTACTATAAGAATCCAACGGTCCGCAAGGAAATCAAAGTTATCGACTATCTGATGGACTATAAGGAGGCTATAAAGCGCGCATCAAAAGCTAACTGTATTATGGAAATTAGCCAGGCTGGTCAAAATGCACCAAGTTTAAGATATTTTGAAGCCGTTACGCTAGGTAAAAAACTCTTAACAAACGTCGAAAATACCAAGAATCTCAATTTCTACAATGAAAAATATATGAAGATAACTGATTTTGAGGATGAGAATATTGACTTCGATTGGATTAAGAAAAGGGAGAAAATCGACTACCATTATAAGGGTGAATTCTCACCTGCTAATATTATCGGCATGATCGAGAAGATAGAAAAAACTAAGCAATAATGGTATAATTATATCTAATATGAGGATTTTAATCACAGGTGCTAACGGTATGCTTGCGCAGGCCGTTAAGGATAAATTTGAAAAAGAAAATGAGCTTATTCTGACAGACTCAAAAGAGCTCGATATTACCGATCTTGATTTGGTAATTAAAAGGGTTGAAGAAATCAAGCCAGAGCTTATTATCAACTGTGCTGCTTATACCAATGTTGATGGCGCAGAAGAAAATGAAGCAATCTGCGAAAAAGTTAACGCCGAAGGACCAACCAATCTTGCAATCGCAGCCAAGAAAGTTGACGCTGTACTCGTTCACGTTTCAACCGACTATGTTTTTGGTGGCATGAAGCCAGTTACTGAAGATTACAAAGAAGATGACGAAAAGTCTCCAGAATCAGTCTATGGCCGTACAAAACTCGCTGGCGAAGAAGGAATCATTAAGAATACTGATAAATATTACATTTTCCGTACTGCTTGGCTCTATGGTGAAGGTAAAAACTTCGTTAGAACTATGCTTGCAGTCGGCAAAACTCACGACGAAGTCACTGTTGTCTCAGATCAACATGGTTCACCAACCTTTACTGAAGACCTTACTAACTTCATCTATGAAGCAGTTATGAAACAGATTCCATTCGGAATTTACAACGCAACTGATGATGGCTATACAACCTGGTTTGAATTTACTAAGAAGATCTACGAACTCGCAGGTCTCACCACTAAGGTTAACGAGACTTCAACTGAAGAATATATGAAGAATGCAAAGAAACCTGTTGCAAAACGTCCTCTCAACTCAAAAATGAGCAAAGAAAAGCTTAAAAACGCTGGAATTACGGTCCCAACTTGGGAAGAATCTCTTGAGAAATACTTGGAAAAGGAAGGAGAACTAAAGAAATGAAAAACCGTAAGGGAATTATCCTCGCCGGAGGCTCCGGAACCAGATTATATCCATTAACTCTTGCTACTTCAAAGCAGTTAATGCCAGTCTACGACAAACCAATGATCTATTATCCACTTGCAACTCTTATGCTAGCTGGAATTCGTGAAGTATTAGTTATTACCACTCCACGTGACAATGAAGCTTTCAGGAACTTGCTCGGAGACGGTTCACAGTGGGGTATGCGCATTGAATATAAAATCCAAGAACATCCAAATGGCCTCGCTGAAGCATTTATTATCGGTGAAGACTTCATTGGCGAAGACAACGTAGCACTTATCCTTGGCGACAACCTCTTCTATGGTGATAATATGCAAAAAGTTCTCACCATGGCTAACTCACGCGAAGATGAGTCAACTATCTTCGGTTATCGTGTTGATGACCCACGCCGCTACGGTGTAGTCGAAATCAACGAAGAAGGCAAAGCTATCTCAATTGTTGAGAAACCAGAAGAACCAAAGTCAGACTATGCAGTTCCAGGTCTTTACTTCTACACTAACGATGTAATTCAGATTGCAAAGACTATTCAACCTTCAGCTCGTGGCGAGCTTGAAATCACTACCGTAAACGAAGTTTACATGAACCAAGGCAAGCTCAATGTTGAAAAACTCGGTCGTGGTATCGCTTGGTTTGATACCGGAACTCACGATGCTTTGATCGAAACCGCACAGTTCGTTCAAACGATTGAAAAACGTCAGGGGCTCCAGATCTGCTGTCCTGATGAAATTGCCTTTGAGAATGGCTGGATCAGAAGAGAGCAACTCGAAAAGCTCGCTGAGCCATTAATGAAGACTAATTACGGCAAATACTTAATGAAATTAGCAAATAAGGAGATCTAAGTGGGTAAATTTACCAGAACAGAGACAGGAATTGAAGGGCTTTGTGTTCTTGAGCCAACCGTATTTGAAGATAGTCGTGGCTACTTCATGGAAACTTACAACAAAGAAGATTTGAAAGAAGTTGGCATTGACATCGATTTCATCCAAGATAACCAATCAATGTCGACCAAAGGCGTACTTCGTGGCCTTCACTCACAAAAAACCTATCCTCAATCAAAACTTGTACGCGTAGTTCGCGGTGAAGTCTATGATGTAGCAGTAGACCTTCGTGAAGGATCAGAAACCTTTGGTAAATACTTCGGCGTAGTCTTATCAGCTGAAAACAAGAAGCAATTCTTTATTCCAAAAGGCTTTGCACACGGATTCTTAGTATTATCAGATGAAGCTGAGTTCTGTTACAAAGTTGATGATTATTACCATCCAAACGATGAACTCGGCGTTCTCTGGAACGATCCAGAAATTGGCGTAGAATGGCCACTTGATAAGATTGGTGGAGCAGAAAACTTGCTTCTTTCCGACAAAGACAAGGTTCAGCCAACACTAAAAGAAAGGAATAAATAATGCAGAATATTCTCGTAACGGGTGCAGCTGGCTTTATTGGCAGCAACTTCGTTCAATACTTCGTTGAAAAATATCCAGATTACAATATTATCGTTCTTGATAAATTAACTTATGCTGGCAATATTCATAACCTTGATCCAGTCAAAGATAAAATCAAATTCATCCAAGGCGATATCTGTGATAAAGCTCTCGTTGAAAAAATCTTCAGAGAAGAAAATATCAATGGCGTAATTCACTTCGCAGCTGAGTCTCACGTTGATAACTCAATCAAGACACCATTTATTTTCACTGAAACTAACGTTCTTGGCACTCACGTCCTTCTCGACACTGCTAAGCTTGTCTGGGGTGAAGGTAGCGAAAATAAGTTCGTTCACATCTCAACTGATGAAGTCTTCGGCACACTTGAACAAATTCCAGAAGAAATTGCCAAGAAAATCGCTGAAGATCAGGTTAAAACCATCCTTGAGATGAGTGAAGAAGATCGTAAGAAATATTACTTCTATGAAGATCGTCAAATCGCACCAAACAGCCCATATTCAGCATCAAAAGCTGGTTCCGATATGATTGCACGTGCATACTTTGAAACCTTCAAGATGAACGTTAACATCACCAACTGTTCAAATAACTACGGTCCATACCAACACAAAGAGAAGTTAATCCCAAATACCATCAAGCTCGCTCTTGAAGGTAAAAAGGTTCCAGTCTATGGTACCGGTAAAAACGTTCGTGACTGGCTCTTTGTTCTAGACCACTGTAAAGCAATTGATAAGGTCTACCACAATGGCAAGAAGGGTGAAAGATACTGTATTGGTGGACACAATGAGATGCACAACATCGACATCGTAAGGCTTATCTTGAATCACCTTGGCAAGTCTGAAGATCAGATCGAATTCGTCACCGATAGAAAAGGCCATGACCTTCGTTATGCAATTGACCCAACCAAGATCGGAAATGAACTCGGCTGGAAGCCAGAAACTATGTTCAAAGATGGTATCATCAAGACTATTGACTGGTATCTCGAACATCGCGAGTGGCTCGATTAAGATAACTCTTGCTGTTTTAGAGAAAATATGCTAAAATAAAGGGTAATTATGTCAAAGAAGAATAATACTAAGCGTAAACTCGTCGGCCTCGTTTCTGAGGAATCTGGCATTCGTTGTTACTACACGAAGAAGAATACGATGAATACTCCTGATAAGTTATCTTTGAAGAAGTATGATCCAATCCTTCGCAAGCATGTAACTTTCACCGAAACTAAGAAAAACCTCGGTCGTAACGAAGTTAAGGAAAAGAAACGCTAAAAATGACCTCCTCCGGGAGGTTATTTTTGTTGTTTTTAGACTTAACAGGGTGAATATGATATAATACAGTAAATGAAAGACGCAGTTATCATCGTTGCAACCCATAAGAAATATGAGATGCCGAAGGATCCCGTTTATTTACCAGTTCTAGTTGGTGCAAAAATAAACAAACCATCAGATTATCAGAGAGATGATGAGGGTGATAATATTTCGGAAAAGAACCCTTATTTTTGTGAACTTACTGGTGCTTATTGGGCATTCAAAAACGTCAAAAGCAAATACATTGGTTTAGTCCATTATCGTCGTTATTTCACTACCAGCAGCAAGCGTCTTAAAACTAAAGAAGAAAGACTAGCTAGTATACTTTCTGGAAAACAACTTCAGAAGTACATGGACAAAAACTACGATCTTATTCTCCCAAAGAAGCGTAACTACGTCATTGAAACTTTATATTCACACTATGATCACACTTTGCATATTAGACCACTAGATATGGTCCGCAATATTATCGAGAAAGACTATCCAGAGTATCTCAAAGAGTTCGATCGCATCCAGAAACGCCACAGCGCGCACATGTTCAATATGATGATCGGTAAAAAGCGCTTGATCGATGAATATCACAAATGGCTATTTGATATCTTGTTCAAACTAGAAAAAAATGTCGAGAAAGAAGATCTCAACAAGAGATATACTAAATTCCATCAACGCTTCTATGGCCGCATCTCAGAGCTACTATTTGACGTCTGGCTATATACCAACTTCCCAGAGACTAAGAAAGAACTCGAGAATAGATATATTAAGATTAAAGAATTAAGAGTAATTGATATTGAGGATACGAACTGGCTCAAGAAAGGACTAAGCTTCCTTCTCGCTAAATTTACAGGAAAGAAATATGACAAGAGTTTCTAAGAATACCGAAAAGATCTTAACTGTTTCCGTAGCGGCCTATAATCTTGGTGATATGATCCGCGAGAACTTAGATAGCTTTATTAAAGCTCCAAAGAAAGTCCTCGACAAGATTGAGATTTTAGTCACTAACGACGGCTCTACTGACGATACCCCAAAAATCGTTAAAGAATACGCTAAGAAATATCCAAAATCAATCATTTTGATTAACCAGAAAAACCAAGGTGCTGGCTCAACCGTCAACTCAGGTATTAAGCATGCAACTGGTAAATATTTCAAGATGATCGATGGTGACGACTGGGTAGAATCAATCAACCTCGAAAGTATTATCTCAAAACTTGAAAAAACCGATGCTGACATCGTTCTCACTGACATGCTTACCTATAACGAATCAGTAAAACGCATCACTGATCGTAGCGGTTATAATCTTAAAGAAGATACCGATTTGAAATTCACCGACGTCTGCAATACCATCGACATTCAGATGCATAATACGATGTATAAAACCGAGCTCTTAAAGAAAAATAAAATCAAGCTCGATAATGGTTTTTATACAGATATTGAATACGTATTGCTGCCACTTCCATTCGTAAAGAAGATTGCTTATTTTGCTGAACCACTTTATGTTTACCGTATTGCCCGTTCCGGTCAGAGCATGAGTAAAGCTTCAATGCGCAAGAATGCAAAGCAACACGCATTAGTTTTAAAACGTTTGATTGATGAATATGACAAGGTTAGGAAGAACCTTGCCGCAGAAACTGATAAATATCTAACTACCGCCATTGGACGTGTAGCAAATACCGAACTTCGCGTAAAATTATTGATAGAAGAACCAAAAGAAGCTAAAAAGGATAGTATTAAGGATTTCTTTGCTTGGGTCGAGAGCTATGGAGGAAAAGAAATTTATAAGAGCTTCTTAAAAGGACGAAAGGCGCGCATTCTAAAACTAACAAAATTTAAAGCGATTCCATATCTAGAACGCTTAATCGAGAAAAAATTTTACTAAAAGCTTAGGAAAGGAGGAATTATGAAAGATGATAATCTAAAAGAACCTGATTTAATCTCTGTCATCGTTCCTATATACAACGTGAAGAAATATCTTCGCCGTTGCGTAAAAGGCATCCTTGCCCAAACATACAAAAATCTCGAGATCATCCTTATTGATGACGGATCAACTGACGGATCCGCAAAACTTTGTGATGAGCTATTTAAACAGGACCGCAGAGTAGTAGTATTTCATAAGGAGAATGGTGGAATATCAAGCGCAAGAAACTACGGTGTTCGTGCAGCAAATGGTAAATATATCTGTTTTGTTGACCCAGATGACACCGTAGACGAAGATTATGTCGAAACACTTCATGACATAATCGTAAAATACAAAGTCAAACTTGCAATCTGTTCGCACAGAGTTCTTTATGCAGGTCATAAAACCGCAGTTGACATGGGAACTGAGGAATCTGGTCGCATTGACTCAAAAACTATCATCAAAAGATTACTTTATGCTGATGGCATTGATACTTCATTATGGGCAAAAATGTTCACTCGTGACATTTTAATGAAGCATCCATGCCCAGAAGGCAGGGAATTTGAAGATGCTGCAATTACCTATCTCTGCTTTGACTCAGTAAAATACATCGGCATCAATTTAGTTGCAAAGTACACTTATTGTGTAAGACGTATGTCAATTGCTCAAAAGCCATTCGTAAAGTCAAAGATGGACCTTATTACGGCAACCAAGGAAATGCACGATTACATTATTGAAAAGTATCCAAAGCTTAGACTTGGCGCGGAACGTCGTCTGATGTATGCATATCTATCAACATTACGTCAAATTGCAATCGCTCCAGTCACAGCTGATTCAGTCGAATGTTTACCAGTGGTCTGGCAATACATTAAAACTCATAAGGGTGCTGTGCTTCGCGATACCAACATTCCAGAACGTGATCGCAAGGCTCTAGTTAGTACCAATTTCGGTTACGGATTCTTCCGTTTCTCTCTAAAAATGTACGAAAAATTCCGCCACGTCCTTACCTAAAACGCTTAAATATAAGCTGTTTTATGGTAAAATAGTTATATGAGATTATTAACCAACTTAGTGAAAAACCATCAAAAATGGCTTAATACCGAGTTGGTTTTTTATGTTGCAATTTTCTGTTTGCCATTTGAAAATTTCTTTTTCGCACCAAGTAGTGGTTGGGCAGCAATTACCCCAGTCATTCTTGCGCTTTACATCGTATTAAATTACAAGCAGGCACTAAAAGCTTTAGTTAAGCTTAGGAGAATTTTCTTCTTCTTTTTCTTTGCAATTTCACTCGCATCAGTCACAGCCTTTTTAAATAATGTAGCACTTCAGGATTATATCAACTCCTTTGTACCACTATTCCTCGGCGCAGCATCACTTCTATCTTTCTATATTTTCTATGACAAGAAAAAAGATCTAAGCAAGGTCGTGAACTTAGTTGTGATTGCTTATGCGCTCTGTTTAGTAATTGGTGTCTTTGAACACTTTACTTTAGTGCTCGGAAATACCGCTTTCAAAGATTGGCTTGGACATTTCATGAAGCGCAACTACATGCTTGAAGGTGCCGGCCGTGTCCAATTCTTCTTTACTGAGCCAAGCTTTATTGGTATGCATCTTTTTGGAATCTTACTTCCACTTTACTGGCTCTCCAGAAGAAAAGATTTACTATTCATTTTAGTATTATTTGTGATTGCTGCTACCGGATTTGGCTCAGGCGTACGTGTCTTCGTCGATATCGCAGTCGTCGCAATTATGTACTTCATTTATCTCTTGATCATCAACAAACGCGCTAAGTTCATCCCACTAATCTTAGTTATCCTCGGACTTGGTTTCGGCTATGCCTACACCAGCAATGTTCGTATCCAAAAAATTGTTGCCGATGGTATTTACGCTGATGGGTCACTCGCAGCAAGATATTTCCGTATTCAATCAAGCGTAATTGGCTACACTAAAGCTCCAGCCCAAACACTCGTCGGATTTGGTCTTGGTAATGCCATCAAGCCACTTCACTTAGGCTATGACGAAGCAAAAGAAGCCTACAAAAGCGACTACATGCGCGAAGTTGATGCCCTAGATAATAAACACACCGACTTCCATGATGACAGCGTTGCTTATAGCTTATACATTCGCTTCATTTCTGAATATGGTCTAATCATGATGATCGTGGCAATTGCCTACTTATTCAAGATCACTAAAGAATCACGTTTGCCACAAAAGTACCTTTATCTTGCAGTAATCCTATATATCTACATCCAATTCGAGTCACTTGGTTTCTACGCACTCTGGTTCTTTATCTTAACTATGTTATTTACAAACCGCAAAGAAATCAGTGAAAAAAGTTTAGCAGAGAGAATTTCCGATAACGTATTCAAGAAGAAGGTAAAAAATGGCAAGTAAAATCAAAAAAGACTTTTTATACAACCTGGCGTATCAAGTATTGGTGATTGCATTACCACTCATCACCACTCCATACATCTCAAGAGTCCTTGGTTCAGAAGGTGTCGGCATTTTTGGTTTTACCTATAGCATCGTTTCTTACTTCACACTTTTTGGTACTCTTGGTATTGGTCTCTATGGTCAAAGAGAAATCGCCTATAAGCAAGGTGACAAGAAAACTCGCTCTGAGATCTTTTGGCAGATCGTAATCTTAAAGCTTATAACTATGTCAATCTCAGGCTTCATCTATTATTTCACCTGTGTCAGAAACGGCCAGTATAGCATTCTTTACACTATCTATTTCATGGAACTTGTCTCAGCAGCGCTTGATATTTCTTGGTATTATCAGGGCCTAGAACGCTTCAAAACCGTTGCGCTCAGGAATATGATCGTTAAGTTGTCCTTTGTTGGACTTATCTTCTTGTTTGTTAAAAAGCCAGAGGATCTTTGGCTTTATATCACATTCTTTGCTGGTTCAAATCTTCTCAGTAACGTCTCACTTTGGGTAATGCTTCCAAAGACCTTAGAGAAAGTCAAAATCAAAGCTTCTGCATTCAAGAAACATCTTTGGCCAGTATTTATGCTACTTCTCCCTCAGATCGCAAGCCAAGTCTATGTCTTGCTTGATAAGACCATGTTAGGCCTTCTCGTGAACGACATGAACGAAGTTGGTATCTATGAGCAGTCACAAAAGCTTGAGAGAATGTCACTCACTATTATTACTGCACTTACCCCAATCATGGCGATGCGCATCTCAAACCTCTTCTCAAATAATAAAAAGGAAGAAATCAAGGATAAGCTTACTAAGTCATTCCACTTCACTTGGTTCTTAGCTACACCAATTGCCTTTGGTATCGCAGCAACTGCAGTTAACATGGTGCCATGGTTCTTGGGAGAACAATTCATGGGCGCTATACCCGTTATGCAAATCGGAAGTATTCTCGTCTTCGCTGTATCACTTAGTAGTACATCGGGTTTACAATACCTCGTGCCAGCCAAGAAACAAAATATTCTTACTCTCAGTATGGCTGCCGCAGCGATTGTGAACTTCCTCGGAAACTTAATTATGATTCCAGCTTTCCATGCTAAAGGCGCCATCATTACATCTGTAATTGCTGAATGTATTGTGACCGGAGTTCAGTTCCACTACACCAAGAAAGCTGTACCTCTAAAAGATATCTTTAGGCCAACCTTAAAATGTATTCCATGTGGACTCCTGATGCTAGCTGGTGTGGCCTTTGCGGGATTATTCTTGCCAAAGACTATTATCGGAACCTTCGTTCAGGTTATTATCGGTGCAGTCATCTATGGCATATCAATGATTATCGTCAAAGACTCAATGATGCTAGAGACCGTAGAAACCATCCGCGGAACTATCTGGAAAATCACTCACAAGAAATAATCACTAAAAATCCTCCCTTACGGGAGGTATTTTTATTTATTTAATTCACGTTTCTTTTTGTCGTTCATTAAGCGATATTGAAGATCTCTAACCGCGTTCATGAAGTACATAAATGCATCATATGGCGAATCATAAGGTGAGAAGTAAGCGTGAACGTCACCATCATTCCAGTACTTAGTACACATATAGTATGGATGGTCAGAAGTAGTAAGTTTGCGCCAGTCATCAATCAATTTTTGATCACCGGTAGCCATTACATCTTTTCTTAAGCCATAAAGGATATTTTCAGCTTCGTCTTGCATTGAGTTACCTGCCCAAGCTGAAAGATCGCGTTCGGTATCAGCCCAAGTAACAGTCTGTGGCATAGAAACCTCATCTTGTGGCTCTTCAAGTTCTACAGCCTCAGAAACGGTTACGAACTTGTTTTCATAGACGGAAAGCCATTTTTCGATCAAGTGATTCATGAATTCAAAGATACCAGTATCGGACCATTGGTTTTCACCGAAAGTCTCAAAGTCCATAAAGAGATTGATAAGATTACCACGCAAACAGTCCATATCAAGCCAGTTTTGGTATTTATCGACAGTAAGTGGCCATTCCTTCCAGTTGCGATCAGAAAATCTAAAGGCAATATCATCGGAAAGGCGATAGTTCTTAAGAAGAAGTCTGGTATTCTTTGCGCCTGGAGCTTTATAGACGTGGTTTGGACTTCTCCAGCCGAGAACCTTATCCCAACCTTCAGCCAAACAGCCCTTAAAGCCAAATTTTTCAAAACCGACAGTATCAAGCCAGTTACCAAGTTCATCATTATATGCAAACTCAGTATCGCGGAAGATCTTAGTCTTAACGCCAAATAGTTGCTTAATACGATTCTGGTGGCGTTCAACCTGAGACTCGAATTCTTCTTTATCATGGAAAAATGCAAGTGAGTGATAATAGGTTTCAGCAACAATTTCAACTTGTCCAGTCTTTACCATACGGCGGACTTGTTCGATAAGAGTAGGATCCCACTCTTCAGCCTGTTCAAGCCAAGTACCAGTAATTGACATTGAGACCTTAAAATCGGGGAAGCGCTTAATGTTTCCTTCAATAAGGTCAAACATTGGATGGTAGGACTTCTCGGCAACTTTCTTGAAGATACGTTCGTTGCTTTGCTTTGAATAATAATCAGTAGTCCAGTAATTATGATCGCGAGCGACGTTAAAAATAGAGTATGCCCTTACAAGATATGGCTGATGCACATGTAAATATAGACAAATTGCTCGCATTTAGAAATTATTCCTCTTATGTTTTCTTACTTCATTATAGACTGATAGACATTTTTTAGCAATATCATCCCAAGAAATTCTAAGGTATTCGTGGGAGATGCCGTTTTTAAGAGCTGCCTTCAATGCTCCTGATTTTGCTACAGCTACGATTTCATCCGCCAATTTTTCTTCATCCCAGAAGTCGTATTCCATTACTGAACGAAGAACTTCTGCTACACCAGATTGTTTAGTTAAGATAAGGACATTGCCGTGGTGTGCAGCTTCGAGTGCAGTAAGACCAAATGGTTCTGAGACCGATGACATTACGAACACATCTGAAATTTCATAAATATCACGAAGTCTTTGACCACGAACGAATCCGGTAAAGATGACGTTATTTGTAATATGTAAATCTGCAGCTAATTTCATCAATTCATCACGCTCTTCACCGTCACCCGCAAAGACAAAGAGAAGTTTTGGTTCTTTTGAGATTGCGCGAGCAGCTGCGTGCATCATATGTGAAAGACCTTTTTGGATGGTGAAACGACCAACTGTCGAAACTACTGTATATCCTTGCTCTTTCATAGCTTCAATATATTTATAATGGTCAGCTTTGAAAGAATAGTCTGATGTCACGAATCCTTCATCAAGTGAGTTATAAGCCACATCGATCTTATCCCAAGGAATTCCGTAACGATCATGAATGATCTTCTTAGTAGCTTTTGATACGGCAATAATCTTATCTGCCATCATCAAACCTTCATATTCAACTGCATGTACTACTGGGTTTCCGCCGTTCATACCTGAGCGATCAAACTCGGTTGCGTGGACGTGAGCCACAAGTGGTAAACCGAAGTTTTTCTTTGCAATAACACCAGCTTCGAATGTAAGCCAGTCGTGAGCGTGCACAACATCAGGCTTAAATTCCATAAGATATTTCTCAATAAATTCACAATACTTATGCTGAACTTCACGAATCGAAATTAATTTCTGTTGTGAAGCATCAGGGAAGATAACTTCCTCGATTTTATTAGAGTCGTATGCGCCGAGACCGAATCTATAAAGTGGATCCAGTTTCATTGCTGAAACGACATTCATAAATTTAATGTCGGAATGATCTGCTGTGTAAGGTACAACAAAATCAATGTCGGCCCCTTCATTAGCTAAGGCTCTTGAAAGATTTAAACAAGCTACACCAAGACCTCCTGAATTATGAGGCGGTAGCTCCCAGCCCAACATTAAAATTTTCATTACTTTTAATTTTAACATGAGCACAATAAAAAAGGAACCATTTATTTTTAACTTTTTTTATGTTATAATCAGATTATCCACATGTAGGGGAATAGCTCAGTTGGTAGAGCACTGGTCTCCAAAACCAGGTGTCGTGGGT
>CAMZGX010000019.1 GCA_947306585.1 uncultured Candidatus Saccharibacteria bacterium
TTAGCACTCCATCATTATGGTCCAAACCAAATCATCGGTTCAATCCATATTGAAGTTGATGATAATATGACTGCCAAAGAAATTCATTTGTTAACACGTAAAATTTCGGAAAATATCAACAAAAAATTCGGCATCATTTTAACAATCGGTATCTATGCTTCGAACTCCGAAAAAACTGAATATGTCGAGATTAAAAACGACATCAAAAAGTTAATCAAAAAATATGACACCATTTTGCAAATGCATGGTTTTTATGTTGATTCAAAAAAGATGTTAATTTCATTTGATCTCGTGTTTGATTTTAGTGAAAAACACGTATCGAATATCATTTCAGAAATTACAGCTGCACTTGAAGAAAAGTATCCAAAATATAGTGTTAATATTATAGAAGATAAAGATTTCGCAGACTGAAAAAAGGCCGCATAAAGCGCGGCCTCTTTTGTAGCATTATGAAGCTTTTCTGTAGAAGGTTTCGATTGCCTCGTCGATAGTTTTGATGCCAAGAAAATCTGATGCTTCGTATTCACGTGTCATCTGCCATGATTCCTGTAAAGTTGAATCACCAGGCATAACCATCGATAATGCCTTTGCAAGCGCGCAGTAAACTGCAAACTGATCTTTGAAGTTACCGTTGTCTGCAAAGTACACAGCATTAAATCTTCCGTCATCTGCTTCGAGTTGCATGAAATACGGTGTGCCAGAAACATATCTAATGGCACTGCCAGAATTATTCGAGCAGGTAGCGATGTAGGCGATCAATTCCTCCGCCATCTCTCTGCTGTCACGGCCCTGGCAAATGAAGTTTTTCTGTACCCCCCCTTCAAACTCAAACTCTACAATGCGTTGGGTTGTTGGATGCAAATAGTACCACTGTGGCTCTAAACCGCCATAAGACTGATACTCAAGGATAAAGGTTCCTTTTTTAGGATTGATGTTGAAATCCTTGAGTGCAATCTTGATGCTATCCGCAACCTTGTTAAGTTGTAATTCTGTGAAATCGCTTTCCGGTGCAACATGGTGTCGGTAATTTTTCGCTTTTTTATACATACCCATACCTCCCTAAACGAAAATGCTACGTTAATGTGCGACCCCGTGCGTATAGCACAAAATACATATCTTTATTATAGCACAAAATAAGCATAAAGTCAATGTGAACTAGTAGAACAAAAAACTTGCCTGCGGCAAGTAATGATTGTTCTGGTCGGGGCGACAGGACTCGAACCTGCGACCTCAACTTCCCAAAAGTTGCGCGCTACCAACTGTGCTACGCCCCGAGAACTTCTTATATGTTACCACAAATAATTGTATTTTTCAAGAGGGGGATGTAAAATTATACTATGGAAGTCTTACCAAGACATATTGGTTTTATTGTCGACGGAAATCGCCGTTGGGCAAAAGAACGTAATCTCCCGACCCTGGAGGGGCATCGTCGTGGTTTTTCTAGGGTTGAAAAAGTCGCAACCAAGATGATCGACAGCGGAATTGAATTTGTCTCATTTTATCTTTTTTCAACCGAGAACTGGAATCGTTCTGAAGCGGAAGTTAGCTATTTAATGGATTTACTTCGCAAAAACGTTAAACGATTGCAGAAGAAATTTGTAAAAGAAAATATTCGCTGTGTGGTGATGGGGCGCGAAGAACCAGCTCCAAAGGATCTTTTAGTGGCACTTTCTGAGCTAGAAGAAAAGACTAAAAACGGCACCCGTGGCACAGTCTGTATTTGTTTTAATTATGGCGGCCAGTGGGAAATTGCTGATGCGGTCTCAAAAATCATTGCAGCTGGAGAAAAGGAAATCACGCCGGAAGTGGTTGCTAAATATCTTTACCATCCTGAAGTCCCACCATGTGATTTGATTGTTAGAACATCTGGCGAAGAGCGCATTTCTGGCTTTCAATTATGGCGTGCCAGCTACTCCGAATTCTTGTTCTTAAAAAAGTATTTCCCAAGTATCACCGACAAAGATTGTGATAAGATTCTCGAAACTTTCAAATCGCGTTCACGTAGATTCGGAAAATAAAAAAGTCCCTGCTAATCTAGCAGGGATTTTTCTAATCACACGTGAACAAGTATCCAGTCTCTTTGGTAGATGTCATTATTGAAGTATTCTTCATCTTCTTTATGATTCAGCCAGCGATCTGGTGCAATTACGATTTTCTTTGGATAGTCACAAAGATATTGTGCCCACCATGAAAATGATGAATTGGAAATGATGAAATGTTTGCATTTGCTCATCAAACGTAACTTTTCGTTTGCAAAATCATCACCCGATTCATAATACACACTAAACCCTTTTGGCACTTTGATGTTTTCTCTAACCCATTTAATGTCGTCTGAAAAGAAGAAGAAGCAAGGCTGATCAAGTCTGTGAATTATCTCATTGATGGCCTTTTCGAAATATTCTTTCTTACAAACATCATGCATTGGATTGCCGACGAAGTCCCCACGTCGAACTGAAACACAAACTGAGTTTGTCTGTTCGATTTTTTCGTCGAGCAACGCATTGACTGGATTTGGCTCATACTGAGATTTGAAATCTTCTTTCAAAATCCTCCTCATATCATAGAAATAGATTTCACTCTCGTAGTATCCGAAGAACACAATGTCCTTCGTAGGATCGATTAAGGAATAGTCAAAGTTATCATAGCCATAAGTGTGCCAGATGATATTGTTCTGTGTTAATACATCCTTGAATTTAAACTCAATATGCTCGCGGTGCTGCTCGTAATTCTTTTTGACGATATATTTGTAATAAAACAAAATCGTCGAAAGCTGCAGACAGAGCATTTTTTGCTTAAACGTCAGATGTATGCCTTCCACGCGACAGTAGGAAGCACTTAAATCGGAAAGAGAATCGGTTTCCAGCCAATGTTTACGATGTGCTTCACTCTCAACTTTTGAGAAGTCGAGATGTATCTCCGCACTCGGAAAATGATTCTGCTGCACCGACCGCATGAAAGCGTATTGGAACATTTGATTTCCCAATCTCCCCTTCATCCATCTTTTTAATACCATAAAAATCCACCCCTTTCATTTATGCGATTAGAAATAATAAAAAACTAGGGCGATTTGCCCTCGACACATATTATACAATAAAATCGCAAAAAATGCTATATAATGAGTGCATGAATAACGAGATCGAAGCCCAATTTTTAAACATAGATAAAAACGAAATGCGCAAAAAGCTTGAAGCTGCCGGCGGAAAGCTAGTCCAAAAAGAAATCAAAATGAAACGTGTCATTTTTGATGCTGGTAAACATCAATTCGTACGTGTGCGTGATGAAGGTAATAAAATCGTGATGACTTATAAAAATGTCAGTGACGACAAAAGTATTCTCGGTACTAAAGAGGTAAACGTCGTAGTTGATGATTATGATCGCGCGGTTGAACTAATGAAGGGAACGCATCTTCCAATCAAAGCTCACCAAGAAACCTTGCGCGAAGAATGGGAAATTAATGGCTGTGAAATTTGTCTTGATACTTGGCCATGGATTCCAAGCTTCATCGAAGTCGAAGGTCCAAGTGAGGAAAAGGTTTGGGAGACTGCTAAGCTTTTAGGCCTTGAAAAAGATACCGCAAAATTCGGTTCCGTCGATTCTACTTACAATTTTTATTACGGCGTGGAATGTGATGAAGTAAATCTAAGAACTCCAGTCATTACATTTGAATGTGAACCGCCAAAATGGGTGGACCGCAAGATCTTGGCTGAAATCGACCCGATGAAAAAATAGCACAAGTGCTATAATAAAAGTATGGATATTGAAGTAAAAAGCGCACTAGAGCTTTTCGATCGCTTCCTTGTAAATTCTTGTGCTCGCCCATTCGTAGCGGCGGATCGTTTGTCATGTATCGTTGGTGTGGTGATCGGCATAAAACCGGCTTGTGTGATCGACTTTACTGAATTTGATACTGAAAATATGGACCTCAATGTTTTTGAGCGCTTCTTGGAAAGCTTAGGTCTAAAATTTATCTACGAAAAAACTGAATTAAATCCTAAGTTTGAACCAAAATTCACTCACACCTATTTTATTTCCAAGAAAAAGGAAATCGCTCAGATGCTAGTCGATGCTGAACAGGAACTCTACGATCATTTTGATACCGATGAACCGAACTCACCAGTTATTAAAGTCATTCATCGCAAAATTGGAAGGCTGCTCGGCTATCCCGAAACTGCTACCGACTGGTTTTTGATTCGCACTGAAAAAATGGATTTAGGTGAAATGGACGATGATGAAGTTTATAAAGATTTACAGAATTATTACCACTTCATTCATAGTCGTAATAATGCTGACGAAGAGTTTGAAGAATACGACCAGCCAATCCATGAAGCCATGGAAAAATATACACCACTTTCCGCCGAACTCTTGCGTGAAAATGCTGGCACTAGACGCTGGCTTTAGGTGAGAAGCATCTCTTCAACGCGCTGCTTTAAATACCACTCAATTTCATCGAGGCTAAGATCAACCTCGCCGCGGAAATATTTTAAAATCATATAAGTTGCACCGTCGGTAAAGAAAGTGATATCAAGATCAAGCATTGGTTTTTCGATCGAATGCTCTTTGAGCAAACGGTGAATGGTTTTGTTAATTTGGTGGTTTAAGCGTGCGATGAAAACTAGCGGCGCGTCGGATGACAAAAGCTGACGATAAAGATCTTCGTTAGCAGCCAAGAAGACAAAGATCTGGTGCATGTAATTGGGAAATCCTCAGCGCGTTCAATATGTTCTGTCGAAGAATCAAGTGCTGAAATAAACTCATTTTCAAGTTCTTCCGCCACTTCAAAGATGTTATCGTAGTGCGCATAGAAAGTTCCGCGTGTTACTTCAGCACGCTCAGATAATTCTGCGACCGTAATTTTATTTAAAGCTTTTTTCTCTGATAAAAGCTCTGCAAAAGCGCGCTTAATGCGCTCGTGTGTACGCTTTTTTGAGTTATATTTCATCTCTTTCATAAGCATATTATACCACAAAAATACACACAAATGTATAAAATTATACACATGTTTAGAAAATGTCCTGTTAAAATGCTTTTATTCGCACTAAAATCGGTAAAGAATTTAAAAAATAAAGGTCAAAAGAATGAAAAAGAAAATCACGGATTTTATCGTGAACCATTGTTTTGTGGTTCTCGCGGTTATGGTACTGGTTGCTGGTTTATCAGCAGTAGTATCAAAGAATGTAAAAATTAATCACGACATTATGAAATATATGCCGGAATCATCTGAAACTTCTCAAGGTAAGAAGATTATGGATGAGGAGTTTGGCGATGTCGCAACCTCAAACTATACCATTATGTTTGAGAACCTCGATGACTCCGAAAAAACTTCAATGAAGGAGTATTTCGAAGGTGTCGAAGGCGTCGATAAAGTCTCTTACGACGATTCTGATGAATATAATCGTGAAAAAGATGGCGTAAAATATACTTTATATTCAATCGACGTCAAAGGCGAGGCTGATGATGCTGTCGCTGCTACCGCCTACAACGAAATTCATAACTACCTCAAAGATCAAAAAGAGGGAAATGAAGCTCGTTATACTTTCTATGAAAAAGGTGATGTCGCAACTTCAAACGGCTCAGTCTTAAATATTGTCATTATCCTAATTGCAGTTGGCGTAGCAATGGCAATTATTACTGTCATGTCTGAAAGCTTCATCGAGCCATGGCTTTATCTCACTTCAATTTTGATTGCAGTTTTGATTAATAAGGGAACTAATATTATCTTCCCAAGTGTCTCACATATTACTGATTCAATCGCCGCCATTCTCCAGCTCGCGCTTTCAATGGACTATTCAATTATGCTAGCTGAGCGCTATCGCCAGGAGCGCAAGATTGAAAAAGACAAAAAGAAAGCTATGAAGAATGCACTCGCTCACGCATTCGGTTCAATTTCTGCTAGCTCAGTTACAACCATTGTCGGCTTAATTGTCTTGGTCTTCATGAGCTTTACTATTGGTAAAGATATGGGCTTTGTCCTTTCAAAAGGCGTACTCCTTTCACTCGTTTCAATCTTTACAACTCTTCCAGCTTTTCTTTTGATTTTCGATAAATGGATCATGAATTCAAAGAAACATGCTCCACGTTTCGACATGACCTATCTCGGCAAATGGGCACACTTAACTCGCCACATTGCCGCTCCAGTTTTCTTAATTATTCTTTTTGGCTCAATGATCTTGAAAGGCAACGTTGGTATCGAATATACCGGCGCTAATAATAACAAGATTGGCGAAATCTTTGATGAAACTAACCAAATCGCTATTATCTACAAAAACGAAGACGAAGCTCGTCTTGCAAAAATTTGTAAACAATATGATCTAAACGAGAACGTCAAACAAGCTCTTTGTTTTGGCAATACTATTGGCGAGCAAATGCGCTATGGTGATTTGAAAGCTAAGGCAACCGATCTTGGTGCTGAGATGAATGTTGATGATTATCTCATCAAAACTCTCTACTATCATTATTATGATCCAAATGAAAGAAACGAAATGACTCTTTCTGAGTTTGTTACCTTCATTCAAGAAAACATCATGAATGATGAAAACTTCAGTGCTGATGTTGATAATGATATCCGCGCTCAAATTAATCGTCTTTCAAACTTTGCAGTCGATTCAAAAATGAACCAAGAAAAATCGCTTTCTGAACTTGCTTCAATTTTCGAAATGGACGAAGCAAATCTCAGGAAAGTATTTGTCCTCTACGGTAATAATGAAAAAGATTCAAAACTTGGTCACGCTGTCAGTAATGATGCTATGAGCTTAACTGATTTTGTTAGCTTCATGAATAGTGTCTTAAAGAATCCTGAATATGCTGGTGAAGTTGATGCAAATGCTCGCGCTAAAATTCAAATGCTTGCACCACTCGTAAATAAAAACACCATCAATCAAAAGATGGACGCAGCTGGTCTTGCTAAAGTTCTTGGCGTTTCAGAATCTTCAGTTGAGAAAATCTTCCTTTACCAAGCTTCAGTAAAACATGCCGACGAAATCACCGCTATGCAGGATGCCGCTAAGGCCAAAATCGAAGCTGCCGTAAAAAATAAAATTGCTGAACTCATACAAGCTAAAATTACTGAAATGGTAACTGAAAAAGTTACAAAGACTTATCTCGAAACCGGCCACATGATGACCGATGAAGAAAAAGCTGCTTATATTGCAGCAATCAAAGATCCAGTTACCGAGCAGGTTACAAAAGCTTCTAAGGATGCTGTCGTTGAAGCTGTCACTAAGGCTGCTCAGCCAGAAATCGACCAGAAAACCGCTGAGTTTACAAAGGCTCTTGAGCAAGAAGCAAAAACTTACAAGAGCTCTCCAGTTGAATTTGTAGATTATCTTTTGAAACATCAAAATGACGAAAAGATTGCCGCAAATCTTAATGACGAAACTAAGACTAAATTAAAGCTCGCAAAAACCGTCATGACTGCCGTAAATAAAGGTCAACGCTTTACTTATACTGAGCTCGCTAAAACCTTTGGTCTTAATGCTAACCAACTACGTTTGCTCTATTCATTGCACTATTTCGAAAACGTCAACCAGAACCCTAGCTTGAGCGTTAAAACTCTCGTTGAGTTCTTGAACGCAAACGTTGTAAATAATGACAAATACGCTAAAAATCTTTCTGATGATCAGCGCCAGACTCTCGCAGTTGTTACCGATTTAATGCATTACTCAATCAACGGTAACACTTACAACCATAACGGTATGTATAACTTGCTTAGCCCACTATCAGGTAATCTAAAGCAAAACCTCATCGATCTTCTATACATGTATCACGGTTCGCTTTATAACTACAATGAAGAATGGACTTTGAGCCTTGAGCAATTTGTAAATTACCTTCACGGTACAATTTTGAAGGATAAACGCTTTAACGATAAAATTGACGCCGAAAAACGTGACACTATCGAAACTGCCAATACTAAAATTAGTGATGCTAAGCGTTTGCTCGTCGGCAAAAACTATGCTCGCGCAATTTTGAATACCACTCTTCCAGAAGAAGGTGAAGAAACTTTTGCCTTTATCGAGCAGCTTAAATCAGACATCGACAATGAAGAGGCTCACGTCTTTGTAATTGGTAACTCGCCAATGGCACTTGAAATGTCAAAGACCTTTAATGATGAAATGAACTTCATTACCATTCTTACAATGATTTCAATCTTCGTCGTTGTTGCCTTCACTTTCAAATCAATCTTGATTCCATCAATCCTCGTTTTGATTATTCAATCAGCAGTTTGGATTACTATGTCAATTCTTTCTGTTACTGGTAGCTCAGTTTACTTTATTGCAATCATTATTGTTCAAGCTATCCTCATGGGTGCCACAATCGATTACGCAATTCTTTATACTAGCTACTATCTTGAACACCGTAAGAAGGGAATTGATATCAAGAAAGCTTTGATCGAATCTTACAATAAATCTGTCCCAACCATTATCACTTCTGCATCTGTGCTTGTGATTGTAACTTACATCGTTGGTTCGTTCGATAAACAGGGTTCAGCGATTGCTGCTAAGATTTGTGTCACCGTTTCCGAAGGTACTCTCTGTGCTGCTATCATTATTCTTTTGATTCTTCCAGCACTTCTTGCAACTTGTGATAAAATAATCTTAAGAAGAAAAGCAAAATAGGAGTTTTTTGGAATGGAAAAAATTGAAAAGAAAATTAATGGCTTCTTGCGTGCTGCTTTAGGCTCAATGGTTGCTATGATTCTAATTGGCCTCGTATTCATTCTTATGCCAGGCTTTACACTAGCTGTTATGCAATGGGGAATCGCTATTCTCTTGCTCGGTGCCGGTATCGCAATGATCGCACGTGATATGTATGACGGTGGATTCTTTAGCTTTTTTTCAACTAGCCTAGCTGGAATTTTCTTCGTCCTTATGGGTATCATTATTGCAATCTACCCAGAAACTCTAAATATCATCACTATTGCCTTTGGTGTTTACATGATTTTAAACTCATTCATGCAAATCTCCCTTGCTGCAAGAATTCGTGGTTCATCTGCTTACACTGTAGCCCTTATTTCAAACTTAATTGGCTTAATCTGTGGTGTTATCATGATTGTTCGCCCAGGTGATTCAAATGAGGCTATCATCACCATTGCTGGTATTCTCCTCATGGTCTACGGTATCTCTGGTCTTATTGACACCTTCATCTTGAAGTCAAAGATCGACACCGTTAAAAGGAATGTTAAGACTGCAAAAAAGGCTGCCAAAAACCTCATTGAAGACGCCAAAGAAGCTGAAGTTGTCGAAGATAAAAAGTCGACAAAATAGCCGCTAAAAGTATTGACAATTATAAGAAATAAATGTATAATATATATACTCGCGGGAACTTCGCCATGTTTGTGACCGCGTCTTAATATAGCGGGGGGAGGTAGAATTAAGTTCTATTTCCCCTTGCTAAATTTGTACATTTCGCTTAATGCTGGGTTCTGGTGTTCGACACTCCTTATGTGCTATTAATGTGCGAAAATTTGAGATGTCTGACAACAGACGAAAACCACCAAACTATCGGAAACACTCCGATTTCGATTTATTCGAAAGTAGACAGGTAATTTAGATCACCTCGTGTTACACTCGGTAACACAATGTCACTGTCTCGTGAGAGACAAAAACTTTCGAACACTATCAAACCCAGTTTTCCCACGCCCCGGAACGAAGTTTGTTCCGGGGTTTTTCGTTGGCTAAAAAACAAAAAAATAAGCCCCGAGGGGCTATTTTATATCAACTTATGGTGAGCTGGGAGGGGCTCGAACCCTCGACACCGGGCTTAAAAGGCCCGTGCTCTAACCAGCTGAGCTACCAGCCCATATGTTAATACCAATACATTATATCCTATATTATTAAAAAAATCAACCCTTAAATTTAAAAAGCCTAGACTCTAGACCTCGACAAAAACAGGGATAAATGTTATAATAATACAAAGGGCAATATTTTTTATGGACGATAAAATATTTCATAAAATTCTGCATGAACTATCGAAGGAAAACGGGTATAAATTGACCCGTATTATTGATGGTGTGTACGAACTTAAGAAAGGCAATAAGAAAGTCTATATCAAAGGTAAAAACTTTGGCCAAAACACTTCACTTGCTACAGCGTTCAGTAAAAATAAAGCCGAAACATTTGAGATTCTGCGCCGAAATAAGATCAAAGCAGTGCCTCACTATGAAATATATCAACCTGCATATTACGCAATCTTCGGTGATCAAGTGAAACGAAACCGTGCTCGTATTAATGCAGTGATTAAAAAAGAAAGCCTCCCTTTGGTCTTAAAACCGGCTGAGGGCAGACAATCCCGCGATGTCTCGCTTGTATATAACAAATTGCAACTTAATAGAAAAATTAGAGATCTCTTCGTTTACGAAAAAGAACTTGTCTTATCTCCGTTCAGGGATATCAAACATGAATATCGTTGTGTGGTTCTTGGTAATAAAGTTGAACTCATCTTTGATAAAGTAAAAAAGGAGCGCGTAAAACGCAGAAAACTCGTCTTTGGTGTTAAGCCGAAGGTGCTCGAGAAAACCGAGAAACCATACAAGAAACTCGAGACCATCGCAAAGCGCGCAGCTAAAACTTTGAAACTTGAGTTTGCAACCGTCGATATTATCGAAACTGAGAAAGAAGGATTCGAAGTTCTAGAAATCAACTCAAGCGTTTGTCTCGGACATTTCGGAAATCAAAGCAAAGAATATTATCAAATCGCTAAAAACATTTATAAGAAAGTATTTAAGAAAGCAACTAAATAAGGAATATTATGGATCAGAACAAAATTAGAAACGTCGCGATTATCGCACACGTCGACCACGGTAAAACTACACTCGTTGATGCTCTTTTGAAGCAATCACACACTTTTCGTGATAACCAAGCAGAAATGAGCCAAACTCTCATCATGGACTCAATGGACCAAGAGCATGAGCGTGGTATTACTATTACTGCAAAACAAACTGCTGTCTTTTATGATGGCTACAAAATCAACATTATTGATACCCCGGGTCACGCTGACTTCTCAGGTGAAGTTGAACGTACTCTCAACATGGCTGACGGTGTAATCTTGATCGTTGATGCTCAAGAAGGCCCAATGCCACAGACTAAATTTGTGCTTCAAAAGGCGCTTGGTCTTCATCTTCGCCCAGTAGTTGTAATCAACAAGATTGATAAGCCAGCTGCACGTATTTCAGAAGTTGAATCTGAAATCGCTGATCTCTTCCTTGAACTTGCTACTGATGAATCTCAGCTTAACTATCCAATCTACTATGCTATCGCCCGTGATGGTAAAGCTGGTAAAACCATTGATCTCGATAATGATCTTCATGTTATCTTTGAATCAATCATTAATGATATTCCTGCACCAAAAATCGATGAAAATGAAGGTAAAGGTGCTCAACTTCTCGTTGCTGCTCTTGCTGCTGATAACTACCTCGGTAAGTACGCAATTGGTAAAATCCATCGTGGTAAATTAAAACATGGTGAAACCGTTAAAGTTATGAAGACTGTCTTCGAAAACGGCGAACCAAAAATCACTTCAAAGCAAGCTAAAATCGATAAGATCTTCACCTACCGTGGTCTCGGTAAAGAGGAAACTAATGAAGCCTTCGCTGGTGATATCGTAGCTCTTACTGGTATTCCAGATGCAAACATTGGTGATACTATTGCCACTGGTGAAGCTCCAGAAGCCCTCCCAACCATCGAGCTTGAGCCACCAACGCTTTCAATCTATATTGGCCCTAACACTTCACCACTTAAAGGTAAAGAAGGTGAATTCACTACTTCACGCCAAATCGCTGAACGTCTTGAAAAAGAGCTTGAAACTAACATTGCTCTCAAAATTAAACCAGATGGTCTCGGTTACAAAGTTTCTGGTCGTGGTGAGCTCCACCTCTCAGTCCTTATCGAAACTATGCGCCGTGAAGGTTATGAACTTGAAGCTGGTCGTCCAGAAGTCGTCTACAAGGAAATTGATGGTGTTAAATGTGAACCGGTCGAGGAACTTACTGTTGAAGTAGATTCAGAATACGTCGGTGCTGTAAGCCAGGAAATGGGTCTCAGAAAGGCTGACCTCAAAACTCAAGAACTTACAACCACTGGTTCAACTCGTTTCACTTACGATATCACTACTGCAGCTCTCATTGGTCTCAGAAACAGCCTCCTTACTGCAACAAAAGGTACTGTCATTATGAGCTCAATTCCAAAGGGCTACAAACCAGCAGACTCAAAGTATAAACCAGAACGTAATGGTGCACTTATCTCATTTGAAACCGGTACTTCAACTGCTTACGCTCTTGATGCTGCTCAAGCTCGTGGTACACTCTACATTCCACCACAAGCTGCAGTTTACCAAGGTATGATCGTTGGTCTTTCAAATAAGAAAGATGATATCGATATTAACATCTGTCGTGAGAAGCAGCTCACCAACATGCGTACTCACGCATCTGATGGTGCAATTCAGCTTACACCATACACACAGCTTAGTCTTGAGCAATGTCTCGACTTCTTGCTTGACGACGAACTTCTTGAAGTTACACCAAAGAATCTTCGCCTCCGCAAACGTCAACTTGATCCAATTAAGCGCAAAAGAGAGAATCGCGCCTAAGAAAAAGCCCCAACTTCGGGGCTTTTTGGTATAATAAGTTCATGAATAACCATGAGCTTTCTGGCACACCCGAAGAACTGCAGACAAAAACCGAATGGGATAAACTTGGCGAAGAGGTTGAATTTTCTGAATCTAGCGAAAAAAGCTCTGAATCGTTAGATTTTGTTGAGGAGAATTACGGCGATAAAATCGATGCACTTGTTTTTAATGCTTGTTTTGATGGTGGCGACAAAACTAATCCCGACCATTATGTAGAGAGTATATTACTTGATGAAGCATTGACTAATGAAGAACAGATTCAAATGATTGATGGCCTTGCGAGGACGCAAAAAGTTGACAGGGTATATAGCGAAAAAATTAAAGATTTTATCTCGGAGAAAATGGAGCATGCGCCTTCGAAGTTTTTGGGGGAATTAAGGGATGATCCATTTATGCGAAAACGCCACGCCGACGCAATTGCTGGCAGGAGAGGCGGTGACTTAAAGGAAAATGAAAGAATTCTTTACGAATTATTCACTTATGCGGACGAAGATTTTTATGAATCCGAAGAGGCGAGAAATCTTCTTGGTGACGAAGATTATTTAACTAACAAATATCGAAGCGTCTTTAATCAACTAGAAGAGAAGATCCAAAAAGGCGAAGCGAAAGTCGACCGCAATGGGCTTTTGAATAATCTTAGTTCGGCGCTTAATTCTATTGCCGATCAAAATCTAGCTACTGTGGAAGAACTAATTCACGATCCATATTTAAGAGGAAAACATTTTGACATTCTTGCGGCGGCTGACTTGGAAGGGGCTGTGGTTTCAAAAGAGCTTTATGATTTGTGGGATGTCGATTCGGAATTCTTTGATAGCTATGAATATGATTCGAGACTCAGACAAAGAGCACATGAAAATCCTGATATTTACGAAAAAAGAGGAGTAGAAGATATCGATGAAGTTATTAATGAAGCTCTCGAAAAAATCTCAATGAGAGATTTTGAAGAAGTTTTGAACGCTTATGAAAAAGATTTGCATAGAGGTGATGAGTTGCTATTTACTAAACTTTTGCCAATTCTTGGGCTTGATAAAAATCCGCCAAAATTTGAATATGGTAAATCTGGTGGCGGGGAAAGTGGCTGTTATATTCGTCACAAACATCGTATGGTGGTTTGCGAGGAGTTGATTAGAGATAAAATCATTAAAACCGGTGGCGCGCCTGATACCGAAAGAAAAATGTTGTTTGGCCTCATAAAGAGAAGAGAAGTCGGCGCAGAGGCATTTGAACATATGAATGTAGTTGCACATGAATTGTGGCACGCGCATCAATGGGCTGGCGAAGGTGTTAGTGAAGAGCAGCGCAAGAAATACCAGGAGAACTTCGTGTACTATATGAAGAGCCGCAATGGTTATGATGCTTACCGCGCGCAATTGATTGAGCGTGAGGCTTGGGCTTTTGGTGGTAGAGTTGAAACGATTGCACGATTTGTGCGTAAGGAAGGAGAACTCAGATGAGTGAAAAAGGAATTATCCGAGAATATTTAGTAGTCGAAAAACATTTAGATCCATTTGCGGCGGAAACTTTTGTAAAAAAATTCTTAAAACACGACGATATTTTAAAAGAATTTTTGACCGTTATTGAGACTGGAAAAATTCCTGAAAATGGAGTTAAATCTGGCGATTGGGACGCTAAAACGCTTTCCGAAAAACTTCCACATCTCGAAGTTCAAAACGTCTATGAATTTTTAGTTGGTTTGCGCGATGACCCTGAAAGCTATCTCGTATATATTGCTGAGGG
>CAMZGX010000020.1 GCA_947306585.1 uncultured Candidatus Saccharibacteria bacterium
CATGGAAGGGTGGCCGAGTGGTTGATGGCACTGGTCTTGAAAACCAGCAAGTTAACGCTTCGCAGGTTCGAATCCTGTCCCTTCCGCCATTTTTATGAATGGTATGAATGATTGGCATCGTAGCTCAGTTGGTTAGAGCGTAGGACTCATAAGCCTAAGGTCACTGGTTCGATCCCAGTCGATGCTACCACTAAGATTATTACTCGCAAAAGCGAGTTTTTTGTTACTCAAACAAAATAGCGGACTTCTAGTCCGCTATTTTTAAAGGAGTTAGTGTCGATTTACTCTTTCGTCTCTTTCCTGTTTCTCGACGTGGACGAGGTGAGTAATGGTTTCGAGTTCGTCGATTGGAGTATCTACATATTTGAAGGTATAGGTGGTTTCCTCACCGATTGTTGACATACGGAGGGTTCCCACCTTGATAAGGTGCTCCATAATACCGGCTTGCTTAAACGATACGTCTTCGATTGAAACAAGATCAATCACATTGGTTGAGCTTGAGAAAAGTGAAGCTTGCGATTGCTGAATAATACGTTTATTGGTAACGAAAAGTCTATTGTTATTGTAGACATGCATCGAGATTAGAGTTGCAATAAGGACAACACCGAAGACAATATCGATAATGATGCTAAAGAAGCCACGAGAAGAGGCATTCATTGAGAAGATGCCCATATCAGTGGTTTTATTAATCATAATAGTAAGAGCAATAAAGAAAATTGCTGCAAGTATAAGACCAGTCCAAACTAAGATTGGAATAACGCTAGAGCGTTTGATTTTCAAGACAACATACTCGTTTTCTTCAAGTGAAATGTCTGGAAAATCCTTCTTTGAGCGCGCATGGCGCAACTTTGCTAAATCGCTACGCATTTGTGATTCTCCCTAACTTTTCTTTATTATAGCATAAAATGGCATATTTTTCAAAAATTACAGCTAGCCTAGTCATGTTTCTTTAGATGTTCCTTTGCTTTTAATGTGACAACGCGGCCACGTGGTGTTTTCTCAATAAATCCGAGTTGAATGAGATATGGCTCATAATAATCCTCAATTGTTGAGACTTCGTCACCAGTGAGAGCAGCGATGGTAGTTACGCCAACTGGACGGTCGCCATAATTTTCGATCATAAGTTCGAGCATATTGCGGTCTGCTGGATCAAGACCGAGTGAATCGATTTCCATAAGATCGAGCGCCTCGGTGGCAATTTTAGTATCAATAACACCGTCACCATTCACATCGGCATAGTCGCGGACGCGCTTTGTAATACGGTTAGCAATACGTGGCGTGAGACGAGAGCGAGTTGCCAACATCTCTGCAGCGTCATCTTTAATCGGAGTTTCAAGCAAACCGGCGGTACGCTTAATGATTTGCTTAATTTCTGGTTCTTTATAATACTCAAGACGATAGGTAATACCAAAGCGATCACGGAGTGGACCAGCCAAAGAACCCGTGCGAGTAGTTGCACCGATCACTGTAAAATGTGGGAGATCAAGACGGATTGAGTTAGCAGCTGGACCTTTTCCCACTACGATATCGAGCTTATAATCTTCCATAGCTGAATAGAGGATTTCCTCAACAGCGCGGCGAAGGCGGTGAATCTCGTCAATGAAGAGCACATCACCATCTTGGAGGTTAGTTAAAATCGAGGCAAGATCACCAGCACGTTCAATTGCTGGGCCGGTAGTAACTTTTAGGTTTGCACCAAGCTCATGCGCAATCACATTCGCCATAGTAGTTTTACCAAGTCCTGGAGGACCATAAAGTAAAACGTGATCAAGAGTAGTTCCGTCGTCACGTTTTTTGACGGCATCAATCGCGAGTTTAAGATTTTTCTTTAATCTTTCCTGTCCAATGTATTCAGAAAAATTAGTCGGGCGTAGACTTTGTTCATAAACTTCTTCTTCACTGTCGTCTTCGTGTACGGTATTATCGATAACTCTTTCAATCCCCACTGTATCCTCCGAAATATTTCTGATATAATCTTTATATAGTATATCACATGGGAGAACAATTATGGACTTCAAGAATAGTAGAACCTACGAGAACTTAAAAACCGCGTTTGCAGGTGAAGCTCAGGCGCGTGTCAAATATCAATTCTTTGCTTCACGCGCTAAAAAAGATGGCTATGAACAAATCGCTGAGATTTTTACTGAGACTTCAGACAACGAAAAAGAGCATGCAAAGATTTGGTATAAGCTACTTAATAACGGCGTAGGTGACACTAAAGAAAATCTCAAACTTGCAATCGAAGGCGAAGATTATGAATATACTTCAATGTATAAAGAATTCGCAAGAATCGCACGCGAAGAAGGGTTTGAAGAAATCGCAACTAAGTTTGATCAAGTTGGATTGATTGAAAAAGAGCACGAAGATCGCTACCGCGCATTACTTAAGAATATTGACGATGATGTAGTTTTCAAAGGTGACGAAGTGACAGTTTGGAAATGCCGTAACTGTGGCTACGTAACAGTAGGAGATACTGCACCAGAAGAATGTCCAGTTTGTAATCACCCACAAAGCTTCTTTGAAAAACGCATCATTAATTGGTAACAAAAAACGGGCCAAACGCCCGTTTTTTCTAGCTATTTACTTCGTATTTTACAACTTTTGTATTTGCGTTGTCTGTTCTTGGTGAAAGAATTCTATCCGAGATACGATAGTGTCCAGTAATCCTTCCCCATGCTCCAGTTTCAAGTACGTCCTGGAAATAGCCAGCTTGATATTGCCAGAAGTGATGAATGATAAAGCGTACGCCATTGTCATTCACTTTATCAGCAACGATTGCAATGTGTTTCTTTTCGAAAACGACAATATCGCCTGGTTGCCATTCACTTCTTTTTTCAATATCAGTACTATAAGAAGGAAGGTAGCGTGAAAAGAAAATTGCTTGAGTTTCTGGACTTCTAAAAGCGATTTTGTCGCCGGTTGGGGCCTTGCCCTCATAAGCTGATGGATTCTTTTTAATATCCTGGGTAATTAAAACTTGGAGATCATAATCAGCATAGTCAAAGGCCTGAGCAATTACATCACCAGCCTGACCGCGGTTTCCTGATGGCCAACCATTACCACCATATTCCCTCAATGCTTCGTATTGAGGGCTTTTACTGATGTATACTTTTGCGCCTTCAAGAATTTCTTTACCATCATCAATGTGGTTTTTATTATGATCTACGCCAGCCGTGTAATATGGAATATTGAATTCGTCAGGAACACGTTGAGCGTGTTGAATATAGTTCCACTTATAAAGAATACTAACCGCAAAACCAATTAATAAAAGTGGCATTACGAAAAAGAATAATTTTCTAAAAGTCTTCATGCTTAAATTATATCATGCTAACTTGCGAAACGTGAATAAAGTGAATGTGTGATTGCTGCAGCCAAAGCATCGGCAGCATCATCTGGTTTTGGTACACTTTCGAGACCTAGACGAATCTTTACCATCTCCTGCATTTGTTTTTTCTTTGCACCACCAAAGCCAGTGATAGTTTTTTTAATTTCGTTTGGCGTATACTCGAAGATTGGAAGTTTATGTTGTTTACAAACTAGAATCACAACACCACGTGCTTCAGCAATTTTTTGTGAAGAAAAGTTTTTCAATTGATACACAATCCGGTTTATCCAACTCAATTATCTCATGGAGCGAATTGTATATATCTTCCAAGCGTTCTGGAAGTGGAGTGTGTGCTGGCGTGGTAATTACACCATTATCAATCATCACCATTTTCCCAGTTGGATTTTTGGCGGTCTTTTTTAGTTCGATTACACCAAATCCACAAATGCCGGTTCCTGGATCGATTCCTAATATTCTCATTTTTCGTTCACGTATTTAATTAATGTTTCGCGTAAGTCTTTAGCAGGAATTACGAATTTATCTTTAATAGTTGCTGGTGCAATTGCGTGTTTAAAGCCAAGCTTCTTTGCTTCAGCAATGCGCTGGTCAGCACGAAAGGCGGAACGAATTTCGCCGCCAAGACCAACTTCGCCAAACACAACATATTCTTCACTAAGTTTACGTTCTGCTGCAGCAGATGCGATTGCCATACAAACCGCAAGATCGGCTGCTGAGTCATTGAGTTTCATACCTCCAACAACGTTAATGAAAATATCTTTGTCGTCGAGTTTTAATTTGGTTCTACGTTCAATTACGGCAATCAAAAGCTGGAGGCGGTTTAGATCAAAACCGGAAGCTGTACGTTTTGGATAGCCAAAGTTTGAAGGTGAAACTAAAGCCTGAATTTCAACTAAGATCGGACGAGTACCTTCGAGGGTGGCAAGAATAATTGAACCGTCAGTATTTTGGCGTTCAGCAAGCAATGCAGCTGATGGGTTTTTAACTTCCTGAAGCCCCTTTTCATTCATCTCAAAAATTGCGACTTCATTGGTTGAGCCAAAACGGTTTTTGACAGCACGGATAGTCTTGAATCCACCATAACGATCGCCTTCAAAATTAATAACAACATCAACTAAATGTTCAAGAACTTTTGGACCAGCAAGTGTTCCCTCTTTCGTTACGTGGCCAACAATAATTACAGCTGTGTCGGTCGACTTAGCTGCGCGAATAATCAAGTTGCCGCAGTTTGTAACTTGGCTGACAGTTCCCGGAGCGGACGAGATTTCATCCATTGCGAGCGTTTGAATTGAGTCAATAATTACGAGATCAAAATCGCCAGTTTCAATGGTTTTTGCAATGTCGTTTGCGGAAGTACTGCTAGCAAAGTTTAGTTTTTCGGATTCAGCGCCAAGTCGTTTTGCGCGCATTTTTACTTGACCAGCAGATTCCTCACCAGAAACATAAAGCACATTTTTAGTCTTACTAATTGTCGCGCAGATTTGCATCAAAATAGTCGATTTACCAATACCAGGTTGGCCAGCCAGAAGATTAACCGAGCCCATTAAAATACCACCGCCAAGCACGGTATTTAAATCTTCAAAATCAGTTTTTAAGCGCTCTTTAATGTCGCTTGGTTCGATAGTTTTAATGTTTTTATAGTCTAGAATTTTGCCAGTTTTTTCAGCCTTTTTAATTGCAGACTTTGCTTCAGATTCAGATTCAACAATTTGCTCGACGAGAGTATTCCATTCATCGCAATTCGTACATTTTCCGGTCCATTTAGCGTAAGTCGCGCCACAGTTTTGACAGACAAATCTGGTATTTTTCTTCATAGTTCTATTATATCAGATTAACGAGCAACACAGCGTACTGTGTTATAGTTGTCCGCAGAGGCCTCAGCCTGAGTTTTTGATGTATCAATATGAAATACCATTGGGTAATGACTGTTACTATTTGATTTCACTGTTGAAGTAATATAGTGAGCCATATTACCATAATATACTAATTTAAAATCTGTGGCATCGCCGGTCAATACATACTCCCCAGCAAGAGATACATTTGCAGCTTCTATAAGCGATGAGGCATCCCCATATGCAGTTGATAGTGCCTCAAATTCAGACATTGTAGGTAAGCGCCATTTTTTTGGACAGATCGATGTTGGAATAGTACCCTCACTGTTAGCATAAGGCATAGCTGACCTCATGCCACCCAAGGATAACAGATCAGCATAATGACCGCCAAAGTCATCAACACGAAGCATGATAGGCATAACCACCGTATCATATTTCTCAAAATATGCTTGAACTGCATCGGGATTACTTTGGTCTAAAGTTCTAGCATATTCATTAAACTTTGCAATGGTGTCTGTAAGCTCTCTATCGGTTGAACTCAACAGAATTTGCATGTCTATTTCCAAATCGGAATCTGCACTCGTAAGAATACGGTTCTGAATCCTCAGATTCTGAGTCATCCAGCAGTTGCCGTCCACTAACTTTTTAACCGTATAGGCGTTATTGTCACGAACATCATAAAGTGTAACTGTCTTGCCTGATTCCAAGGTACTACAGTCAAAGCTTTGCATGTTACCACTTGGCTTTGTACCATTTTCGTTAATCGCATTGCCTTCAGAAGCAGTTCCACCAACGCCATTAGCATAAGCCGTAAACAAAACCGTATCCTTATAAACACCAGAAGCTGGAACGCCGACTTTTACGCCAAAATCAACCGTTGACGTTACTGATCCAGCTTCAAGAAAAGTGCTTGATTTTGAGACTAAGGTTGCATAGTTGCGTACTGGAATGTAGTAATAGTTTGAGCCACCATCAATACTAAAGCCCCATGAATTTTCTGGCATATCGGAGCTAGATTTTGCACCCTCAAATTCTGAAGTAAATGCATCTTTCACACTTGAGTTAGTATGAGTCATATTAGAGTTATCATCTTCATCCTCAAGCGTTAAAGTATAGCCATAAGACGAATTGGTTGCAACGGTCAAATCAACTGATTTATGAACAAAAGAGTTTACAGATGATTCCATTTCAACGTTTTCAGTATCAGACGAAAGACTAATTACTTTTTTTACATTAATATTTAAATCAATCAGCGCAGTATCTGCCGCATTAGAGCTAAGGACTGGAGAATACAAATAAACCGCCGAGACAGAAACAAAAAGAGAAGCTGCAAATACACCAATCTTCCTGATTAATTTCATGCCCTTCATTTTGTTTAATTTTAACATAAGAATTATCTTAAAGTCAATAAAAAATGGACCCCATAACAGAGGTCCAATCTTAAATTTATTTAACGATTTCGTCGACGATACCGTAAGCCTTAGCTTCTTCTGCAGACATCCAGTTATCGCGATCCATGTCTTTTTCAACCTGCTTAATATCCTTGCCGGTATTTTTAGCAAAGATTTCAGCAAGGCGTTTCTTAAGGAAGATACCTCCTTTAAGAGCGATTTCCTGATCAGTAATTTTACCTTCAGTACCAGAAGATGGTTGGTGAATCATAATGCGTGAGTTTGGAAGCGCAAAGCGTTTTCCTTTTGCACCACAAGACAATAACATTGCACCCATTGATGCTTGAAGACCAATACCAATAGTTTGAACATCTGGTTCAATGAAGTTCATGGTATCAATGATTGCGAGACCATCATAGACTGAGCCACCAGGTGAGTTAATATAGAGTTTAATGTCTTTCTTTGGATCCTCATGTGCAAGGAAGAGTAACTGCGCAACTACAAGGTTTGCGGTATGTGAGTTTACATCTTCACCAAGGAAGATGATACGGTCTTTTAAAAGACGTGAGTAAATATCATAAGCACGCTCACCTTTATTAGTTTCTTCGATAACATTTGGAACTAGATAATCTTTTGTTTCTTTCATATTATTCCTTTCTAGTTATTAACGGTTTCAAACTGTTCGCTATTACTATTGATTGAATTAAAGATCTGATTTGTTCTGATAACACTGTTATTGTATTCAACGATCAGATTATTATATTCATCAATTTTCTGATTTAAAGCATCATATGCTGCGTTGATTGAATTAACTTCAGCTTGGAGCGAATCACCTTCTGCGCGAATCGTTCTTGCGTCAGTATAGCTATGCGAACTAACGCGACTGTTGTAGTTTTCAATCCTTTCGTTTAGGTCTTTTGAAAGTTCAGCAAGCCTTCGCTCCTCCTCGTCAATTTCTGTTTGCATCGTTTCGAGACGTTTACCAAGAGCTTCAGTTTCCTTTTCGTACTTTTTAAAAGTACCGGAGTATTTTTCATAGTAGTCGACTATCTTGTCTTGGTTTTTGAAGATTGCTTCATAATGTTTTTCGAGTTCATATGGCAAATCTTTAATTTCAGTGCCAAGACGAGAATGAAGTTCGTCATAAAAGTCGTTATCCGAGTAGAGCTTGAGCGAAGTTTTGATGTCATCATCTTCTGCTAGTGAATCATAGACTGATTGTAGTTTTTGATTGAGACTATCTTTTTCCCAGAATGGGAGGCGGAGATAAACAGCATGCAACAGCTCGTGAGCAGCAGTAGATTCTTTTACGCCACTGAGTTCAGTTTCATCTACATCATATAAATGTATTTGATCATCACCGGTGAGATAACAGCCTAAGACATAGATTTCAGCTTTATGCGAATCACATTTTTCATTAAAGAGTTCTTTGGAATCGAGGCTTGGCTTTGTTGCTTTCAAGATTCTTTCACCACGACTAGTAAGCTCAAGATTTGAAATTAGGTCTGACATTTCTTCATTTGGCTGATAAAGCCCAGCCTTAATAAAGTCATAGCCACCGAAAAAGTCGAAAGCTTCAACAAGTAATATTGCGATCAATATTCCTGAAAGAGCGGCTCGAATTTTTGCGGTTTTCGTCATTACTTTTCTTTCTTTTGAATCTTTACTTTTATTTTATCATCTCCATCCATTTCGGCTTCAATAATTTCGCCTTTTTTCACTTCTTCACTAATAATAGCCTCAGAAAGTACAGATTCGAGATGATCTTCAATGGCACGACGAAGTGGACGTGCACCATTCTTTGGATCGTAACCTTTTTCAATCAAGAAGTTTTTAACATTTTCATCGAGTTTAAGGCCGATTGATTTCTCAGCAAGACGCTTTTTGAGATCTTCGATTAAGTTATCAAAGATACGTTCAACTTGTTTTCTAGTCAATGCATGGAAGACTTCAATGCAATCGAGACGGTTGATAAGTTCTGGACGCATGGCTTTTTTAAGTTCACGCATTGCAGCATTCTTTGAGTCTTCATATTCTTCAGCAAGTTTCTTTTCGTCGGCTTTAGTTCTGACTGCAAAACCTAATTCTTGATCATCATACATTTCGGATGCACCGAGGTTTGAAGTGAGAATAACAACTGTGTTATTGAATTTAACTTTATTGCCTTGGCCGTCAGTAAGAATACCGTCTTCAAGAATTTGAAGAAGCATATTAAACACGTCTGGATGCGCTTTTTCAATTTCATCAAAGAGCACAACTGAATATGGGTGACGACGGACAGCTTCAGTAAGTTTACCACCATCATCATAGCCAACATAACCAGCAGGTGCGCCAACAAGACGAGATACGTTATGTTTTTCGCCGAACTCAGACATATCAATTTTGATTAAGGCATTATCACCACCAAAGACTTCTCTAGCGATTACACGTGCAAGTTCAGTTTTACCAACACCAGTTGGACCCATAAAGAGGAATGAGCCAATTGGGCGACGTGGATCAGAAATACCTGAACGACCACGACGAATTGCTTTTGCAACATCGCGCACAGCTTCTTCCTGTCCGATAATTTCTTTATTAAGACGATCTTCGAGATTAATCAAAAGGTCTTTCTCAGAACCATGAACTTTTGAAACTGGAATGCCAGTCTTCAAGCTGATTGCGTTTGCAAGATCTTCTTCTTTAAGTTTTGGATTCTCAAGATTCTTGGCACCGGCTTTTTCAAGTTTCTCAACCTCTTTTTGGAGTTGCTTAATGCGAGTCTTACACATTGCAGCACGTTCGAAATCTTCAGCATCAGCAGCTTGTTCTTGTTTATCTTCAAGAGTCTTAATTTCGATTTTTAGTTTTTTGTACTCGCCGCCGCCTTTTTTATCAGCAGAAACTTTAGCAATTGCTGAAGCTTCATCAATTACGTCGATGACTTTGTCTGGCATAAAGCGATCATTAATATAGCGACCGGCCATGACGATTGCGGTTTCAAGAATACTATCTGGAATAATTACACCATGGTGTTTTTCGTAGTGCTGTTTTACGCCCTTTAAAATACGAAGTGTGACAGCTGGACTTGGTTCATCAACTTGGACAATTTGGAAACGACGAGCAAGCGCTTTATCTTTTTCAATAGACTTGCGGTATTCATCCATAGTAGTTGCACCAATGAGGCGAATTTGGCCACGAGCAAGTGCAGGTTTCAAAATGTTTGCGGCATCCATTGAGCCTTCGCCTGAACCAGCACCCATCAAAAGATGAATTTCATCAATGAAGAGAATGAGGTTTTTATCTTCCATTGCTTCATCGATAATTCCCTTAATGCGTTCCTCGAATTCACCGCGGAACTTTGTACCTGCAACAACTGAACTTAAGTCGACTTGATAAATGCGTTTACCAATCAAGAAGCCTGGGACTTCGTCTTTTGCAATACGAGTTGCAATACCTTCAACAATAGCGGTTTTACCAACACCAGCTTCACCAATTAAGACTGGGTTTGATTTTGTGCGACGGCAAAGCACAGTAACGGCACGTTCGATTTCGCGATCACGTCCAATAACAGTGTCGAGTTTTCCGTCACGAGCCATTTGAGTAAGATCTTGGCCGTAGCGCTTCAACCATTTAACTGGTCCTTTGCGCTTATATTCAGCCTTTCTTTCTTCAACCTTAGTGTCTTCGGCTTGTTTTTCAATTAATTCTTCAATACTATCAGCAAGACGGTCGATATCAACGTTCAATTTTTCAAGCATCAAAGCGGCTTTTGAAGTTGATTGATTAATTAAAGCAAAGAGGATGTGCTCGGTTCCAATCACACGCATTCCCTGCTCTTGGACAATCTTGTTTGCCATGCGAAGTGTCAAAACTACGGCCTCAGTTAGAGACATCATCGACATCTCTTTTTCACGAACCTCTACTGGAGGATTAGTCATAGTTTTTTCAGCATCTTCAAGACGGACACCTTCATCAGCAAGAAGGCGAGCACCAGTTGAAGTATCTTGAGCAAGAATTCCAAGGAGAAGGTGTTCAGTTTGAACTGCACCCTGATTGTACATTTTGGCATAAGTATCAGCCTTCTGAAGCGCGAAACGAGCATTTTCAGAGAGATTTGCTGCTACTTGGTTAAAATCATCATTCATATAATTAGATTATAACGCACAAAATTAGCACTGTCAATGCGAGAGTGCTAATTTTAAGTTTGTCTTAATCTATTCTTCGTCGTCTTTGATGACTGCAATATGAGTATCTTCAAGCTGATAATCATCAACTGGAGTTGGTGAACCCATCATAAGATCGATACCTGAACCGTTCTTAGGGAAGGCGACGATATCGCGAATGTTCTTTGCGTCTTCAAGAACCATGAAGATACGTTCAATACCGAAGGCACAACCAGCGTGTGGTGGTGCACCAAACTTGAAGGCGTTGAGCATACCACCGAAGCGAGCTTCAACGTATTTCTCGTCATAGCCGAGGATACCGAAGACTTTGTACATGATTTCTGGGTTGTGGTTTCTAACTGCACCAGAACAGATTTCGTAGCCGTTCATAACCATATCGTACTGATCTGCAACGATTGCGAGTTTTTCAGCATCGGTCTTTGCAGCTTCAAGCGCAGCAAGTCCGCCTTTTGGCATTGAGAATGGGTTGTGGCCGAAGTCGAGTTTGTTTGCACCATCATCCCACTCGTAGAATGGGAAGTCAACGATCCAACAAAGAGCAACCTCTTTATCATTCTTAAGTTCAAAGTGATCAGCAAAGGCAATACGAAGTTGACCAAGAACTTTGTTTACCTTTTCACGAGAATCTGCACCAAAGAAAACCGCATCGCCATCTTCTGCGCCAGTTAACTCTTTGATTTTTGCAAGTTCTTCTGGTTTCAAGAATTTAGCAATTGGGCTGCGTTCGGTTCCATTTTCATAAATGATATATGCAAGGCCACCTGCACCAAGTTTGCGAGCTTGTTCAGTGAAGTTATCGATTTGTGAACGAGTAAGGCTAGCGCCGTTCTTCACACAAAGAGCCTTGACACATGGAGATTGGAAGACCTTAAATTCAGTGTCTTTGAGAGCTTCAGTAAGATCGATGAGCTCCATACCATAGCGAAGATCTGGCTTATCAACACCATAAGTATTCATAGCAACTTCGTATGGAATACGAGGAATCATATCATCAGCATCAGTAAGGTACTCTTTTGCAACTTCAGAGTTAAGAACAAGTTTCTTTTCAACGAATTCAGTAGCAAGTTTCTTGATTAATGGTTCCATAGTGCGACGGATTTCTTCACCATTATCAACGAATGCCATCTCAGTATCGAGCTGATAGAAATCGCCATAAAGACGGTCTGCACGTGGATCCTCATCGCGGAAACATGGAGCAAGTTGGAAGTAACGTGGAACACCACCGACCATCAAGAGCTGTTTGAATTGCTGTGGTGCCTGTGGAAGTGCATAGAACATGCCTGGGTGGAGACGGCTAGGAACCAAGAAGTCACGTGCGCCTTCAGGAGAGCTGTTTGCGAGAATTGGAGTTGTTACTTCAATAAAGTTTTTCTCGTACATATAGTCGCGGAGGAATTTGTAGAATTCTGAGCGACGGCGGAGAAGTCTCTGCATGTATGGACGGCGGAGATCAAGATAACGATATTTAAGACGAAGGTCTTCACCAGATTCAGGACCATCATCATGAGTATTTACTGGAGGAGTATCAGAACGGTTTAAGAGTTCGAGAGATTCAACAACAAGTTCAATATCACCAGTTTCGATGTTTGGGTTTTTAAGTTCAGGTGCACGTTCGCGGACTTTACCGGTTGCAGCAAGAACATACTCGTCACGAACAGATTCCGCGAGTTTAAATGCCTCAGCTGTATCTGGGGTTACAACGAGTTGAATAATGCCTTTTTCGTCACGAAGGTCAATAAAGATTAAGCCACCATGATCACGGCGGGAATTTACCCAGCCTTTAACTTCTGTAATTACTCCGATTTTGTCTTTTAAGTCTAGTGATAAATCTCTCATATTTTCTCTCTATTTATAACCTAATAATTATAACACAAAAATCCCCTCTTTTAAAGAGGGGGATTTAAGCTCAAATAAATTAATATTCGATGAACTCCTGCCATGGTGCAGGAGGAAGTTTCGACTTCTTGCGTGATG
>CAMZGX010000021.1 GCA_947306585.1 uncultured Candidatus Saccharibacteria bacterium
TATGGCGGAGATATTTACCATGAGAAAGACGTGCTCTGGTTGTCGATAAAAAATCGTCTTGATAAAGATGGGGGTTTTATCGCAACTACAGCTGATCTTGATGCGTATGGCGAGCTATATGAGCCATGCGATATAACTTCAGCCAAGGGCATTGAAGTCAAGAACTATCGCAGGGTACTATCGGCTGAAGAAAAGCGTGAAATAAAGAAACGAGGACAAAAGCTTAGTTTCTTTACCGAGTTGCTCCCACATCAAGAAGTGTGGTATTTGGCTACTCAACACGCAGAGCTAGAGGATACGCCAGGTTTCTGCTTGGTATGCCTACATGGAAAATTTATGGTACCAGTTGAAAGAAGAGCAAACCCAACAACTTTCGAATGTGAGGACCATATGGTGGTTTTCAATGGTATCAACTGCTTACCGCAGCATCATGCATTTGCTGGTGTTGTCTCGATTGATGTTGGAAATATGCCAATTCGTACACCAATCAGGTATTGTAAGGGCTATGTGTATAGTTGGGAAAAACGCATTCAGCAAGAATTAGATTACTATCATACTGTTGACGCAAACTACAACCAATATGACGATCCGCTTGATGACACAGATATGGACATCGACTAATCCCCCTCCGAGGCCAGTGTATTGCTGGCCTCTATTTTTTTGTTGTATTTTTATTTTTTGTTTGCTAAAATAAGCATAAGAATAATAAACTTAAGGAGTTATATGTCAATAAAAAGAAAATATGTCGATAGCCACTGGCTTATTTTCGCTTTTGAGGGTGCGATAGCTCTACTTTTTGGTTGGTTTGCACTCTTCACTAATTTAAGAGAAACTGATGCTCTCGTATCAATCGTCGGAAGCGCACTTTTAGGCCTCGGTATCATCGAGCTCTTCAATCTTCTCCGCAGAGCACACTTAAACGAAACTTGGGGCTTTACTCTCGTTTCAGCATTAATTGAAATTGGCGTCGCATTCGCACTTCTCTTTACTGCTGACCAAGAACTCGTATGGCACCTTGCATTGATCGCAGGCTACACTGTTGTCCGCGGCCTCTTTGAGATTTTAATCGGTCTTAAAGCAGTTGATGATTTAACTGATAAATTCATCTGGATCATCACTGGCATCTGTGGTACCGTTATGGGCTTTGTTATCTTAAACTCAGGTAACGAAACAGTTTCAGAAAACGCTCTTACTTTCATTAAGTTCTTCGGTGCATACATGACTCTTTATGGTCTTGCAAACCTTATCTACGGTGTACACAACCACGATCAGGCAAACGATCTTAAAGCTGAACGCTCAGCTGCTGCAAAGCGCGGTGCTAAGAAACTCGCTGCAGTTGCTAAAGCTCCAGCAAAGAAAGTAGTTAAGAAACCTGCTGCAAAGAAGCCAGCTACTAAGAAAACTACTACTAAAAAGACAACCGCAAAGAAAACAACTCGTCGCAAATAACTAAAAAAGACCACCTCAGGGTGGTCTTTTTGCATTTTTAAAACGCTTATGCTAAAATATAGGCAAATTATAATAACTTCTACGAAAGGGTGGAGAAAATGGCTAAAAAGGCTCAGAAAAAGAAGAAAAAAGGTGGCTTCCTCCTTGGCGCAATTCTTGGCATCGGTGCTGGTGCTGCAGGCGTCTTCTTCTCAGATAAGAAAAACCGTGAAAAGGTTGGCAAAGCTGCTGAAAAAGCAAAGAAAGAAGCTAAGAAATACGGCGATCGTATCAACGCTGAAGGCAAGAAACTCAGCGCACGCGTAAACGCAAACAAAAAAGCTGACCAAAAAGCTGCTAAAAAAGTTGCTAACGTTGCAAAGAAAGAAGCAAAAGCTTCAGGCGCACGTGCAAAGAAAACTATTGCAGCTGCAAAGAAATCTGCAAAACGTGTAACTAAGAAATAATTATGCCAAGCAAACTAAAGAAAATCCGCGACAAAAAGCTCGCAAAACAAGATTTGACCGCCGAGGAGCAAGTTCTCGAAGATCTTTTCTATGATCTTTATCGAAATCGTGGCCGAGTCTATCGTACGAACTTTTTCCGCGGAATTTTCTTTGGTCTTGGAACCTTCCTTGGTGGTACTGTAATAGTTGCCATCGTGGTCTTTGTTTTGACTTGGATCTCTTCGCTGCTTCCACATAACGTGACATTGATCGATTGGCTACTGACAGTCTTACGCGGTAGCTAAAAGCCGGCGAAATGCCGGTTTTTTCGTGGAAGAATGATATAATAAATATATGTCGAAGGAGGAAAACGGTAAAGAAGAGAAACCAGCCATTTTTTTGACGCGGGATGAAGTTGATGGCTCAAAACTTGAACCAAAAGATTTCGTACATCTTCATAACCATACACATTACTCACTTCTCGATGGTCTGACCAAGATTCCGGATCTCGTCAATTATGTTAAAGAGCAGGGAATGGAAGCGGTCGCGGTAACTGACCACGGCACCATGTCAGGCCTAGTTGAGCTTTACAAGGAAGCTGGCGCTGCGGGTATTCACCCAATTCTTGGCTGTGAGGCTTACGTTGCAGCTCGTAGTCGTCTTGATAAAGATCCAGCATACGATAAGGAACGTTATCATATTACTTTGCTTGCTATGAACGATAAAGGTTTTGAAAACCTCTGTCGTCTTGCTTCTGAGGCTGAAATTACCGGTACCTACTACAAACCTCGTATTGATCACGAAATTATGGAAAAATACAGCGAGGGCATTATCTGTCTCTCTGGTTGTGCAAGCTCGGAAATTTCAGTTCGTCTTAAGAATGATGACTATGACGGCGCAATGGAGCTCGTAAAATGGTACCACAGTGTCTATGGCGACCGGTTTTATCTTGAAATGCAAGATCATGGCCATCCAAAATCTCCAACTCACTGGGATGTTCAGAATAAGATCAACCAAGGTTTGCAACGTATTGCGAAAGAAACTGGCTTACCGCTAGTCGTTACTTGTGATGGTCACTATTTGAAGCATGAAGATTCAGATGCACATGAAGTTTTGCTTTGTATTGGTACTGCCTCAAACCTTTCCGATACTAACCGTATGACTCTTAAGGACTTCCAGCTCCACGTCATTCCACCAAAGGAAATTATTGATCGCTGGAAAGATGATTTTCCGGAAGCCGTTAAAAATACCCGTGTAATTGCCGATCGTTGTACTACCGAACTTCAGCTTGGTCGTATCTTGATTCCAAAGTACGAAGTTCCTGAAGGTGAAACTGAAAAATCATACCTCGATAAGCTCGTTTTTCGCGGTCTCGTCTTCCGCTATGCTGGCAAAACTCAAGAAGAAGCTAAAGATATGTCAGTTGAGGAATGTCGTGCGATTTTGCCAAAGAACGTGCTTGATCGTATCGACTATGAGCTTTCAGTCGTGGACCACATGGGTTACAACGGTTATTTCTTGATCGTCCAGGACTTTATTATGTGGGGCAAGAGGCAGGGTATTGTTTATGGTCCAGGTCGTGGTTCGGCTGCTGGTGCTATTCTTGCATATGCTCTTCGTATTACCGAGCTTGATCCTTTGAAATATGATCTACTCTTTGAACGTTTCTTGAACCCAGACCGTATCTCTATGCCGGATATTGATACCGATATCCAGGATACTCGTCGTGACGAGGTGATTGAATATTGTACTCAAAAATATGGTAAAGGCCGTGTCTCAAACATCGTTACCTTCGGTAAAATGATGGGTAAGATGGCAGTGCGTGACGTTGCACGTGTGCTTGAAGTCCCATACGCTGAAGCTGACCGTTTGGCAAAAATGGTGCCAGATCCAGAAATGGGTCACCATGTACCACTCGTAAAGGCAATTGTCGAAGCACCAGATTTGCGCCATGAATATGAAACCAATCCAACTGCTAAAGAAGTGTTGGATTATGCTATTAAACTAGAAGGAACCGTTCGTAGCCACGGTGTCCACGCTTGTGGTATTGTGATTGCGCCAGATGATCTCGTGAAGTTCCTTCCACTTGAAGTTGCTAAGAAGACCGGTGTAAATAACGAACAAATCATTTCAACTCAGTTCCCATCAACTCAGGTTGAGGAACTTGGTCTGCTTAAGATGGACTTCTTAGGATTAATGAACCTTTCGGTGATGAATAACTGTTTGCGCATGGTTCGTAAAGTCTATAAAGATGATGTTGATCTCTATTCGGTTCCACTCGATGATAAAGAAGCTTACGAGCTTTTGCAACGCGCTCAGACTACCGGTGTCTTCCAGCTTGAATCTGGCGGTATGAAGAAGTATTTGAAGGATCTTAAGGCCTCAAGCTTTGAGGATATCATCGCTATGGTGGCACTTTATCGCCCAGGTCCAATGCAGTTCATTGATAGCTTCATTCGTCGCAAACACGGTGAAGAGCCAATTACTTATCTTCACCCTGGTCTTGAAAACGCCCTCAAATCAACTTACGGCATCATGATTTATCAGGAGCAGTTCATGCAGATCTCGCGTGAATGGTGTGGCTTTACTGGTGGTGAATCAGATACTCTCCGTAAAGCGGTTGGTAAGAAAAAAGTTAAGCTGATGGAGGAACTTAAGCCTAAGTTTATTAAAGGTGCAGTCGAAATTGGCGGTGCAACTGAGGAAATTGCTGAAGAATTCTGGAAACAGTTGCTTGAATTCGCTAACTATTGTTTCAACAAGTCTCACGCCGCATGTTACGCTTTGATTGCTTATTGGACAGCTTATCTTAAAGCTCACTATCCTGATGCCTTCATGGCGGCTCTCATGACTTCAGACATGCGCTCAACTGATCGTCTCGCAATTGAGATGAACGAATGTAAGAGTATGGGCATTAAAGTTCTTGGTCCAGATATTAATGAGTCTTATGCTGACTTCGCAATTGTTGGTGGTGAAAATACCATTCGTTTTGGTCTCTCTGCAATTAAAGGTATGGGTAAGGCTTTGATTGAGGAAGTTGTGATTCCAGAACGTGACAAAAACGGTCCATTCAAGTCAATTTGTGATTTCGCTAGCCGTGTCGATTCGACTAAATTCAACAAGAAATCTTGGGAATCAGCAATTAAGGCTGGTGCCTTTGATCGCTTCGGCGACCGTTCAGATCTTTTGTTTAACCTCGAGCAAATTCAGGCTTATGGTGCAAAGATACAAAAAGACCGTAAAAACGGCCAGACTGATCTCTTTGGCTTGATGGGTGATGCTGGTAAAGTTCCAGAACCAGAAATGCGTGAAGCTCCAGCTAAGGTTTCTGAAAAGGAACAGTTGCTTTGGGAGCGTGATCTTATGGGTCTCTATCTCTCTGCCCATCCACTTGATAAATATGATACTTACTTTGAAGAACAGACTCATCCATATTCATATCTTTCTAAAGACTATGTTGATAAAGTAATCGTGCTCGGTGGTATTATTACTTCGATTAAAAACGTTGTCACTAAAGCTAAGGGCGAGAAGATGGCAATTGTGACCATGGAAAACAAGACTGGTTCAGTTGAATTCCCCGTCTTCCCGAAGCTCTATAAAGAAGCTGCCGAAGTAATTGCCGTTGACAATATCATTAAAGTTACTGGCGCGGTTGACGACCGTGATCGTGACGGCAAGCATACCGAAGATATTAAGATTTTGCCAAGTGAAATTATCCTAATTTCTGATGACATGCTCACTTCGTACCAGGCTCGTGGCGAAAAATTGGAAGAGCCGGTTGATGCGCCAAAGCGCCGTAAATATAAACCAAAGCCAGTTGAAGAGAAATCTGAAGAAGAGAAGAAAAAAGAGGAAGAAGCAAAACGCAAAGCCCTCTTCTCGTCAAGACAAGACGTCATCAATCCACGCGATCATAAGCTCTATATCTTGATCGAGGATCCAGAAGATACCGATAAATTGACTAACATTAAGAAAACTTGCGATCTTCATATGGGTCTGTCTCCAGTCATCTTAGTCATCAAAGAAGGCGAAGAAAAGAAGGCGATGGTAATGAACTTTAAAGTCGATGCAAACGATGATTTACTGACAAAATTAAAAGCAATTGTGGGCGAAAAAGCTGTTGTGCTTAAATAACGGTTGTGCTAAAATTGAAATTAGTAATAAAGGGTGGAAATTGAATAAAATCACAAAATATTTGAATCAGCATATTAATGGTCAGGTTTTTGATCGCCCGTCCATTTTGAAGGCTTATTCACGCGATAAATCTGTCATCGAGGTCACACCTCGATTAGTTGCCATCCCTTATGACACTGATGATATTCAGTTCTTGTTACGTTTTTCAAATGATATTGCCGAAAAGAATTTCAAACTTCCAGTAACCGTTCGTGGTAATGGCCAAAGCAAGACCGGTGCTTGTCTTGGTAATGGCATGATCATCTCAATGGAAAAGCTTAATAAGGTCCAAGAAGTTGATGAACATGATCGCTTAGTCCGCGTTCAAGCTGGCGTGACTTTGGAAAAACTCAACGCCGTTTTAGCTGCTTATAATCTTTGCTTGCCAATTAAAGCAAACGAAAAGGAAACCATTGGCGGCCTCATTTCAACTTTCCCAACCGATCCTTATGCAAAAAAGTACGGTTCAATCTTCTACTTTGTTGATCGTCTTGAAGTTGCTTTATCAAACGGCGAATTAATCCAGACTGTTAGCTACACTAAAAATGGTCTAAAAAACGCTGAAAAATCCGATAAGCTCGAAGGTGAAATTTATCGTTCACTCGAAAGCTTAATTGATGAAAATGGCGATATCATCGACGGTCTTTCTGATACTACTCGCTCTCGCGCTGGTTATTCAATGATTACTCACGTCAAGAATAAAGATCAAAAGACCTTTGATTTAATGCCACTCTTCTTCGGTGCTGAAGGTACTCTTGGCGTCATTACTGAAGTTATTTTGCGTGTTGAACCAATTCCACGTCACGGCAAACGTATCCTTGCTACCTTCCCAACTATCGAGAAGGCGAACGAGTATATGAAGCAAGTTTCAAAACTTGATCCAGCTACACTCGAGGTCTTTGATGCGCGTATCTTTGCAATTGCTGCAAAGCACGGCAAAAACCTTGGCTTGCTCGAACCAATTCCAGAAAGTGGTTACTATGTCTTGGTTAGCTTTAATGATAATTTCTTAACTGCAAACAAGAAGCTTCGCCAGGCTCTCGGCATTGGCGCTAATGCTGCTACTATTACTGCTGAAAATGATATTAACTCAGACGACTTTAAAGATATCTACACGCTTGTTGATTGCTACTTAAATGACGAAAACTCCATGGAACGTCCAAGCTTAGTTGATGAATTCTATATGGATAGCGAAGCAATCGTGAAATTTGTCGATAAGATTAAGTTAGTTGAAAAAGCTTTGGACCAAGATTTACCAATCTTTGGCTCATATGCAACTTCAATCTATACTGTTCGTCCAAACTTCGACCTCGCTGAAATCGCAGAACGCAAGCGCGCAATGCAGTTCTTACGTTTCTTCGGTAAAATTGTCAAAGAATGCGGTGGCTCGTTCGCTGGTGGCCGCTCCGAAGGTCGTGTAAAAGGCTTGATTTCTACCCCAGAACTCGGCAGTCGTGAGAAGGAATTCTACACTAAAGTAAAGAAGGCCTTTGACCCAAATGGCTTCATGAATCCAGAAACCAAACTTGGTGCAACTTTTGCCGATGTGGTCAGACATTTACGCACATCCGAGAATCAAGGCGTTAAATAGAGAAGAACTAAAGCCCTAGTGTTTGAAACTGGGGCTTTTTTGTGTTAAAATTAAGGGCATGAAAGTTACTACTAAGAAATTATCCGACACTTCAGTTGAGATTAAGGTTGTTCTTGACAAGAAAGATCTTAAAGAAGCTGAAGAAAAAGCTATCGCACGCCTCGTCAAAGACGTGAAAATCGAAGGCTTCCGCAAGGGCAAAGCTCCTCTCGATGTAGCTAAAAAGAACATCAATCCAAATGATCTCGCATCAGTCTCACTCGACATTGCAGTTAGAACATCAGTTCCTAAGGCATTTGAAGAATCAAAGAGTGCACCTCTTATGATTCCTAACGTCGAAGTTACTAAATTCGTTCCAGGTGAAACCGTTGAATATACCGCAAAGGCAGACATTCTTCCAGAAGTTAAACTTGGCGATTACAAGAAACTCGGCGTCAAAAAAGAAGTTGTCAAAGCAACTGAAAAAGATGTTAAAGAAATTCTTGAAAACATCCAGAACGCATACGCAGAGAAAAAAGTTGCTAAGAAAAAAGCTGAAATGGGTGACGAAGTTGTTATCGACTTCGAAGGCTCTCTCGACGGCGTAAAGTTCGAAGGCGGCGCTGCAAAGAACTTCAAACTTGGTCTTGGTTCACACCAATTCATCCCAGGTTTCGAAGAAGGTATCGTTGGTCACGAAGCTGGCGATCGTTTCGATCTCGAACTTACTTTCCCTAAAGATTACCACGCTGATAATCTCGCTGGAAAGAAGACTGTCTTCAACGTTCTCGTTAAGCAAGTTAATGAATCAATCAAACCAGCCCTTGATGATGAACTCGCAAAGAAATGTGGTCCATTCAAGACTGTCGACGAACTCAAAGCTGATATCAAGAAGAACATCGAACTTCAAAACGCTGCTAAGGCAGACGAAAAGTTCAAAGATGATCTCGTAAACACTCTCGTTGAGAAATCAAAGGTTTCAGCTCCTGAAATCATGGTTAAAGACCAACTCCGCATCATTCGCCAAGATATCGAGGCTAATGCTGCTCGCCAAGGTCTTCACTTCGAAGATTACTTGAAACAAACCGGTCAAACCGAAGAAGATTGGGAGAAGATGGCTCGTGAAATCGCTGAAAAGCGTGTCAAAGCTTCACTTTGTCTCCAAATCCTCGCTCGCGACGAAAAGATCGAAGCAGAAGACGAAATCGTCGATGCAAAGATCAACGAACTCCGCGAAGTTTATAAGAAGTCAAAAGAAGCTCTTAAGAATCTCAAGGATCCAAACGTCCGCCAAGATATTAAGAACCGCTTAACTATCGAAAAGACCCTTAACTTCCTCGTTGAAGTAAACTCAAAGTAGTAAACTAAAAAAGCCCCTTAAATCAAGGGGCTTTTTGATGGTCAAATTGTGGTATCGAGCATAAGCGAGTTGTTGTCGCCCTTGGGCCAGACCAATCGAGCATAAGCGAGATTGACATATTTGGCCTTTTGTGCTATAATATAGGTATATCACTATCTGTGATTGAGAGTAGTTTTCAAAATATCTCTGAAAGGAGGGCGGAGAATGAGAAACACTATTGCAAAGGATGTCGTTAAGAGTGTTCCCCAAGATGTATTCTACGGGAAGATCCAGCGTGATCTATTAACGTCATACGCATTTTCTAAACTCCGATGCGGCGGTGAAGCCGATTTAACAGATGGGGAGAAAGAATACGTAGAGAATGCGATGAAGGGATTTTTCCCTGAATATGACATGGAAGAACTAGGGCCTATGGCCCTTGCTTACGCTCTGACTGAGCGCGAAGTCAACCGGATCTAAAAAACTAAATAACGAAGCACTTTAAACCCCCGGATTTCCGGGGGTATTTTTTAATCACTTTCGTGGAACATTGCAGTAAGAGATCTTTCCGGTCTTGGTGTTTCTTTGTTTTCACTGTCGGCTTTTTCGAAATCCTTAGAGAAGGCGTTTCTGACGTAAGCTTCAACGCAGCTACGGTCATAATTAGCGCGTGCATTGGTTTCGCTGTTACGATCTTTTGTGCTGTCGTAAACGAAATCATTAGGAATAAAATCTCTGAAAACTAATCTCTTTTCACCATATTTTTCAGCAATATGATTGATTTTATTAAGACCGCGAATTAGCTTGTTATGTGCGGTGCGACGATTTAATTGATAGATCATTGGGTCATTTTTTCTGGTTTCGAAGTCCATGCACGCCAAGATGTGTCCGGCTACGAGCTGGTGGAGTTTATAGATGTCGGTTAGATCGGCTTCTCTTTCAGCCTCATTTTCATTTCTGCGAACTGTTTCGATAAGAGCATTATTACGAATCTCATAGTAATCTCCAGCCTTAGCTTCGATTGTTTCGGCAGGTTTAACTTTGGCGATTTTCTCAGCGTAATCTCTCTCATAGCGATCTTTAAATTCGGCATTTTTCTCGGCTTTTTCCATTTGCGAGAAAGCATCTTCAGCATCGCCTTCCCAGAGCTCAAATTCACCGATGCTCTTCATTTCATGCTTAGTAAAAGCAAGTTCAATCTCTTTGTACTCACTCGACCAGAATTCGACGTCTTCGCGGGCACTTTCAATGCGAGACTCTCTTAATTCAGCGGCAAGCACGCCAACTTTTCCGAAATCACCGGCAAGAGTAATTTGTTCTTCAGCCTCAGGGTTTGTGTTTAGTTTTTCTGTCATATTTACCTCTATATAAAATAATCGCATGAATTGTTAGAAAAAGCAACATTTACCCCCTTTTCTAAACGTAAATATTATGTTATAATATGTTTCGTTGCTAAAAAGCAAAGTACTTTAAGGTTTATTTCAGGGGTATTTTTGCTATCACACTTAAGGAGGGACTAGTATGAAGAGACATGCAGAGAGTGAAGTAAAAAAAGAAGTAAAGGAGAATGAGTTCGAGGAACTACTTAAAGAGGTGTTTGGGGAATCTGACTTTGACGCGATCAAGGATCGTGTTGTCGCTACAACGCTCGGCGTCATGGCAGGAGAGATCGACAAGGCAATTAATTATCTCCGTGCTCGTGACGAGATCGAAAAAATGATGCTCGACAAGGAAAAACAGGCCGTTGAATATCTCAAGGTACTCATCGATGAACGGAAAACTTTTGAAGAGTGCAAAGATGTATGTTTGGTATCATGTGCCATGTGTGATGTTTTGGCAGATGAGGATCTCGTGTGCAATATGGCTGAAGTGTTGGCCGACTATGAATCAGCGGTTATCTATTATGGCACGATCAAGTATTCGGATGTCCATGATGAAGAAGTCGTAGATGCACTGCTCGGAGAAGTACAGGAAAGTGTTTACCGTATCGTCGAATGTGCTGACACTGTAAAAGCTCGTTTTGATCTTGAGGAGGCACAAATTGTTCTTGTAAAGGCTTATGACTATGCTGCATCATTGAAGACTACATTAGAAGATGATGAGGAAGCCTTATCAGAAGAAGAAAGATCAAAGATCGAAGAAGAACTCGAATCTACCGAAAAGGAGATTCAGAAGTACGAGGAAAAAATCGAAGAGCTTAAAAAATCACAGCCGGAAGTTCCAGACTCTGATCCAATTGGGGACAAAGGAGAGAAATAAACCAATAGTAACACCGCCTCGAGGCATGACCTCGAGGCATTTTCTATGTAAATACCCCTTTAAAAAGGTTAATTTTTATGTTATAATAATTCTCGTTGTTATTGGTGGGGCAATGTACTTTTCGGAACTGTGATTAGTATCTTGCTTATTTTTTCTTTAAGGAGGGCTTGAAGTATGGAAAAAAGTAAGAGCATTAAGGAGTTGTACGGATCTGAAATGGGAGCATATGATGACTTAGTAGCAGCAATCTTCGCTAACCTGGAATCGAGTTATCCCGCCGGAGTTGTCATGATCAGAGTAAGTGGAGCCTCAGAAGATGAGCTTGAAAAAGTGTCGGACTACGAGATCGAATGTAATAATATCTATGATCTCATGGATGAGGAAGAGCTTGCAGCTTATGATTTGATCGACAATTTCATCCATTCTGGCGATGCCGGACTGCCGGACGATCCAAGTTCTCTTGAAGCGCGCATCGAACACGCTAAATGGAATAATGAAGAGTATAAAGATATGCTCGTGAAGGCTATGTCCGATCTTGAATCTTCGATTGCACATTATGCAAACCTGAAGGTTAGCGCTCCGGAGTTAACTAAAGAACATGATTTATGGCTCGACGATATTGTCCGCGGTATAAAGGATATTCGCTATCTCGGCCGTGAACTCCAGCGCCTCATCAAGATCGAGGAAGCTGACAGTAAGATCGATGAAGCCAGCATTATTATGGCTGAGGCCTTTGAAGATCGCGACGCCCTAGTTGCGGCAATGAAAGAAGAAAAAGCCGCTGAAGCTGAAGACAACTAAACTCCTAAGAAGTACTAATCATTTTTACCACCCCGAGGCTTGACCTCGGGGTGTTTTCGTGCTAAAATTACAGATAAGAGTTTCTCGTTAGTTTTTATTGCTGTACAAAAACTAACAATAGCGGTCTTACCAACCGCGAACAGGTCCGATGTTTAATCTGAACTAGGACAACTAATAAGTTAATTAAAGAGGAAATTTTAATGCCAACTATTAATCAGTTGATCCGCAAACCTCGCAAAAAAGCTGCAAAGAAATCAAAAGCTCCAGCTCTTGGTTCAATTGTAAATACTCTTAAAACTAAGTATTACAACCAACCAGCTCCACTTAAGCGCGGTGTTTGTATCAAAGTTACAACTAAAACTCCAAAGAAACCAAACTCAGCTCTTCGTAAAGTAGCTCGTGTCCGTCTTACTAACGGTCAGGAAGTTTGGGCTTACATCGGTGGTGAAGGCCACAACCTCCAGGA
>CAMZGX010000022.1 GCA_947306585.1 uncultured Candidatus Saccharibacteria bacterium
GTCGTTGCACCACCGGTATCGCCTTTAACAAGGTCGATTTTGTGCTTTAAACCGGTACGGTAAAGGATCGCCTCAGATGTAGTAGTTTTACCAGCATCAATGTGAGCGATAATACCGATATTGCGGAACTTTGCAAGATCCTTAACTTCAGACATATTTATCCTTTATTAATTAATATTAATCGTCTTATCATGAGCTTCGCGATTGCTCACGATTCCCTTTCGTGCTCCACACAAAAAGAATAAGACCTTGTCGCTATTTTAGCATATTTTTTAGGGCTATTCAAGAGCAAATCAAGATAAAAAACACCCTACTCGGACGAGTAGGGCTAAGTGGTTTCGCGCAAGTTTTGTTCTAAGCGTTTAATAACTGATGAAGTAAACGTTTGGGATCAGTGCGGTTATAATCAGCCAAAGAGCATGGAGTAACTTTTATCGTTTTACCGGAGCCATCATAGGCCTCAAGATAAGAGAATTTTACTCCGCCACGGCCAACTTCACTGTTAACCTGATCTGAAGTGATATGAACGAGGTCTTTGGTCGGACGACCAGAGTTTTTTACCCGCTGATATTCTTCATTATCTACAACATACATTTTTCCAGATTCGTAATCCGGAAGTGGCAGCTCGTTAGTTGGAAATAGAGCAATAAAATGCCCCTCCGAATTGTAACAAACTACATCCTTGCTAGTGTGATTGATAACTAATTTATCTAAATTAATAAGATCAAGTCTTGCCATTTGTTCGCCCCCCCCTTTCGACGATTCACGTTGCTTGCGCTACTAATGTACAACTTACCACCATAAGTTATACTTATATTATACCATAAAATGGCGATTTTTACAAGACTGCTTATGCTAATTTCTTACGCAAGATTTCTTGGGCTGAAGATGGGTTTGCTTTGCCTTTTGAAGCCTTCATGACCTGACCAACGAGGAAGCCGATAACCTTCTCTTGTCCAGCTTTAAAGTCTTCCTGAGCTTGCTTAGTTGCAGGGTCTGCAAGCACTTCATCAACGATCTTTTCGAGCTCACCAAGGTCATTTTCCTGAATAACGTTGAGTTCCTTTGCGATCACCTTTGCTTCTTTCTTTGCCATCTGTGGATCGAAGAACTTGAGGAAGACTTCCTTAGCACCAGTTGAACTAAGTTCACCTTTTTCGGTCATTTCTGAAAGATCATCGAGTTGTTTTGCAGTTGGAAGATCATTGAGGTATTCAGCTGATTTCTCCTCCGCAAGAAGGACTGATGCAAACCAGTTTGAAACACGCTTTACGTCTTTAACTTCAGCAAGTTTCTTCATTAAGCTTGGGTAATCAAGCAAGATTTCAAGAGTATCGTCAGCGATTTTACCGCTAAACTTCTCTTTGTAATCTTTTGGCATAAGAGGAAGTTTCTTTGATTCTTCTTCAATAAATTCAGCAGTAAGGTTGATTGGTGGAATATCTGGTTCTGGCATGTAGCGGTAGTCCTTTGCCTCTTCCTTTGAGCGCTGACCGGTAGTTTCACCGGTAGCATCATTCCAACCACGAGTTTCCTGAATGACTTTTTCACCCTTATCAAGGATCTTTGATTGGCGCTTGATTTCGTATTCAACTGCGCGTTCAACTGACTTGAATGAGTTCAAGTTCTTAACCTCAGCACGGGTACCGAGCTCGTCTGAACCTTCTGGAGCGAGTGAGACGTTGACGTCAAAGCGCATATTGCCGTTATATAGGTCACCATTAGTGACTTCAGCATAGCACATGAGGCGCCAGAGTGACTTAGTGTAGTCGTGAGCGTCTTTTGCAGAGTGCATATCTGGCATAGAAACGATTTCAATAAGTGGAGTATCAACACGGTTCAAATCGACGAGTGAGTAGCTGTCGAAGTGAGTGAGCTTTCCAGCATCACCTTCGAGGTGGGCGTGCTCTATACGGATTTTCTTGCCGTCAGGGAGCTCAACGAAGCCTGCACCAATGATTGGGTGATAGAACTGAGTAATCTGATAACCCTTTGGTGAATCTGGGTAGAAATAGTGTTTGCGATCGAAGCGTGAAGATGCATTGATTTCACAGTTCATGGCACGACCAGCGCGGATAGCGAATTTAATTGCTTCGCCATTTAATCTTGGGAGCATGCCTGGAAGAGCGTAATCGACTGGTGAGACACAAGAGTTTGGCTCTTTGCCGCGAGCATCATTATCAACCTCTGAAAAGAGTTTGGTTTTTGTTGAAAGTTGGACGTGGCATTCGATGCCGATAGTTGGAATATATTTCATTAGATTGCTCCTAAATCTTTAAGTGCCTGGCGATATGCTTTTAATGCATGTGCGGCTTTATTATAATCGACCTTAAAATTACGTTCGTGAGCGATTTGATTGCGCATTTTGTGAGCATACCAAATCGAGTTATTTGAGCTAAATTTATTTTGAGCAGCCTTCATGCGTTCGCCCATAGTTTTACCCGGGAGACCCATTTCCATGAGGGCTTTGTCGAGTAATTTATCAGCTTCGACAACAACAGCGTTGAAGCTAAGCTCATTATCTTTAGTAAGGCTATTTTCAATGGTAAGAAAATCCGCCTGGTACTCTTCTTTATCAAAAGAATAGACTTTGTTTCCGGTGAGTGAGATGGCAATGAAGACCAAAACGCCGATAATCAAAATCGCAATGATTAAAAGTACGACGCTTGGCATTATTTGTCTCCCTCAAGTACGCTTGCGAACTTCAAGAGATTCTTGTCACTACGGCGTGGACCAACAACCTGAAGACCAAGTGGAAGACCACTTTCGGTTTTACCGACTGGAACTGCTACTGATGGAACACCAGCAAGGTTAATTGGCACACTCATGACATCTTCGAGATACATTGAGACTGGATCGTTAACTTTTTCACCGAGCTTGAATGCTGGGTTTGGTGAAACTGGGGTTAAGATGTAATCAACTTTTTCAAAGGCTTTGTTATATTCTTCAATAATCTTAGTACGAGCCTTCTGAGCTTTTAAGTAGTATGCATCATAAAAACCAGATGACAAAACGAAGTTACCGATCATAATGCGGCGTTTATTTTCACTCATGAAGCCTTCATTACGAGACTTTGAGAAGATTTCGCCGAGGTCTTTAGCGTCTTCTGAACGATAGCCATAACGGATACCATCGTGGCGTGAGAGGTTTGAAGTAACCTCTGCTGGAACAACGATGTAATAGACGGCAAGAGCATACTTAAGAGTTGGCATGTCGAGCTCAACAATTTCGTAGCCTTCGTTTTTCAAGAACTCAACTTTTTCAGCAAGAACGTTACGAATGTCTTGGTCGACAGCATCGTTATCGAAATCTTTGATGATACCGATTTTCTTTGCTGGTTTTTCCGGAGTCTCAGAATAGTAATCTGGGAGAGTAGTCATATCGTTTTCGTCTTGACCAGCACAGATCTCCATAAGAAGGTCCATGTCTTCAGCATTCTTAGTAAAGAAGCCAATACAGTCAGTTGAGCTTGCCATAGCAACCACGCCATAGCGTGAAATTGTACCGTAAGTTGGTTTAAAGCCATAAACACCGTTAAAGCTTGCTGGCTGGCGAATTGAACCACCAGTATCAGAACCGGTTGCAAATGGGACGATATCAAGTGCTACAGCAACTGCAGAACCACCAGAAGAACCACCAGCAACGCGCTCGTCATCGACGGCGTTCTTGGTTGGGCCAAAGTATGAGTTCTCAGTTGATGAACCGTGGGCAAATGAGTCCATGTTGGTACGGCCAATCATGATTGCACCTTCAGCTTCAAGTTTCTTTACGGTTGTTGAATCAATTGGAGAATGGAAAGGCTCAAGCATGAGTGAGCTTGCGGTAGTATTTCCCTCTTTTGAAAGGAAGTTATCCTTAAGAGCATAAGGAACACCAGCGAGGCGGCCAACTTTTTCGCCGTTAGCAATTTTGGCGTCGATTTCCTCAGCTTTTTTCAAAGCGTTTTCTTCGTTCAAGGAGACAAAGATATGTTTATCTTCGTATTTTTTAGCTTTTTCAAGCGCTTCTTTAACTAAAGAAACAGCTGTCGTTGTTTTATCTGCAATTCTCATCTTCCCTCCTTACAAAACCTTTGGTACCTTAATCTGATCTTGCATTGACTCTTTGGTGAGTGCGAGGAGAGCTTCGCGATCAGCTTCTTGTTCTTTAATTTCATCATTACGCCAGATATTTTCCATCTCAAAAACTTGGTAAGTTGGTTCAACTCCCTCGGTATCAAGTTCATTAAGTTCAGAAATGTAGTTAATGATATTTTCTAGATCATTACCAATACTCTCGATCTCGCTATCGCTCATCGAGAAGTTACTAAGTTTTGCTAAATGCAAAATATCCTCGCGTTTTATTTTCATCTTTTTTCTCCTTAAAAATTATTATAACATAATTTAAGGGGAAATCTATCTTATATTTTCGTCTTTTTTAATTTTTTCAATCAGATCACGTAAGTCTGCGGCCTTTTCAAATTCAAGGTTGGCAGCAGCAAGGCGCATTTGGCTTTCAAGTTCCTTAATGAGATTTGGAACTTCGTCTTTTGGAACCTTTCTAAGATCAAGTTTATTCTCTTTTTCCTTTTCCGGAATAATTGCACGTAGACCTTGAGAAATTTCCTTCTTCACAGAAGTTGGAGTAATGTTATGTTTCTTGTTGTATTCCTGCTGAATTTCGCGACGACGGTTAGTCTCAGAAATAGCTTTTTCCATCGATTCAGTGATATTATCAGCATACATTATAACGTGACCCTCGACGTGACGAGCAGCACGGCCAATGGTCTGAATTAGGGCTGACTCAGAACGAAGGAAGCCTTCCTTATCGGCATCAAGAATTGCCACCAAGCTAACTTCAGGTAGATCAAGACCTTCACGTAAGAGGTTAATACCAACAAGCACATCATATACGCCTTGACGGAGATCACGCAAAATATCACCACGTTCCAAAGTATCGATATCAGAATGGATGTAGGCGGTCTTGACGCCACGATCTTTCAAATGCTCCGACAAATCCTCTGCCATACGTTTTGTAAGGGTTGTAACAAGTGTACGTTGGCCCTTCGCAATACGCTTATCGATCTCTTCCATCAAGTCATCGATTTGACCATCGGTTTTTCTAACTTCAATCTCCGGATCAAGCAAGCCAGTTGGGCGAATCACCTGCTCAGCTGGTTTTGGTGAATGTTGCAATTCATAATCACCAGGCGTTGCTGAGACATAAATTGCCTGCTTAATGTGATCTTGAAATTCCCAAAAAGTGAGCGGTCGGTTATCGAGCGCACTTGGCAAACGGAAACCATATTCCACCAAGGTTTCTTTTCTCGCGTGGTCGCCATTATACATGCCACGAACCTGCGGCAAAGTCATATGCGACTCATCGACAAGAAGCAAGAAGTCTTTCGGGAAGAAGTCGAGAAGCGTTGCGGGTGGTTCACCAGCTTTACGACCATCGAGATGGCGCGAATAGTTTTCGATTCCCTTTACAAAGCCAGTTTCTTTTAACATCTCGAGGTCATACTTAGTGCGTTGAGATAGGCGCTGAGCTTCGAGGAATTTATTATTTTCTTCAAAGAATTTCAAACGCTCTTCATACTCAACCTTAATCGTTTCAAGTGCCTTTTCGAGCTCGTCTTTTGGCGTAGCATAGTGAGTATTTGGGAAGATGTGAATTTGATCCGGTTTCTCAAGAATTTCAGCCGTAAGTGGATCAATAATCCTCACTTCTTCAAGGTTATCAAAACCAAACTCAAAACGATAGGCAATCTCACCATTGGCCGGGAAAAGATCAATCGTATCGCCCATTACACGGAAATTACCACGCTCAAATGCGAGGTCATTGCGATGATATTGCATTGCCACTAAATAAATCATGAAATTAGTTTGCGACAATGAATCCGAACTTTGAGTTCTTGAACTTGCGAGCGTTGGATATTTTGTACCCATGAGTTCCCAAACGCCATCTTTTTTAATGAGTGGGAGCGACATTTCAGTATAGTGGTCTGGCGAGCCAATACCATATATACAAGAAACCGACGCCACAATAATGGTGTCTGGGCGAGTCAAGAGACTAACCGTTGCGGCGTGGCGTAAACGGTCAATCTCTTCATTAATAGCTGAATCTTTTTCAATATAAGTATCAGTTGAAGCGATATAAGCTTCTGGCTGATAGTAATCGAAGTAAGAGACGAAGTAGTGAACCTCGTTCTTTGGGAAGAACTCTCTAAACTCCGAATATAGCTGAGCCGCAAGAGTTTTATTGTGTGCCAAAATCAGCGTTGGCTTTTGAACATTTTGAATAATGTTCGCCATCGTAAAAGTCTTACCAGAACCAGTCACACCAAGCAAGGTTTGTTCGCGTTCACCACGCTTCAAACCTTCCGTAAGCTCCTTAATAGCCTGCGGTTGATCGCCAGTTGGCTGGTACTTTGATACTAATTCAAATTTTGGCATTTCCACCCACTTTCTAAAATTAAGCAGCAGTATAACCGCCGTCGACTGGGAGAATTACACCAGTGACGTAGCGAGCCTCTTCTGATGCCAAGAAGACAGCAGCAGCGTCGAGCTCACCTTCTTTACCATAACGACCCATTGGGACGTGGTTGTTTGCAAAGGTCTTAAAGAAATCTGAATCAAGTGTTTCAGTAGTAAGCTCAGTATAGAAGAAGCCTGGGCAGATTGCGTTAACAGTAATGCCGTCTTTAGCAAGCTCACAAGCAGCAGCGCGAGTGAAGTTCACAACAGCACCTTTTGATGCATGGTAAGCAATAGTTGGGATTTCTGCGTTTCCAACCATACCGTAGATTGATGCAATGTTGATGATACGGCCATAGTTGTTTTTCTTCATAATATTACCAAAGGCACGGGTCATCTTGAAGACTGAAGTTTCGTCAGTAGCAATAGTGAAGTCCCATTCTTCGTCAGTCATATGAAGAGTATCATTGTTCTTTGCAGAACCAGCACAGTTAAGAAGGATATCGACTTTACCAAATTCTTTTTCGACAGCTTCAGCTGCAGCGTTGATTTCATCAGTATTAGTAACGTCACATTTGATAGCAATGACTTTTACTTTATATTCTTTCTCAAGTTCTTTTTTGAAAGTTTCAAGACGCTCGACACGACGAGCCATAATAGCGAGATTAGCACCTTGCTTAGCAAAAGCACGTGCCATCTGCTGTCCGAGTCCGCTTGATGCACCTGAAACAGCTGCGACTCTACCTTTTAAATCAAACATAAAAAATCTCCTTTATTTTTACATATATTATACACGAAAAATCGCCGTATGGCACGGCGATTTTTATGCTTGTGGTGGAACCGTTGTGAGATTAATTCCTGGCACAGCTGGTGCAACTGGAGGAACTGAGGTTTGTGGCACAATTGGCGTTTGAGGTATAGCTTGTGATGCAACTGGAGCCGGAGCGGGCACAGGTGTTGGAATTGGTTCTGGGGCAGGAGCTGGCGTTGGAGCTGGCTCAACTGGAACTGGAGTAGGTGCTGGAGCTGGCATTGGCTCTGGTGCAGCTGCTGGCATAACTGGAGTAACAACTGGAACAGCTGGCTCAACTTCTTCGGTTGGTTTTGCAGATTGAAATTTGCCGTTCACGATATTAAATTCAATACCGAGGTTTGCAGCTTCTGGACCGAGGTCTTCATTGTTATCGAAAATATCGTATTTAAAATCTTCTGGCTTATTTTTAGCAGCCTTCTTTGCTTCCTCTTCTTCTTTCTTTTTGCGAGCTTCTTCGGCAGCAATCCTTTCCTGTTCTTCAACGATTTTGCGAGTTTGCTCTGCAGCAGCTGATGCAGCACGAGAAATTGCTGATTCCTTTGCAATCATAGAAGTGACGGCAGCGCCATTAACGGCATCAGCAGGCATCAAAGCTTCCTTTGAAAGATCTTCTGGCATAACTGTCCTGAACTCATTTTTAAAGGCAACATTTTTACCTTTTACGTATTGAAACTCATATTTCTCGTCAAAGCCAATGATATTGAGCATGACATATGGGAAGAAGACGGAAAGAATTTGCATGTCGATTTTTTGGCCGAATGCTTTTGGAATAAAGAAACAGAAAATAGCATATGGGATAATACCAATGACTGGTACGATTACGGCAATTGCAAAATATGGGTTCAAATCTACGAGTCTAAAAAGACGCATTAGGCCGTAAATAGGAATAAGCGATTGCCATGCCTTGTTTTTACCAAGCATCTTCATCGCAAGTGCATATTTACCGACAGTTAATGCAATTATTATGAGGGATAGAATAACAACTAAAAACACGTTACTCGACAAAACTTGCGAGAGCGCAGGCGTTGTTGGATCGTGATTAATCCCACCAGTGATAAACTTTATGATAATATCAAAGTTCATATAAGATTATATTATCATAAGCACGATAAAAACGCAAAGCAAAAAGCGGGCCTAATCGCCCGCTTTTTAATTATTGATTTTCTTTGACGAGCTGAACGTTAAGTGTAACGAGAGCTGCAACTACACCAAGCATAACTGCTGAGAAGAGGACTTCAGCTGGACCAGTAGTTGGAATTGATGATTGTGCTGGTTCTACTGCTGGAGTTGTTTCAGCTGGTTGAGTAGTAGTTGGAGTATATTGCTCTGATGGTGAATTTGGCTTAGTGCCAGTTTGTTCAGTTTTTTCCTTGTTCTTTTCGCTAGTCTTAGCAACTTCAGCTGGCTTGGTTTCGCCATTGTTCTTCTTGCCGCTATTTAAAGCAGAAGAGATTGCCCAGATACCGACGAATAAGATTACGATTGCAGCAACGATTGTTGCGACAATAACTTTTAGTCTGCGACCCTTGTTTGGATCAATATCGCTTGCGTTCATTAAAATAACTCCGTTTACCGGCCGTTACCACCATAGACCAAAAATTTATTACCTTAATTATACCTTAATTACGGTTGCTTGTAAAGATTGTGATCGCTGCAGCAGCATAGGTTTTAGTGCGTTTTTCAAAGCCCACAAGACCATATTCAACATCCTTAGGATGGCTCAAAACAATCTTTTTCGCCATACTGAATTTCTGCAAAATATCGACAATATCAAAGTCTTTAATTTTATCATATGGAGGGTCAATAAAGACATAATCAAAGTCGTTAGAAAGTTGAGCAGCTTTTACGTCTTTTTCTAGCACTAAAGCGCTTTTCTCTACGCCTAGGACCTTAAGATTTTTGCGTAAAATTTCGGCGGTTTTATGATGCTTTTCGACAAAAGTGACAGATTTTGCCCCGCGTGAAAGTGATTCAATACCCAAAGCACCAGTACCAGCGAAAAGATCAAGAATGGTTGCACCATTAATATCCGGTCCGATTGAATTTAGAATAGCTAGACGTTCGCGTGAACCCATTGGATGAGTTTCACTTGATTCTGGCGACATAATTTCACGTCCACGTAGAAACCCGCCAGTAACTTTTGAATTTGTTATTTTCATTTTTGCTCCTTTGGAATTGATGAAAGCCAACACTTTGCAATTGCTTTTGCGATTTCTGGAAGTAGAATATCACGAGTTTCAAAAGCGAGATCAGTTGTCCAGCCATTGTGGCGGAACTTATCATACATATTCAAGCTAGCTACGCGCTCTAGCGAACTATAGAACGAATCTTTCAAATCATTATGTTTAAAATCTTGCTCAGGGATTTTTGCAATAACTCTTGAAGGAGGAATGGCAGCCAAAGTGATTGCTACGCCATATTCAAAGCCAATATGCTTACTCATATAGCCATTAGCACCCCAATAAAGCCAGTTATTACGAAGGGTTTCGAGCGTATTTTGACCATGCATGATTCCCTTAATTGGTACACCAAAGATTTTGATAAACTCTTTTTCAGTCATCAACTCTTTTTGAGTTTCTTCAAGTGGAAAATGGTGTGCTGGAGTTAAACCATCAGTAACCGCGTGCGCCATCCAAGCCGCCTCAAAGGCTGCGCGAACTTCGTCACCTTTTTCTAGCGCTTTCCTAAGATTATACTGATGATCCTTTATTATCTGAAAGAGCTTACCATCATCTTTATCCGGGATAATAAAGTGCATTGGCTCGTCTTTGCCTGGGCTTTTACGTTTTAAGCCATCTGGTCCGCCCATGCCTTCAAAAAGTAGAATAGTTTTTATGTCTGGAAACTTGATATTTTCTGGCAAATTCTTTTGGACAATTTTATAGGCAATTTTATCAAGCTTCTGATGCGTGCCGATAATGCGCCCTGACTTTTTTGAATTCGTCTTAATTGCAAGTGTTGAATACATTTTAGTTCAATGTGGTTAACTGCTGATATTTTTTGATTGCAGCGTTTAGTTCCTCATATTTTAACATATTTTCAGGGTGTTTGGCAAATTCCTCGGCCGCTTTTTGGGCCTTGGCAATCGTTTTTGTATCTGAGAGAGTGGCGATTTTTAGATTCATGGCGCCATGCTGGAGCTGGCCATAAATCTCACCCGGACCACGCAATTTCAAGTCCACTTCAGCAAGATGGAAACCATCGGTAGATTTTTCAAGCTCCTTAAGGCGCGTAGTGGGCTCCTTGTCGTCCTGGACTACTAAGAAACATTGCGAAGCTTTTTCACCACGACCAACGCGACCACGCAGCTGGTGAAGCTGGGCAAGACCAAAGCTTTCAGCATCCATAATTACGATCGTAGTTGCATTTGGTACATCAACACCAACTTCCACAACAGTTGTCGAAACCAAAATATCAATCTCGCCGTCTTTGAAACGGTTCATAATTGCATCTTTTTCGTCTGGCTTCATACGGCCATGAAGGTACTCGATACGTTTTTCTGGAAATCGAATTTTTAGTTTGTCAGCCTCTTTTTTTACGTTCGCCGCTTCACTTCGGCCGGTCTCTTCGATTAGCTTACAAATCCAATAAATCTGCTCACCGTCTTTCATACGAGCTTCCATTTCCGGATAGAGCGTCTCTGACATACTAAGCTCATTAATGATCTTGGTTTTGATTGGCGTGCGGCCCTTTGGCAGTTCAGAAATCGTTGAAACTGAGAGATCGCCAAAAATCGTCAGCTGCAATGAACGCGGAATTGGTGTTGCCGTCATGGCTAAGAAATGAGGAGCTTTGTCGCCGGTTTTCATTAAGAGCTTCTGACGCTGCATCACGCCAAAACGATGCTGTTCATCAATGATAGCAAAGCCGAGGTTTTTGAATTTTGTATCATCCGTAATAATCGCGTGCGTACCAACCACTACATCAACGTCGCCTTCGATGATGCGTTTTTTAAGCGCATCTTTTTTCTTTGTAGCACCAATTAAAAGTTCAACCTTCACACCAAATGGCTCGAGTAATTTCTTTAAAGTTTTAGCGTGTTGAGTAGCGAGAATAGCAGTTGGAGCAAGCAAAGCCGATTGCATGCCAGCTTTATATGCCTGGTAAATCGCGACACTGGACACAACAGTTTTACCCGAGCCAACGTCACCTTGAAGGAGACGGTTCATCGGCTCAGGCTTTTCGAGATCCTTTAGAATGTCCCAGGTTGCAAGTCGCTGACCATTTGTTAGTTTAAATGGCAGACTATCGACAAATTCCTTAGTATTCTCAGCTACAAATTTTAGTGGTTCTGCTTTGAGTTTTGAGTTCTCATTTTTATTAAGTTTTGCCGCCAAAATCAGCTCAAATAACTCCTCATAAGCGAGGTATGATTTAGCCTTCTCAACGTCAGCATATGTGTCTGGAAAATGAATATTATAAAGCGCCTCAGCACGTGTTCCAGGCTTTACGTATGGCAACATATCCGGAGCCTTTGCAATCTCCGTGCGCATTTCTTCGAATAGTTTTTTAAACCAAATTGATTTATATGAACCTTTAGTCGAATAAATTGGCTGGAAACCATTTTTAGTTTCTTCAACTTCCGTCGCGAGGTTAACCGCTGGTGAAGTTAGTTGATAATGATTGTATTTAAAGTCGAAATTTCCCGAAAAATAATATTCCGTATCTGGTTTAAAGGCTTTAATGCGATATGGCTGATTATACCAAACCACACGAATCTCACCAGTTTCATCATAAATGATGCCTGACTCAATATTAAAATGACGGCGGCGAACATAATTCACCATCAGGTTATAGATCTTGCCTTTTATAATCACTTTTCCAGGTTCAAGGTCTTTGATTTTAGTAGCTTTTTGATAATCTTCGTAGTCACGTGGAAAATAATAGGCGAGGTCTTTAATCGTCTCAAAATTATATTTTTTTAGGGCCTCGGCAGTCTTTGGGCCAACACCCTTAATCTCCTCCACTGAACTAGAAAATGACATAACTTAATTATAGCACAGAGGTATAGCTACGAGTTACGCCTAATACAACGAATTGCCAATCCATTATAGCGATATAGCGCGTGATACACAGTAGCAGATGTATCACTAA
>CAMZGX010000023.1 GCA_947306585.1 uncultured Candidatus Saccharibacteria bacterium
TCATCTGGTCCATGGTTTGTCCCATAAAAATAACTCCTTATAAATTATTATCATTATATCACAGAAACACCTTAGGTAACAAAAAACCACCCGTTTTGTCGAGTGGTTTTTATAATGCTGCTTCAACTGCTGCCCAGTTTGTGTCTTCGTTATTTGCTGGGACGACTACTGAGACTTGCGAACCTTCCTTTAGGCGGAAGTAAGTGACGCTTGCGTAGAGTACTTCGTATTCGCGGCCATTTACTTCTACGAAATATTTATCGTCGTGATGAGTTAATGTGCCAATGACGGTCTTTCTTTCTACCGGTCCGATTTGCTTATAGAGGAACTTGCCTTCTGGAGTGATAGTAAGTTTCATAATATCACCTTCGACAAGCTTTGATTTTGATGCGTAGTTTGCAGGAACAGGGTAGTTCTTTCCTTCTTGGTCGATCATAATTTGGCCATCAAAGACACCTTCAATAACCTTTCCTTCAGGCCCGGAAATAGTTACATCGCGAGGAGCGGTAATTGTATCGCCATCACCAACAATAGAGATCAACAATTCCTTAGCTGCAGCTAAGTTGGTTTCTGCCTCCTGGATAAGTGAGCGTAATCTCTTTATTTGTTTTTCTGGTAATTCAGACATTTCCTCGCATCCTGTCTGTTAAATATAGTATTAATATTATATTATATCGTATGCTTTTTCTTGTCAAGCTTTTTAATTTTAAAATTTTTATCCACATGTTAACAGGGCTAAGTGTAAAAGTGTTGTAAAAAATACATATGTGATACAATAGAAATATGATTAGAATTATCGCTGGTGGCAAAAAATCTTCGGGCTGGGTTCTTGAAGCTTGCGCGGAGTATGAAAAACGTCTTAAGAAACCATTTGATATCAAATGGGAGATTTATGATGAAGAAAAACTCGCTAAAAAGCTCGAAGCTTGGGACTTCAAATCTAATGAGGTCGTAATCGTGGCTGATGAGCGTGGTAAGAATATCTCATCACCAGAGCTATCCGATAAGTTAAGTAAGATCTTCAATTCTAGCTGTGAAGCCGTAATCATTATTGGCGGCGCCTTTGGCTTTACGGACGAGGTGCGCGAGAGAGCTGACTTCGTCTGGAGCTTCTCAAAGCTCGTCTTTCCTCATATGCTGATGCGTATTATGATGACCGAGCAAATCTACCGTGCACAAGAAATTGCAAACGGCGGAAAATACCATCACGAATAGGGGTTAATCTGTTGACGGTTATGCCTTTTTGTGGTATAATATATAGTATCGCAACATCCGACTAATTTGTGGTCGGGGCACATTACTAGAAGGGAGATATTACCATGAAGAGAGTAGTATCAAGTATTATCATTGTAGCCATTGTTTTATGTCTATTTCCTACGACAGCGTTTGCACAATCTGCAGGCACAACTTCAAAGATCGTTGACGGAGGTGTATATACCGAGCAACAGTTGAAAGCACACAATCTTTCGGTTGGAAGAATTGAATGGAATGACAGTTTGCTCGCTGGTTGGATCAAGGTTACGCCAAACAAGGATTATACGAAATACACCGTAACAATCCGCGAATATTGGCCAAACGGCTTACCAGCCAATCCATCGAAGAAAATGAAGGTTAAACTTGAGGCAAAAAGCAGCTTCATCCCGATCCGTGCTTATGCTCAGGAAAAAGGATGGTGGGACTGTAATTGGACCATCAAGAGTAACACTGACACCAAGTTGGTTGCTCAGGCTAAGGTAGAATACAAAGCCGTACGAATTGATGAGAAGTCAAAAACTCTCAATATCAAGCAAACAACTACTCTTAAAAACGGTAAATATACCACCACTTACACCGTAAATGGTAAAAAGTATACCGCCGCACAGCTCAAACAGCTGTTTAAGTAGCTCCCCCTCACTGGGAAGGCAGCACCATCGCCTTCCCTTTTTCATGCAAAAAAATAACCCCCGAAGGGGTTATTTTTATAATACAATTCACTAGTTAAAATTTCGCTGAAATTAAGCGAGTTCGACAGTAGCACCAGCTTCTTCAAGAGCTTTCTTGAGAGCTTCAGCTTCGTCTTTAGCAACTTTTTCTTTAACGTTTGCAGGAGCACCGTCAACGATTGCCTTAGCTTCGCCAAGACCAAGACCAGTAGCTTCCTTAACAGCCTTGATGACTGCGATCTTTTGTGCACCAGCGTCTTTGAGGACAACTGTGAATTCTGACTTTTCGTCAGCAGCTGCACCAGCTTCAGCAGGAGCAGCAGCAACAGCGACAGCTGCAGCAGCAGCTGGCTCGATGCCGTATTCGTCTTTAAGAGTGTTCTTAAGTTCGTTAACTTCGAGAACGGTGAGGTTTACGAGTTCCTCAGCAAGTTTTTTGATATCTGCCATAATAATTATCCTTTACTTATTAATTAGATTGCTTGACTTAAGCAGCTTTGTTTTCGAGACCAGAAACGATTTCTGAAACGCCATTTGCAAGGCCAGAAACAGAATCGTTGAGTGGTGAAAGAAGTTGTGCAACAACTTGGCCGATAAGCTCGTTCTTTGATGGAAGAGCAGCGAGTGCTTTAACATCAGCGTCAGAAAGAGCTGCGCCAGAATCGTTGAAACCACCTGCAACTACGAGCATGTCGTGAGTTTTTGCAAAGTTTGCAAGAACTTTTGCAGGAGCGACTTCGTCAGTGTCTGAGATAGCGTAAAGCAACTGACCTACGAGGTTAGTTGTGTCGGTATCTTTGTAGACAGCGACTGAGTCCATAGCAACACGAACCAAGCGGTTCTTGACGACCTTGATTTTGACGCCTTGTTCACGAGCAGCCTTGCGAAGCTCTTGGAGCTCAGCAACGGTAAGACCCTGATACTTAGCGAAAACGGTCATTTTGCTATTATTTAAAAGCTCGGTTAAATCAGCAACCAATGTATTCTTTTTATCCTTTGAAATTGCCATTTTTGGCTCCCATTGGTTATTAATTTTATTATTAAAAACTAGTGAATTGTTAAAATTCGTTACACTAGAACAACTTTGACAAGAATTTGTCCTCGGTGGCTTGATTAAGCGTTAGCCGCCACTGTCTTCGGTAACTGCGATTATTTTATCATAGTTTTCTAGATTTTACAACCCCTAGGCATGAAAAAGGCCCCGATAGACGGGGCCGCTTTCTAGTAGATTTTTTCGGTGATGATATCGAAGGTGGCAATGATGATTATGATCATGATTGTGATAGCTGCGGCTAAACCCATAATTGCAAACATTTGTTTGATCGAGTCCGTTAATACGTCACTCGACAGGGCCATGAGACAGATAAATGAGTAGATTGCACTAGGTTTTGATAACATTACCTTATTCTCGTTGGGATATTCTCCAAATAACCAGGTAATTAGTGAGGCTAATGCCATGATTACACTGCCCAGTATTGCGCCAGCTACATAGAGATTACAAGCCTTATGTGATACCAGTGCTAAACCAAACATTATAGCGGAATCGAATAAGATCGCCACTACTGCCAAAAAAATACTAGATAAAATGTACTTGACTTCAAATTTCATATGATGCCCTCCCTTGATGTGTGTATTGAAATCAGATACTTATATTATACCATAAACGCAATAAATAGTCAATTTACACAAAAAAGTCCCCCTTTCGGAGGACTTTTCGTTACATCAATTAGTTGTAGATGTTTTCAACGAGGATTGATGGACCCATTGAAGTTGTGATGTAAACTGATTTGACGTATGAACCCTTAAGTGATGCAGGTTTCTGCGCCTTAAGGCTATCGAAGAATACAGTAGCGTTCTCGAGGAGAGCTTTCTGATCGAAGTTGGTTTTGCCAAGACCGATGTGAACGATAGCTTGTTTGTCGACACGGTATTCAACCTTACCAGCTTTAGCTTCTTTGACAGCTTTTTCGATGTCAGTGGTAACAGTACCAGCCTTTGGGTTAGGCATGAGGCCTTTTGGACCAAGGAGACGTGCGTACTTACCAAGCTTTGGCATGTAAGCAGGAGTTGAGATAAGAACGTCGAAGTTGATTTCACCCTTGTCGAGTTGCTTCAAGAATTCTTCATCTTCTGCGATATCGGCACCAGCTGCTTTTGCTTTCTTAGCTTCATCGAGTGGAGCGAAGACAGCAACTTTAACAGTTTTACCGTTTCCGTTTGGAAGAACTACGGTTGTGCGGATGTTTTGGTCTGCTTGACGTGGATCAACACCGAGGCGAACGTGTGCTTCGACAGTTGCGTCAAATTTAGCAGGGTTAGTTTCGACAGCAAGCTTAAGAGCGTCTTCAAGGCTGTAAGCCTTTGTACGATCGATTTGCTTGTAAGCTGCTTGGTACTTCTTACCACGGCGCTCAATGAGTGGGCGTACGCGTGGAGCTTCACCTTTTGGCTTCTCTGCAGCTTCAGCAGCTTTAGCTTCAGCTTTACGAGCTTGGCGAGCTTCTTCTGCCTTAACTTCTTCTACGTGTTTTTTAGATTTTTTACCAGCTTTTGCGAATTTCTCTTCAGTTTCAACAACTGGAGCTTCTGCTGGAGCAGTAGTTTTGACCTCTTCTTCGGCCATAAATTCCTTTCTGTGGTAGTAACGAGGATAACCTCTCCCAACAAATTAATTATAATGTTCGTATTATACCAAAAACCTCTTAAAAACGCAAGCTTTTGTATTGATAAAAAGCATAAAAAGTGTTATAATATATAGCATATTTTGTACATTAAAACGCACACAAAACAGATTACACAAATAGGAGGGTATTTGTATGAAGACGAGAGGATTTAGTTGTGAATTATTTAAGGCAGTTTATTGGGTTTGTCAAAGCATTGTATTATTTGTCCTGATGTATATTTTTATGTGTCGGCTTTTAGTGAAGTTTTTTGGTTGGGATTATCATTACGGCAGATTTGAAACTGCGTTGATGTATATACTCCTAGCCGATGTGGTATTCTTGCTTATCTTCTGTATCGTTAGTCTATTCAGTACCAAGAGTTATGCTGCCAGCATCATCAAATTTAATAAAAAGCGTTCAAATGTTGAACGTATTGATCTTGATGAATCAGGTGTCGCTATTTACTATCTGGTAGGGAAAGAAGTTAGATGTCATGTGATTTTATTTAATTCATATAATATCAAAACTACATTCATTAAAGACCTGGAAATGCCATGTTTCTATTTAAAGAGGGGGGTGGTAAAGAGAGTAGAATTGCCATTTGTTGATCAACCTGCAATGATTTGGCATGAATACGAAACCGAAGAACAATAAATCTTAGAAACAAGGAGGGGTGGATATGAACAAAAGTGGTTTTTCTAAGGAAAAGTATGACAGGATAATGAGTTTTATTCTGCTATTTATCCCGATTGCAAGTGTTTCTTTCCTTTCGTTTCTGGTGTTGGTATTGATAACAATAACTGAAACTGATTCACAGAAGTCCCTCTGCGTAGCTCTGGGATTTACAGCAGTTGTGATTTTAGTCTTCTGTTTATTCAATGCCTTGATCGTAAAGATCGTTGGAACGAAAGCATATAAAGAATATGCTGCAAGGGTCATTAAACACAACAAGAACGAAGTAGAGAAAATTGAACTAACTTTTTCGGACCTGGTCATTCACTACAAGCATGGAAGATATGTTGAGAATGTAACCTTAAACTTTGCCGATTATGGTATCATGGTAAGATCACGTGAGGATGTTAAAATTCCGCATTTTTACATGAGGGATGATATTATTTATAAGCTCGAATTTCCTTTTGTAGATGATCTTAATAATAAGGTTTGGTCTGAGTACGACGTTATAATTGTTAAACCCTAATGCTAGACTTAAGTGTGCGTATAAAAAATGGGCCCCACGGATGGGACCCTTTTTTGTTGGGGGAGTCAAGATGCAAGTTTAACCCAGAACATCAGACAAGCAACCATTGAGATTGAGTCAATGCGGTCAAGGTATCCACCATGACCAGCCATTAGTTTCTCAAGCTTTTTGAGTAAAATGCATTTGGTGTAAAGTATGCATTCATTGCTGTCTTTGATGTTGAAATACCTCTTACAATAACTCGCGATGTAATCTCCACAGATTGAAACGATCGGGCATAATGCGATGAAAGTCACGATCAGTGGACTAAACGTCATTTTAAAAACTACAACGGATACAACTAGCGTAAGAGCTGAGCCGATGTATCCTCCGATAATCCCCTCCCAAGATTTTTTCGGTGAAGTTTTTGGAAATGGACGTTTTTTGAAGAAACGATCGTGAAATGCACTACCGACAAAATACGCATAGATATCAGTCGATGTCGCTCCGAGTAGAACCAGTGCCATTTCAGTACTAGTAAACATAGTTGTAAATGCATAGACTGAAACGATTAACACGATGTACTCGAGAATCGGAATCCGATCGTCCCGCAACGGGATTTCGCGGTAATTGTGGGTTTTTTGAGCCAGGTATAATTCGAGTATTGCCATAACCCCACCGGCAAAATACAAGATACGGAACAGCACTGCATTTGGTGTAAATAACGCTGCGATTACGATTAGAACAAGTAAAAATCCAGTTGTTAGTCGAGCCTTGAAGTTCTTAGTGCCTAAAAAATCTGTACTCATGCAACCACCTCCAACAATATAATGTGCGACCCCCGCAAACTGTTTAAAATTATACCACAAAAATAACCCCTAGTCAAAGGAGTTATTTTCTGTAGATCAATTAGTCTTCTACTTCTACGCCCATTGAGCGAGCAGTACCAGCGACAATTTTGACTGCACCTTCAAGATCGACAGCGTTGAGTTGGTCTTTCTTGATTTCAGCAATTTTCTCGAGCTGTGCGCGAGTGATTTTGCCAACTTTTTCGGTATTTGGTTTGCCTGAACCTTTAGCGAGTTTAATCTCTTCACGGATTAAATCGTCTACAGGTTGTCCGAGACATACCCAGTCGAAAGTACGATCTTCATAAACTTTGATGTGAACGATAACGTTCTTTCCGTTGAATTCTTTTGTTTTTTCGTTGAATGGGTTGATGAAATCCATCATGTTAAGTCCCCATTGACCGAGGGTTGAACCTACTGGAGGACCTGCGGTGGCCTTACCACCAGGAATGCGGAGTTTCAAATTTCCGATTACTTGTTTTGCCATAATTATTATTCCTTTTGGGATTGAAGCTTTCCCAATTACGATTAATTAATCGTGCGTAACGGGGTTATTATACCAAAAATAATAGGTTTTGTAAAGCTTAACCTAATTGACAAAAATGCCTAGATATGACATAATATAAGAAGAGATTTTCGTACATTCTAGTAACTACCAACATTTTCGTAAGGACAAAAGGAGGGTGACTTATGTTGGAAGAATTAACAGCAAGAGAATTTTTGGAAACTTTGCAGGATCAGAAAGTAAAAAGCCTTTATACCGGCTCTATAGTAGACCAAAATCCAGTCGTCTATCATGCTACTTTTAATGAGATCATGCGACGTGGCGAGAAGTTTGCTATTTGTCAGCTCATTGATAAGGCATTTGAATCTAGCGCTACATTTAAGTGTAATTCAGCTATTGCGGTGGCGCTTGTGGCTTCGCTTAAATCCGATAGAACAACGTGGCATTTTAGCTATCCATTAGTTAGTTTTCTAGAAGGTAATCGAGGTACTAATAATGTCATACATCCTGATTTTTATGAGGAGTTAATGATTCCATGGAGAGGGTGTGTTGTACAAAAGTATGCTGAGATATTTACTGTCGAGGATGTGGCTCGAATGGTTCCGGATACCTGGAATTTCTTTTATGACTATTTCGAAGAAGAAGCCAAAATTAAGCTTATGATTGATCAGATTGAAAGGGTTCAAGAGCATGCATTTATGTGTATGCGTGAAATATTTAGTACCCAGGCTAAGGAGATAGCCTTAAACCCTAATCTGAGAGCGGTTATGAACCCGTATATTAAAAAGCAGCTTAGAATCGACGAAATGGCTGATCTAATATCGGCGCTTAAAGCTACTGAAAAGAATGACGAAAATTAATGCACATTAAAAATGCACCCCGTGGGGTGCATTTTTCATTTCTAGGTGATTATTAATTAATCGATTTTCTTAACTTGAAGTGCATCGAGCTCGACTGGTGTTTCACGTCCGAACATTGAGACGAGAACTTTAAGTTTACCTTTAACTGAATCGATTTCAGAAATAGTACCTTCGAAGCCCTTGAATGGACCATCAGTGATTGAAACAACTTCGTTGATTTGATAGTTGATGGTGAATTTAGGATCTTCAACACCCATGCGGCGTTTGATCTTTGCGATTTCCTTCTCTGAAACTGGAGTTGGCTGAGTGCCGGTTCCGACAAATCCGGTTACACCTGGGGTGTTACGGATGATGTACCAAGTTTCATCTGAAAGACACATCTCAACGAGAACGTAGCCTTGGAAGATTTTGCGGTCAACGACTTTGCGCTTACCATTTTTAATTTCGATTGATTTTTCTTTTGGAACGATTGCTCCGAAGATTTTACCCTTGAATTCTGGGTTTTTAAGACGTTCGTTGACTGATTCAGCAACTTTGTCTTCGTATCCGCTATAGGTAGAGATTGTGTACCATGCGCGGCTGCCATCATAACGGTTTACTGCCATATATTTCCTTTCCTATCTAATAATTTGGCTAAAGATGAAGTTAAATAATGCATCGAGGAGCATCGTCAAGACGATGAAGAATGCTGAATAGATGAAGATTGCACCTACGAGCTTCCAGGTTGCTTTGCGGTTTGGCCAGCGAACTTGGCGGATTTCAAGCCATGAATCGTGGACGTAGCGGAATGGCGCTGTGATCACACGGACGAATTTGTTTCCTGGCTTCTTTTCTTTTTTAACTTTGACGGCTTTTTCTTTTTTGACAGCCTTTTTCTCTTCTTTAACGATATTCTTAGCAATTTTTACTGCTGTTTTAACGTTTTTAGAAGTTGATGTTTTAGGCTTGTCTTCAGACTTTTTGTCGCCAGCTTTGATTCTAGTGACATGTGCCATATTTACTCCTTCCAATAAAAAATTGTCCTTTCGGACCTTGTCAATAGTATACCTTATGTCAATGGTAATGTCAAGGTGAAATGGCTTATTTTCGGTGGGTTAGCCAATATATTAATACACCAAAGGTTGCGCCGACAGTATCAAGTACGACGTCTTTAACTTCAGCACTGCGACCTGGAATAAAGGATTGATGAAGCTCGTCGGAACCGGCATAGATGGCGCAGGCTAAAACAGAAAACCACGGCGAAACTTTTGAGAGCTTAAAAGCACGGGCAGTGAAAAAGCCAAGAATGGCATACTCGGTGAAGTGTGCGATTTTTCTAACGATCGTGACAAGTGATTCGACGTCCTTTAGGTTTGGGAAAAGAAAAGTTATAGCATTAACAATCAAGCCGGATTGGCGGTTTGAATCGTCAGCTGGAGCAGAGCTAAAAATAAAGATGATAATCATCAAAAGAATTGACGGATACCAAGTCCTAAAAAACTTACCTAACGTCTTTAATTCCATAAGCAAATTATAGCATGAAAAAAGGCCGCGAGATGCGGCCCGTAAAGTTTGTACCTATTTTCTTCCCTTCTTTGATGCGTTTTTATTCGCCTGCATTCTGAAATCTGCTTCTTCTACTAATTCGTTGATAGATTGTAAGCGATTTCTGGTGATATCATAACCAATTGCGACACTATATCCAGCTTTTTCAACTTCACTGACTAGCTGCTCGATTGTTTCGTTTAACCTTTCCCTGTCCATATCCGGGCAGAAGGCAACAAACTCATCACCGCCACAACGGTAAGTTAGTTCGTGACCGAAACATTCGACAATCTGTTTAGCGACGTATTGCAATAAGGCATCGCCGGCAGCGTGTCCTTCGTCATTATTAAGGTCATGAAGTCCATTAACATCAATATAGACGCACGCTAAAGAATGGTGATATCTCCTGTGCATTGAATAAAGGTCTAGTTTAAACGCATTTTGATTATTCATTTTTGTTAAAACGTCTATTCGGCTGATTTCCTGGAGTTCCTGTTGTTGGATAAATCCTTGAATCTTGTGATGACTGCAAATGACGTTAATGAACGCACCAAATGAACCGAAAACGATGGCATCAATGATGTCGTTGGATAATACGCTTCCAGTTTTTCGTTCTAAACATAGAACAATGAAGATCACTACATAGCATGTTGATAGAAAGGTTGAATGTATGGGTCTGTCAATATAAAGCATCGGCAACAAAACTAGCATAACCATGAATGTGACTGTTTTCTGACCTGGATCAGTGAATACACCGATCGATATACCATAGATATAGAAAATGGAGCAAGAAATATAAACCAGTGGTTTAATCAGCTTGTCGTGCTTTTTGGCAACGAAAGCTGAAAGGATGAAGTGGATTAATATGGCAAAAAATCCAATCAAATACACTAGCCGATTACTTTTTACGCCTTCTATAAAGAATGATAGTAGCAGCATCACAAAGATGATAGCTGTCGCAAAGCCAGATGCGATTGTAAGCATTAAGCGGTTAGTCTGCTTTATTTTTGGGAGTACCATGTGATAATTCGTTTGGTCGACTCCGGCAAAAAGTAAAAAATTCCTAATTTTATCATACATATGAAACCACCCCCTTAAAGTGAATTTGCTATGTGATACAAACTTTTAATGTGCGTGCTTTTAGACACCGATGCATATTATATCATGAAAGTGTTAGTTTTGCAAAATGGCCATGTTTATATTTTCACATTGATTTCCTTCTCAGAAAATGTTATAATTTTCTTCGGAAAACTGAGGGCCGTATCTAGGAAGGGAGGGGCACGTATGAAACCTAGAGAACTTAGAATTGATCTATCAAATGGTGGCTACTATATGGAAGTGGACACCAAAAAAGATGATTGCAGAAGAGAGTCTGCACATTGGCACCTTTGTAAAGATGGCCGAATGGTCGGCAAAATTAGTGTTCCTGGCTGTGTTTGGACTGAACTCCCGGAAGATTGTACGGGTGATGTAATAAATGAAGCTAAGGAAGTTACTGTTCAAAATCTCGATGAGATTGAGTCAGTTTATAAATATAATAGTTTGAATGGCGCAGCATAATCAGTTTTCCAAGGGTCGCAAAATTGCGGCCTATTTTTCTTGCTTTTTATTTTTGTATGCTATAATTAAGCATAAGTAGCAATATTGATTTAAATTTAAACGATTATGCTTAAAAAAGGCAAAAAGACAACAAAGAAAGCTAAAAAATTCAAGTTTCCTAAACTAGCAAAGTTTTTTAAGCGCTTTAAATCCAACAAAAAAGGCAAAAAGAATAAAAAATCTAAGAAGGGTTTTACTCTAATTGAGGGTGTACTCGTTCTTGGTATCGGCGGCCTTATCTTCTTTGCAGTCTTCATTGCTATTCCTTATCTTCAACAAAGCCAGCGTGATGCACAGCGAAAAAATAACTTAGTTCTGATTGCTACCGCCATGAATAACTGGTTGGCTTCACATAGAGACACTGTTTCGGATGCTTGGACTGATCGTAAGAATGTTAAACGTGGTTTCTGTAAGTTCTATAAAGAATATGTTGGCAAAGATATCGTTGATCCAAGTAGTGGTGAACCATATAAAGCTGCACTTTGGGGTTCAACTAAGGTGATTGACTGCTTTACTAATAAAGAAACTGATCGCGGTGAATTCGATAAAGCGGTTCACGTTGACCCGAATAAGGCATCAGATAGCTGGCCAAAACCAGAAATGGGCGATATTCAGTTCGATAACAGTGCTTTCTGTGAAGGTGAAATGTTTAACGACCACGTCGGCAAGAACCAGGGTTTGAAGATTTATGCAATTCGCGTGAAGCTCGAAAACGGTGGTTATTACTGTGTAGATAACGGTTCGAATGCGTATAAGAGTAAGAAATAAGAAGGAGCGCCGAGGCGCTCTTTTTTACTATAAAAAATAGGCCTTACGGCCTTTTTTATTCTTTGTGGCTGGGGATGAGGGATTCGAACCCCCGAATGGTGGGACCAGAACCCACTGCCT
>CAMZGX010000024.1 GCA_947306585.1 uncultured Candidatus Saccharibacteria bacterium
TTGTTGATAATGCCGGCACCGCAATTATTTGCGAGAAAAATACTGATGCACTAGTAAGGGTTCTAAAGAATCCGATCATTATAAAAGAACATACGATTGAAGCAATGCGTGAAGCGATCTCGATGACCGTTGCGCGCACCACTACTCCACGATATTTTATTTTTGAGCACGCCGAGAAGTTGACTGAAGAATCTCAGAATGCGAGTCTTAAACTGCTTGAAGAACCAAAACAAAACTATCATTTTATTCTTCAAACTAGCTCACCAGAGGAGTTACTGCCAACTATTCGCTCACGCGCGCCAATCTATGCACCACTAGTTCTAAATAGTCTTGAGCTTCCACCAGATGCCGAGAAGGAAGTTTTTGATCTCGCTAAACGCTTACTAGTTGCTGATACTACTGGCGTAATTGATATTGCTGAGGAACTCCAAAAGAAGAAAGAGACTGAAAAAGTTTCACGCCGTGACTTTGCACTCTCAGTTATTAAAACCACAATCGAGCTCGCCGAAAAGTCATATTTTAAGACTGAAAATGAGGCATTTGTGAAGAAAATCAACGGTTTAATTCTCGCTTATAAGAATATCGAACTCAATGGATCAATCCGCCTGCAGCTAATCGCAAATCTTGTCTAATTTAATGCTTTTATGGTAAAATAATTACATGTTAGGCGTTACGCTAATCTTAGTTTTATGTCTTTATGTTATTTTTTTGTATCCGATCAGAAAGCCGGTCGAGGTTAAGGAAGCCGAAGAAAAAGCTGAGCGTTCTGAAAAGTACAATACTCAGATGAAGAAACTCTGGGAAGTTGCGCAAACTTCAATGAAAGATCGCAAACCGCTCCGTGCCGAGAAAGCTTTGCTTACGATTTTGAAGTTTGATGAGAAAAACGCTGCGGCTTATAACCGTCTTGGTATTTTGTACGCTAAAGAACAGAACTATGACGAAGCAATTGAATGTTTCGAAATTGCTCAGTCTCTCGATAATAACGCTAGCTCACTCCATAACGTCGGTTTGATCTACGTTGAAACCGGTGCTTATGAAAAGGCTGCTATGGCGTTTGAGCAAGCAATCGAACTCGAAGATAATGTCCCAGCTCGTCACATCGCTTTGTCTAAAGCATATGAAAAGATGGGTCAGAGAAAGAAAGCAATCGAATCACTCGAAAACGCCTATCGTCTTGACCATTCAACCTCAACCCTTCGCCTTATCTTAGCGATCTATGAAGATGCTGAAGATGTCGAGAAAATCGAAGAAACCACAGCTCGTATTGAGCAGAAAATCGCTCAAGACAACGCTCGTCGTGAAGCAGAAGCTGCGCTCAAAAAACGCAATTCTCGTCGCACGGTCAAAAAGACCTCAAAAATTATGTACCCAAAGAAAACCAGAAAGAGTATATAAGAAATCGGTGGTAGTTAATCAGAACTAACTTGCAAAACCATTAGATTTATGGTATTATATAAATATAAGGTCCTTCGAGGCCTTATTGTATTTTTTAACAAATTAGAACACAGTCTGAAAATCATAAGAAAAAAAGGGGGATGAAATATGATACGTAAATTCGAACAATATGACTTACAGACAAATTTTGATGACGAGAGGAAGCAGGTAATTACTAAACATCTCGTCCAAGCTGCACACACCTACAAACAAACAGAATTTCGCGTTATCGTGAAAGACTTCTTCGGTGAGAGGCTTGAATACAGCTACGATTTCGGTATGGGGAATAAGATCAAGAGCGAAGAGCTCGAACGGGTTAATCCTCAGAACCGTCTCCATATCATTTATTATGATGTATATACAGGTGAGATCGGTTTGCCGGAAGTAAAGCAGCGCTCAGCTGAAATTACGATTATTGCTAAGACCGACGATGGTCAGCGTAGTATTACGATGGAAGATACACTCTACCGTAAATTTGCCGAGGCCTACATAAAAGCACTCAGACATTTTGAAACTCGCATTTTTGAGGATGCCATTGTCCGCAATGGAAAACCATATTCATACTAAACTATAAACTACTGTTGTTCTAATTTCCGGGGTCCGCTAGTCGGGCCCTTTTTTATGCTAAAAAATACCCCGGTATAAAACCGGGGTTTCTGTTAAGAAAGAAAACTGAATGACGTGTAGCCACGCGCGTGCATTTTTGCTTCGAGTTCATTTAAGATCTCGCCGCGATGATAGATATTTAATTCTCCCCACTTTTCTTTTGGGAAATGCGCCACATCGGCGATCGTGGTAATTCCAGCTGTCGAACGAAGCGAAAGCAATGCTTCTTTGCTGAGATTCAGCATTACAATTGGATTGAAATCAAGCGCGCCAGTGAGCATAAATTCAACAATCTCCTGCGAAGACTGATATGGCGTCCAGATCTCATCGGATAGCTTGCTGATATAATGTCGATACCTCTTATAAGAAGCATCGTCAGGCATTTCCTCGAGTTTAACGAGTATGCTGTTCACTTCTATCATTCTTCTCATATCCTGGAAAGTCTTCGGCAGGACATTGATAAATCTCAGGATATTGCAGGCGGTGCCGTATTCTCCGATAGCTTCTTGATAAGCTTTGCTATCATATTTCGATGCTTCATTTTTACAACCGCAATATTCCCAAAGACCTTCATTAATAAAGCCACATTCGCGGATTACAATCTGATAATGTCTGTCGCTGAGGTTTTGTTTTAGAACCTGATCAACATTTTTGATCTCTTCGTCGGTTGGATTAATCCAATTCTCGTATTTCTCATTATCCATGCCGCTGTACCAGATTGGAATCTCTTCAGCTCCTGCATCGCCACCATAAACGCTGGCGTATAGATAATTGATGCAGAAGGATCTCTTCGTAAGGTCGTGTCTGAGTAAATGAAGCTCGTCCAGACGATTGATAAACTCAATTGAAAGTGGTTTTAAACTTGATGCTTCGATGTAACCGTTTTCAAGATTGTAAGACAGAAGCCTGCCTTCATAGATTGCTCTCTGTACGTCTTTGTCATAATGCTGCTTGATTTTCTTGAGCTGACTCTTTTTAATCTTGAATTCTGAAAAACTAGTAATACCTTTTGCTCTTTTTACTCCCATCGTTGACCTCCCAACAATAAAAAATAAAAAAATTTTCAGTTACCTTTCTTTTAATGTACGCGCCTCCCACCAGCGTATTTTCGATATTATATCACATTTTTTGAGATAAAAAAATGGAGCCACCAACCGGGTTTGAACCGGTGACCTCATCCTTACCATGGATGCGCTCTACCAACTGAGCTATAGTGGCATCTTTAGCTATTTTAGCATAAAACGAAAGAAAAATAAAGATTAAAAATGGCCGACAAATGCCGGCCTTTTGTTACACTTGTTGACGCAGGTTATAATTGGTATCACCATCAATTATTTCCAGCATAATAAGTGCAAAATATGGGTCAAACTGAGTCCCGATTCCTTTAGCGATTTCACTTCTAGCAACACTTTGAGGAAGCACATTACGATAGCTCCGTCTTGAGGTCATTGCATCATAAGCATCAGCTACGGCAATAATCCTTGCAACCTCTGGAATTTGCTGGCCGCATAATCCTTCGGGATAGCCCTTCCCATCGTATCTTTCATGATGATAACAGGCACCAAGACTAAGTTCAGGTGCTGTATCAAGTTTTGAAAGAATCTCGCGTCCGATTTCTGGATGCTGTTTGATGACTGCAAACTCGGCCTCGGTTAGTCGCTCGCGTTTTCCGATTACAGTGTCAGGTATACCGATCTTGCCGATATCATGAAGTAGCCCAGCAATGTGAATTGTTTCACATTCCTCTTCACTTTTACCAGCAGCACGTGCGATCATCTCGGAATAGATGGCAACTCGCATTGAATGGCCATTAGTATAGCGATCTTTTGCATCGATCGCACTAGCTAAGGCTTCGCTAGTTTGAAGTATCATCTTGCGTGAGTTAGAATGTTTTTCCTCGAGAAATTTAATCTTTTGTTCATGTGATTTCCGATAAATTTGGTTTGCATCACTAATTGTGACCATATATACAGCAATTACTGAAGCAGCAATTGTGATATTGATCAGTGACAGTCCATAGAAACGAATCTGTGCTATCGCAGCGATATATGGCATTGCCATGAAGAAAATTGCGGAGATAAACGCATGCTTCACGATTTTCCCTTTGAAGTACTTGATAGTTACCATAAAGTGAAGGAACAGTGCAACCGTAGGAAAAACGAAACTTAAAGCAAAAGCGTCTGCTCGGTGATAGTAATTGTTCTGGTCGAATGTATAATACAGTCCTAAAAACTGTGAACAGATTAAAACGTCAACACCGATATGGACAATTACCCGTACATACACTAATTCCTTCGGGACAAATCCGATTTTCTTGTTTGATGACGCCATGTCAATCAGATACAGATTAAATGCATAGATTACAACCAGGGTCATGAAGTAAACCAGAAAAATTGATATTCTCGTTATAAAGAAACCAAGTGTCGAAACATTACCTTGAGAGGCGTACGATAACCTATCAAAGACAAGTAAAAGTGTCGAAGAAGACGTTAATAAAAGTAATGATCTTCTTCTGCGTGCTGAGATGAAATTTGTGATCAAAGTGAATACTGTTAAAAGACCACAAATAGCCGTTAAACACAGCATGAAATCAAGTTGATAGTTACGTAGCAGTTCCATAAGCTCCCTCCTGATAAGTTTGGATACTGGCTCAGTTTTCTAAAGATCTTTGCTTAAAAAAACTAATAAATTTTTGGCAACTTTACTAGTATATAAAAAATCAAAAAAATGTCAAGGGTATGAATAAATAATATTGACTAGTTAAAGAAAAGGTGTTATAGTATTGAACATTGCAAGTTTTTAGTACATTAATAATTGGGGGTGAAATTATGAAGAGACACGTAAAAAGTTATTTAGTATTAGTTATGTCATTAGTTATTATTTGTTCCTTGAATAGCTTAGAGGTATTTGCATCAGAACCTGAGATAGTTACAGATTCAAATTATCTGATGGCGAATACTCAATTTAATATTGGGTCGTTCACTATGACGCTTGTTTATCGTGGTAATGGATCTGAGCGTTGGATACATATTACGCCTGAAAGATTACCTAATGACATAACAGTAATTATGGTTGATTACGAAGGGGGTGAAAAATGGAATTACACTTACCACATAACCAAAACAGAACACTACTATGTTGGTTCAAATATCAAATATGTATATCTAAAAGGTAAACCAGGTGGTTATGTAGTAGTTACAAATAGTGCACATTAAGTAGAGAAAAACAAGAACTTGCAATACCCCCGGATTTTCCGGGGGTTTATTAGTAATTAATCGTCGGCCGTAGCTTCAGCATATCCAATGCCATTTGGATCTTTTATAGGATCTGGATGTTGGAAATATAAAGTATGGTATGTTTTATCAGATATCTGCTCTTGTGTATTTACGTCGTATTTAATACACCAGAATTTAACATAAACATCACTATCTTTTGAAATACCTTTCGATGTAGCTTCGCAATAATCTCCAGTTTCATTGCTATACACTAAATCGACGTGTCTTTTAAGCAGATGATCGGAAAGATCAAGATACTTTTTATCTGTCTCGGTCTTAACATTCATGCCAAGATAGAAGGATAAGCCAAGTAATATAACAATTACAGAGCCAAAGAAGATGTTTAATTTGATATATTTATTATTCTTTTTCGTTTTTTTATTTTTCATATTTTTCCTTTAAATAATTATAGCATAAAAAGCTTAAGAATCTTAATTTTGACAAAACATGCCGTTTATGCTACAATAATAGTGTAGCTGGACACAAAAAGTGTCTTTTTTCTAGTACATTAGGAGGTGGAGTAATGCAAAACTTCAGGGAATTTGTTGACGGGTTCAATAAGGAATCAAGCGATTCGATAATCCAGGCTGAGCTTAGCACTAATGACATACCAGTAAGGATATCCATCCGTTTCTGTCGCTGCTTGTATGACGAAGTGTACATGAGAGACAACATTTTTAGTAGTTTAAGAGAGGGTGTAAAAAGTAACTCTGATGAAACTATGTTTATCTGCTCAGAAAACTGGGCCTACGAGAATGGTATTGTCGATTTATATGTTTCGCCTAAGGCAAAAGGATTCAGCGTTTCTAAAGCAATTGACACAACTTTGTGGATCATCAAATTCTTAAGGGAGCATAAAAACCCTACCAGCCCGCAATAAGCGGGCTTTTTTCTTGAAAAATGATATAATCAAAATATGAATAAGCTATTGAAACGCGCGGGAAATGCCTGGCTCATCTTTATTAAAAACAAGGTGGCTGGTGCAGTGATGATGTTTATCTCGGGCTTTATGATGGCTTTGGCTGGCCTGAACGGCAACGGCAACGATACAAAAACCCTTCCGAGCGTGATTGCACTCTTTGGTTTTATCTTTGCGCTCTGGTCTTTCTTTAGAATGGGCTATATTAAATCTAATTTTGATAAAGAAGAAGCTCGTGAGAAAAAGGCAGTATTAAGGCGTGTTTTTTATCTACAAATCTTCGAATCGGCAATCTATCTTGCGATTACACTTCTCGGTGTATATCTATTTGTTAACGAAAGCTTCACAAACAAGGTACTCGATCTAATGTGTGGTGGCTTCACAATCTTAAACGGCGTTTTTGGCGCTATTTATGTCTATAAACACCTGGATAATAAAAACTTTGGCTGGAAATTCCGCGTCGGCCTTACTATTATCGAATTTGGTATGGGTCTCTATTTTATCCTTGCTTCAAACTCAATTAATGCTACCGGATACCTCATTATGGGTTCAATCACAACTGTTGCCGGCATCATTGAAATTGCCCACGCAATCACTCGTGAGAATCTCGAAAACACCTTAAAAGACAGTAAAGACATCGTCAAAGCTTTCAAAGATAACAGAGAAGAAGATTAGTCCTCCAATTGACTTTATATAACGTTTATGGTATAATATAGACATATCTAGTTTTTTGGTGAAAACAAAACTTGCACATTAAAAAGGAGGATTTTTGAATGAAATACGGCTACTTGTGGTTTCCAATTTTTTTTGAGAATTATGATAAGTTAGTCAAGGCGGGGATTTCAGAAGACAGATTAGCAAAACTAGCAATAGCTCAACTCAACAACTTTGATGAAAGAAATTACGAATTTACAGATATTATTTTCAATCTCAAAGAATTGTATAGGGAAACTCCACCATGGTACGCTCGTGATAATTACATGTCTGCTCTATTCCGCTTGCTGACAAGAGGTATTAACGCTAACGACATCTTTAATGGTATTAAGGAAAAGCTGATTGACGCTGTATCCGAAAAGACTCTCTGCGATTGCCTTAACGAACTTGAACTACATGGAGTAAAAAAGGAAGAAATTTCAGATTGGCTCAAAACATCCATTAAATGGCGTGTTAGAAAAGGGTTTAAAAAGCGTGGTGATGCTGACTCATACGCTAAACTAATTACTAGCTTCTTCGAGAACCCACAGAGATGGGAAAAATACGGTGTTGACGCTAGAGATTATGTTGACGACTGGTTCGAAACATATCCATATGTAGATCGATTTAGCTATGTCGCTATATTGCCGTGCTTAAGTGAATTACCAAACGGTATTACGCTTGATGACTATTTAGACCATTACTCAATTGAATACATTAATGAAAAATATTACTTCATGCCTGAGTCACAGCTAAAAGGAATAACTGGATTTACTCGCGAGGCTGCAGAACGTAGCTGGCGCAATGTAGGTAAAATAATAGATAAAATTATCTATGAAGACAGTTTCAGGGGTGTAGATAAAGATGAAGTACGTAGGTTTAAAAAAATGTTGGTCTTCAAATTTCATGCAAGCTGGTTTAAAGTCAGAAAAATCCCTTCTTAAAAAGAGGCCCGACAGTTGTCGGGCTTTTTTCATAAAAAATAAACTTATAATAGCTCCCGGTTACCCGGGAGCTTTTTAATATCTAATCACCTAATGCTTCTGCGTATGGTCCATTATATCGATCTACAGCCTCGCCGTAATGCTGGAAATATAAGGTGTGATATTTTTGCTCTGTAATAGGTTTATGGTCTTCATTGTAATCTTGGCACCAGAATCTAATATATACATCGCCGTCCTTTGATAAGCCATTATCAACAGACTCACAAACTTTGCCTTCACCACCATATGTACTTTGAACATATAAGTTCAATAGGTGTTCATGCAAATTAATTTTTTCAATATCTTCATGACTTTTTTGATTGAGACCAAAATAGATAGACAATCCCATGAATAATATAGTAGTTACGATAAAGAAAATAGTTATTTTTTGAGGTTTGGTATGCTTTTTATTTTTCATTTTTTATCCTTTCGCTAATTATAGCACATAAGTTTTCATCTTTACTGATTGACATGATATAGGATTAATGTTATAGTATTTTTTATTGCAAGTTTAAATAGCACATTAAAACTAAAAATAAGGGGGAATTTCGTATGAAGAAAAGTATGAAAGCGATACTAATTGCTATATTTGTTATTGTCATGTCAATTGTGCCATCAAATGAAGTAGTTTATGCCGAGGAATACCAATATGAGGATGCGGATAATATTACGCTTGCCGTTAGTGTCCGTAAGAATATTTACACGGATAAGAAGACAACGATCTATACCGGCAAAGGAGTAGACAGATGGATACATATATCGCCAGATAACACATCGAGTACTTTTACTATATTTATGGAGACGTACTCAGGCCATATAATATATAGTCAGATTTTTAAGGCAAATAAAGTTACACACTGGTTTGTAGGTTCAGATATAAGATTTGTATATCTACAAGGAACACCTGGCAGTGTATATATAACAGATACAGAGCACTAAAAAATATAAACTTGCAATAAAAATCCCGGCTTATGCCGGGAATTTTTTATACGGCTAATGCCTGTGAGTATGCGCCAGTATATTTATCGATGCGGGTTCCTGTAGATTGGAAATATAGAGTATAGTAATGTTTATCTGTAATAGGTTCATGGTCTTCTGAATAATCCTGACACCAGAATTTGATATAAACATCGTCATCTTTTGATAATCCATTATCTACAGATTCGCAGACGGTACCTTCTTTCATGTATGTTGCTCGAACGAATTGATCAAGTAAATGCTCATGTAAATCAATTTTCTTTTGGTCCTCATGTGTCTTCATATTCATACCGCAGTAGAAAAGCGCACCAACTAGAACTACGATTACGACTCCAAAAAAGATGTTAAATTTTAAATATTTATTGTTATTTTTAGCCTTAGTATTTTTTGCCATATTTCTCCTTATGCTTATATTATAGCACTGTCTTGAAGACTTGGGTGATTTAAGGTTCCATGATTTGAATCTTATCTGTTTTTATGTTAAAATATAGTAATGAAAACAGATGATTTTGATTATTTCTTGCCGGAAGAACTGATTGCTCAAACGCCACTAAAGGATCGTTCGAGCTCACGTTTACTTGTTGTTGATCGAAAGACTGAAAACCTCGAAGATAAACACTTTACCAACATTCTTGACTATCTAAAGACTGGCGATGCACTCGTTTTGAATGAAACCAAGGTAATTCCAGCTCGTATTATCGGCTCAAAAGAGGAAACTCACGGCGTAGTTGAGCTTTTGCTCCTTAAGGAACTCGGCGAAGACCGTTGGGAGTGTCTTGCACGCCCACAAAAGCGTCTCCATCCTGGGACAAGAGTATTCTTTGGTGCTTCTGACAATGAAAACCCTGAAGAAACTGCTAAACTCACTGCTACCGTCGAGGAAACCTTGGAAGAGGGAATTACTCATGTCAAATTCGAATACTCTGGCATTTTCCTAGAGATTTTGGATCAGCTTGGTACTATGCCACTTCCTCCATATATTCACGAACAGCTCGAGGATCAGAGTAGATACCAGACTGTTTACGCAAAGAACTTAGGTTCTGCTGCTGCTCCAACTGCTGGTCTTCACTTTACCTCAGAACTATTAAAACAAGCCGAGGATATGGGTGTAAAAATCATCAAAATTACCCTTCATGTTGGACTTGGTACTTTCCGCCCAGTGAATGTCGAGGATGTTACAAAGCATAAAATGCATACCGAAACCTACGAAATCACCGAGGAAGCTGCAAAAGCTATCAACGAGATCAAGAATAATGGTGGCCGCATCTTTGCTGTCGGTACAACCACTGTTCGTACGCTCGAAACCGTAGCTGAGAAATACGGTGAAATTCGAGCAGATAGAGGTGAAACCAGCATCTTTATCTACCCAGGCTTCGAATTTAAGGTTGTAGATGGACTTATTACGAACTTCCATTTACCAAAATCAACCCTCATTATGCTTGTTTCAGCCTTCGCTACTAAATCACTCATCTTTAAGGCTTATGAGCACGCTGTTAACGAAAAATATCGCTTCTTCAGCTTCGGCGATGCGATGCTAATAATCTAAGGAATTTATGAAAGTAAGATACGAATTAATCCATAAAGATAAGAAAACCGGTGCAAGATACGGTAAGGCGATTTTTACAGCTCCAGATGGCACTGAACAAGAGTACGAGACCCCAATGTTTATGCCAGTTGGTACCCAAGCAACTGTTAAAACTTTGAGTCCAGAACAGGTTAAAGATTGTAGTGCTGGTATTATTCTTTCTAACACATATCACCTCTGGCTTCGTCCAACCCCTGAAATTGTAGAAAAAGCAGGCGGCCTTCACAAATTTATGAACTGGCATGGCCCAATTTTGACCGATTCTGGCGGATATCAGGTTTTTTCACTTGCTCATAACAAGAAAAAAGATATCACTGAAGAAGGCGTCCACTTTAAATCTGAGCTTGATGGCCGCAAACTCTTCCTTACCCCTGAAGAATCAATCCGCATCCAAAACATGCTAGATTCTGATATCGCAATGAGCTTTGATGAATGTCCACCAGCAACTGCTGATAAAAACTATCTCAAAAACTCAATTGAGCGTACAATCCGCTGGGCAAAACGTGGTAAAGCAGTCTTTAATAACCCAAATCAGAACCTCTTTGGCATTGTTCAGGGTGGCCCATACGAGGATCTTCGCCGTTGGTCAGCTGAAGAAACCGTAAAAATCGGTTTTGATGGTTATGCGGTCGGTGGCGTCGCAAATGATGACGAATGTAAAGATGATATGTATAAGGCAATCGAGTATTCATGCCCATATCTTCCAGAAGACAAACTCCGCTATCTTATGGGCGTCGGCGAACCAGTTGATCTTCTCGAGGGTGTAAAACGCGGTATTGATATCTTTGACTGTGTATCTCCAACTCGTCTTGCTCGCCATGGCAACGCACTTGTTCCAGGCGTGAGAGATGCTGGTATCTCAGGTCTTAAAGAGAACCGCATGAACCTCAAAAACGCTAGATTTACTGATGATTTCGAGCCAATCGATAAGGATTGCGACTGTTATACCTGTAAACACTACACTCGCGCTTATCTTCATCACCTCGTAAAATGTGATGAGCAATTTGGTGCATCTCTTCTTTCGGTTCATA
>CAMZGX010000025.1 GCA_947306585.1 uncultured Candidatus Saccharibacteria bacterium
CCCCCGAATGGTGGGACCAGAACCCACTGCCTTACCACTTGGCGAATCCCCAAGATTCATTCGGTACTAGGTTATAATACCATAAAAGCCCTAAAAAATAAAGACTTTAACATATCTTAAATTTATATTATACTTATGCTAATATGATGGGCAATTTTTCTGATAAAATATTTCATCGCCTAGACAACATCGAAGATGTTGAAGAATTTTATGAGGCGATCGACCGTAAACATTTAAGTAAAAGTCTCTCTCCGGAGCGTCCTTATACCTATTGGACAATTGAGCTTTATGATAAGGCTAATGGTATTCGTGGTGGCGGTGGTCTTGGTGTGCTTGCAGCTGACACTCGTCGTGTAGCAGAGCGCCAACAGGTGCCATTTACGCTTATTACTCCATTTTATCCTTCGGAGCCACATCAGACTTATTCTAACTTTGAAAACGGTGCATATCATGAGAACGTTTCTTATGCCCAATATGGTTTTAAATTCATTGATACCGTCAATATACGTGCTTGTGGCCAGATTTGTACGCTCGACGTCGTCGAGAAGCAGCTCGGTTCAACCCGTATTCTTTGTATTACTGAGCCAAATTTTGGCGAGCTTTATTCTGGTGAATCTGGTGGCGATCACCGTCTTTATCAGGAAGTTTCACTTGGTTTCGGTGGCTATCAGGCTTTGAAGTTAGTTGGCCTTAAACCTGCTATTATGCAACTTAATGAGGTCGCAACCTTCTTTGCAGCGCTTGCCCGTCTCGATGAGCTCGCATCAAACGGTATGGATGTTTATGAAGCAATTGTTTACACTCGTAAGCATACTCTTTATACAAACCATACTCTCGTACAAGCTGCTGAGGCTGACTTCTCATATGAACAGTTTGAACGCTACGTCTTCCCTAACCTTCGCTCTAAAGCAGTTAGAAAATGGCTCTCAGATAAGTTTGATAACGGTCGCATCCGTCTTTCAACTGTCACAATCGAGATTGCCGAGCTTCGTTCAGGTGTTTCAAAGCTTCACGCTCGTGTTGCTAACTACCATGATCTCGCAGGTGATAAGGTTAAATTCAAAGCTGTTACTAACGGTATCGATATTCCAACCTGGACTTTGCCAGAAATCGTTAGCTATTTGAAAGATAAAGAAATTATCGATAAGTTTGATCTTCCTGCAGAGAAATATCTCGAGAATGTTGAGAAGATTGAAGCTAAGGATATTCGTGAACTTAAAAACGCTGGTAGAGCCGAGCTTAACCGTGTGCTTTCACATCGTGTTGACCAATATGGTGTCCATCCAGTAGTTGAAGATGATGCACTCGTCTTTGACTTCAAGCGCCGCTTTGTAGATTACAAACGCCCATGGCTCCCAATGACTAACCCTGAGAGACTCGCAGAGCTCCTCGAGAAGTATAATATCCATTACTTCCTCGCCGGTCGTGTTCACGAAGGTGACTTTGTGATGGCAGACAAGCTTAAGAACTTGCTTGAAACTGTTGATCGTAATCCAATCTTAAAGAAACGCGTTCACTATCTTCCAGATTATGATGAGGAGCTTGGTCGCGCACTTTCAGTCGGTGCTAATGTATCAATTAACACTCCAATCGTTGGCCTTGAGGCTTGTGGTACGAGCTGGATGAAGGATATTATCAACCTCGGCATCCTCGTTTCAACTCACGATGGTGGTGTCGCAGACTGTCCAAGTGATTCATATCTCTGCGTTAATGGTCGCAATGAAGCTGAAGAAGTTGAAAGTCTTTATCAAAGGATTGAAGAAGCTGCAAAAGCATGGCAAAATGACTTTGATCTTGAACAAATTATCAAGACTGAACTTAAGAACTATGTTCCAGTCATCTCTGGTTCAAGAATGCTGAGAGACTATCTCAACTATCTCTTCTAGAAAAACGTAAGCGGGCTAGACAGGCCCGCTTTTTTATGCTATACTTTGTATCTAATCTTTGATTGGTGGTCAAAGAAGCACATTATAAAGGAGGATGACGTATGAGTGTCTTCGAAGTAGTAACTATTGAAGAAGTAGAAAAAGATTTGGCGGTAACCAGAATTGCCTTAAAGAAGGCAAGGAAAAACATCTTTGCGTTTTTTAAACGCAAAAAATTAGAAGAGCAGGAGGCTACTTATGAACGTATTATCGCAGAACTCGAAAGGAATCGAAGAGAAAAAGAAATCAGGTTCTAAAAATGCACCAAAAGATGCAAGAGCCCTCGAAAGAGAGCGTTTTAAACATGATTTACTTCTGAAATTATCTATCCTTAAAAAAGCCCAGGCATAAGTCCTGGGTATTTTTATGTCTTAAGCGATTTGGATTAGCCAGTGGACTAACCAGATGATTGCTGGAGCTAGAGATGCGCCAGCTAAGGCGATTGTGAAAATGAGTTTATTCTTTGCGGCGTCTTTATTGACCTTAAGAATGCGAATCGTGTTAAGGATTACAAGAATTGATACAAATGAGAGGAAGATAAAGACCCAGTTCATGAACCAAATCTTGGTGTCAAAGTTCTTGACGATCAATGTGATTGCATATGCTAATGCATAAGCGACATTAATAATGCCTGCGGTCATGCAGAAGTTAATTTGTGCTGATGATGCTGGCTTTTTTAGTGGATTCTTTTTGGGAGCAGTATTACCATTACTGAAGTATCCGGTCACATTCATGTCTGGACGAATAGTTTCGTTAACGAAGTATGGTTTTTCTTCTTCCTTTTCGTCTTCATTCTCTTTGGCGACTTCTTGACGGCGACGCTCTCTCTCAGCTTCGATGCGTGCAAGCTTTTCCTTCATGATAGCATCTTGCTCGAGCGGATCGACATAATAATTATCTTTTTCTTGTTCAACATCCTCGGCGGATGGTCTTTTTACGGTATTAACTTCAAAACCCTCAAGACTGATAGGGTTGATTCCCTCATTTTCTTTATTATCCATAGTTCTATTATACCACAAGCGTTATACTTTTAGTTATTTACGCATGTAACTCCATTAGTTTCGCCTTTATAGTGAGTATAGAGTGCAATTTTCTTAACGTTTTTAGTATATTTTAGCTCGTTTAATTCGCAGGATGCGTAGTTGGCGGCATAGACAATGTTGGCGTTATTAGCCCAAGTTAAAGACAATGGTTTCTCGCAGTTACCGAGTTCGTTATTACAGATTTTGAGAGTGTATTTATCTTTGAACTCTTCTTTAAAATAATTAGTTCTAAAAATCTTCCATTCACTTTCGGTCGCTGGCAGTTTGCCGCGGTTATTAGATTGGTAATTTGATAATAGTCTAAGAGTAGTATTTAGATCTCCGTCAATATTAGCATTGAACCGTTTAGTGGTGATTGAATCGTCGGCATCAGGATCATCTTCGGTATTACTGTTAGTGTTCGATGTTTCTGACTCTTCTTCTTTTTCTTCTACTACAGTCGGCTGCGAGTTAGCCTTAATGATATTGGCAATCACGAGGCCGATAAATAAAACTGCAAGCACTGCATCTAAGATGATTAAGATTAACTCGAGGTTAAGTGGTTTTTTCTCTGCTTGCATTTTAAATCCTTATGCTTATTATAGCATATGGAACTATGTGTGACATAGTGATATAATATAGGGGTAAAAGAAAAAGGAGTATTAATGGCAGATTTTAATAAAATCCTCAATCCTGGTGATTATGAAAATGGTGAAATCAATGTAGTTATTGAAATTCCTACTGGTTCAAACCATAAGATTGAATGGGATCGCAAGAATGCTTGCTTCATGCTTGACCGCGTAGAGCCAATCGCTTTTGCAAAACCTTGTAACTATGGTTTCATCCCACAAACTATCGATGAAGACGGTGATGAACTCGATGTTCTTTTGATCACTGATCAACCACTTACAACTGGTATTTATACAACCGCACGTGTACTTGGTGTCATGAAGTTTGTTGATGATGGTGAAGTTGATGATAAAATCATCGCAGTCCCAGCAGACGACCGTAACAATGGCGATATGTATCAAACTATCGAAGATCTTCCAAAGCGTCTTATTGAACAGATTGAATTCCACTTCAACCACTACAAAGACCTTAAGAAGCCTGGTACAACTACTGTTAAGGCATTCGAAGGCGTCGAAGAAGCTAAAGATGTTATCAAAGCTGCAATCGCACGTTGGAACGAACAATAATAAGTTTGAAATAAGAATAAGCCCTGCGGGGCTTATTTTTGTGGTTTATAGAATTTTACGTTGCCTAGTTCTTTTGGAAGGTATGAGGTTGGTTGATGATAGCCAGCTTCCCATTTATATCCTTTGCCGAAGCCTAGGTCTTTCATGAGCTTGGTTGGGGCGTTGCGGATCTCAATTGGCACTGGAAGATTCATTGAATTATGAGCTGCTTCCTTAGCACGAAGATAAGCATCGTAACTGACGCGGCTCTTCTTTGATAAGGCGAGGGCACAGACGACGTGTGATAAGATAATCTGACATTCTGGCATACCAACGCGTTCGACCGCCTCAAAAGCTGCTACGGCGAGGTTTAAGCCACCGTTTCCGGCAAGTCCGATATCTTCTGATGCAAAAATCACCATACGTCTAGCGATGAATTTCGGATCTTCACCAGCTTCGAGCATGCGAGCAAGATAATAGAGTGAAGCATCAACATCCGAGCCACGCATCGATTTAATGAAAGCGGAGATGTTGTCGTAATGTTTGTCGCCCTGTTTGTCGTAGCCTGGGACTTTGCGGCCAGCGGCTTCTTTAACGACATTTTCATCGACTTTTTCAGAGAGTGATAAAGCAAGCTCGAGGTCACCAAGGGCGCTTCTGGCGTCACCACCGGATAACTCAGCTAGATAATCGATCGCTTTCTTTGAGACGCGTTTAGTGGCTTTTTCGGCCTTGATTGCACGTTTTAAGACAGTAATAATTGCTTCTTTACTTAGGTGGTTAACAATTACTACGCGTGAACGCGAAAGGAGTGGTGAAATCACCTCGAAACTTGGGTTTTCGGTGGTTGCACCAATCAAAATAATTAGTCCTGATTCGACGTGGGGTAAGAAAGCATCTTGTTGGGCTTTATTAAAGCGGTGAATTTCATCCACGAATAATACGGTGCGGACTTTTAAGTTCCAGTTTTGTTTTGCACGTTCAACTACGGCTTCGATATCTTTTTTGCCAGCTGTAACAGCGGAAAGTTCGACGAAGTCGGCTTTGAATTCTTTTGCGATGATACGAGCCAAGGTAGTTTTACCAGTTCCTGGAGGGCCCCAAAAGATTAAGTTAACAGGCTCGCCTTTTTTGACGATTTCGGTCAGGATTTTACCATCACCAATAATATCATCTTGTCCGATGACTTCAGATAGTTTAGTTGGGCGCATGCGCTCGGCGAGTGGCCTCCTGTTCTCTGTTTCCATAGGTTAATTATACCATACCTAAAAATACCTTAAAAACCCTCGTGTTTAGTTGACTTTTTATAATATTTGTGCTATAATGGATTAAATATGGGTCAGAGGGGGGACACAATAGTTACTGTAAACCTAGCCAATAGCTTATTTTTATTGGCGCCATCGCACTTTACAATGGAGGAATATTCCCATGGGAAATGGATATGCAAGTATAATTTTTACATCTGTTGACGATATGAGAGGAGAGCTTATTACTGGTAACAGTTTGGCGGCTCTACTCGACAATATTTATGACCAGCTAAAAGATGATGAAGCGGTCGTTCTAATGGTAAAGAAAGATTGCACACTGGTTTGTACAAGACAGAAAGGTCATGGTGATCATATCTTAAAGAAGTTCACTAACTTTGGCTTTGCTGGAAGTAATAGTCATGTGTCTATCGACAAGGCAAAAGAACTATCTTATGCGATTCGTACAATCGCAGACAATCTTCCTGATTATTGCTACCAGGCTATCGCTGGAGACAAATCCGCATTACGTCAGACTACAAAGCATCTTTGCAAAATCTATGCTAAGAAAGCTGAACGTATGAAGGCTAAAGGAAAGCCTGCAAGACAGATTGCTGATGTGCTTGGTCGTCATGACCAGATTAAGCGCTATCTTGATTTAAGCGACGATGAACTGGTTAGCTCAATCGATACCCTCGTTATAGAGGTTCCAAAATGCCCTGAAGTCTTCGAAAATCTCGATGAGCTTTTAGCTATCGGGGCAAACGAAGATGATTAAATTATTCCCCCTCAATGAAAGCCCCGCCGATAAAGCGGGGCATTTTTTATTAGTAATTATCTGCTTTCTTGACTGCTTCTTCAACTTTGCGGCCAAGTTTAACAATTTCTTGTGGAGTGGTATTGGTAGTTAAGACGACTGAGATGAAGTGTCTTGCTGGTTTTGCTTCGCCATCCTTATTTGATTCGACTTCTGGGAAGACGATAAATGAAGCATCGCTAAAGCGTAGCCAGGTGGTGTCGACACCATACATACCAACTTTGTTGTAAACTAGTGCGGTGCCAAAGCCAGAAGGCATACCCATACGCCAGTTTTGGGCGTAAGTAAAATCTTTGGTGCCAGCGACCTGGTTAAGCATGGATTCTTGGATTTTATCCCAAGATTCTTTGCTGAGATCTTTATGCTTCCAGTACATTTGATAGAGTTTTAAGAGGTCGCTTGGGGTTGAGATAGCTTGACTAATGATAGTATCTTTGAAACCACGTTCATTATAAGCAGCTTGGAGGTTTTCAAAGCCAATATCGTTGATTAAGCTGGCTGCGCATGGTGCGTAGCTAAATCTCACCATGTAATCGAGGCAGTGTTTTCTGGTGTATGGTTTACCATCGAAGTCTTCGCCGATTGGATAAACTGCAGTACCTTCGAGCATGCTGTGATCGATACGATAATAGCCTTCATAGGCGAGGAACATTTGATAGATGGTATCGATAGTAAACTGCTTTGATTCGTTATGACGAGCTACGACTTCGTTATTATCGATATCGTAGATGATGATGCCTGAGTTGTCGGCAGTTTGGGTAGTCAACCATTGATCGACTGCAAGTTGAAGATCGACTTTTTCTGGGGTACCGACCTCGGTTTGACCAGGGTTGTCATTCTCATTTGGGTTGTCGCTAGTTTTTGGTTTATTAATGAGATTAATCACTAAGACGATTAAGGCAGCGATAGCGACAATGCCAAGGATAGCGCCAGTTGTGATGAGCGCGACTTTCTTGCCGTCAATAAACTTTGTAGCTCCTTTTGGTGTATTTGGTGCTGCAGCTGGTGTTGGAGCTGGTGCTGCAGCTGGCGTTGGAGCTTGTGGTGTTTGAATTGGTTGATTTGGTTGCATATTAGTTTCCTTTTGGCGATGAATTCATTAGTCGTTTAATAAAGCTTTCGGATGTTGCTTCGTCTGTGAGGTAGACTTGGTGTTTTTTGTCGTACCAGGTTGGGCTGATGCGGGTATTAAGGTATTTTCCGGTATTAGTATCGAAGTAATGAGTTAAGATGTAGCCTCTTTGGGTGCCAGGCCAATAGGTCTGATCGAAGAAGAAGTTGCCGAGGCCATAATAAATCGGTACGCCTTTATAAAATTCATAGGTTTGTGGATGATGAGCTTGGGTGCCAATTACGAGATCGGCGCCGAGATCTACGATGTGACGGAAGAAGTCTTTTTGACCACTGATCGGCGCATCGCATTCTGGCATTTCCTCGTAACCATCTGGATATGCATAACATTCTGAGAATTGGATGTCGACAATAACGAAATCACCACGAGTTTTTGCAGCTTTGATGTCAGCTACGGCTTTTTCTTCGGTGTATTCGTTTGCACCTGGGGTGTCGCCATTTGTTAGCTCGCCATTACCTCTGGTTGAAGAGGATTTGTTATAGCCCAGCATGGTGATTTTAATGCCTTTTTCATCGAGTTGAAGCGGCTTTGCGGCTTCGGTTTCATTGATGCCGCCACCGAAGGTTTTCATGCCTAATTCATGGTATTTATTGATGGTTTTAATGTTAGCATCAGTGCCATAGTTATTGTTGTGGTTACCAGTTAGCTCGACAATGTCAGTACCGATAGCGGTGATAGAATCAAGGCTACGCCAATCTGAACAAAGCATCATGGTGCCGGTTGAGCCTTTACAACCGTCAATGAAGCTAGCTTCGTTGCTGATATGAGTTAGATCCTTTGAACTTAAGAAATCTTTAATATTGTCAGCGAACCATGAACCACGGCCGCCTGCTTGCTCATTAAGAGTGATGGTCATAGCGCGAACAAGCGCAGTGACACCGGTCTGAGCGTAGCTAAGGAATCCATTTTTTGCGTTTTCAGGGAGACGTTTGTCGTAATTCTGATCAGCGGTAGCGATCCACACTGCAGCCATTCTATCAGAATCATTAGCGGTAAAAGTGAGATAAGTGTATCTTGCGCCTTTGGTAAAAGTATCAAAGAAATAATTATTGTCGATTGAAACGACGCGAGTTTCTGGGGTGAGTTTTTCATAATTTACCCAGTTTACTTTATCTTCAGTTGCCTCACTTTGAGTAACGTTTAGCTCACTGCTATAGAAATCGACGGTTGGTACTTCGATTTTTACGAGAATATCGTCATCTTTCATCTCACTCATGTCGTAGGTAGTTTTTTGGGAGTACAAAATATCTTGATGAATGGCATTGCCGGATTCACGCCATTTTTGGGCATTTTCAGCAATAATTGTTTCGTATTCACTTGTCACGGTTCCATCAATTGAGACTACGCCATTATCTTCTGAGCTCTTACTAAAACGATCAATTAAGAGGAAAGCTAAAACACATAGTGCAATTACCACGAAAAAGACCAAGACTAGGATAATCTTGCTGATTTTTGATTTCTTTCTAACGGCCTTTTGTTTTTCGGCCGCTAGGCTTTTCTCGATCAATTCCCTCCTAAGATCTTCTCTGGAATATGAGTGCTCTTTTTCTGGTTGTATATACATCAAAAGCTCCTTAAACCCATTATACTATGACTTAGTTATCCTTACGGCGAAACCTCCACCTGGAGCCATCCAGATATCGAGGTAGTCGGCCTTAGTGATTTTGCGAGTTTCAATAGAAATGCCGAGCTGGTGATCGCGATAGTGATCGGTGTCAGAATCACGATAGATCTCAGCAGTGTAGTTAGTTTCTTCGTCAAGGAAGTCGAGATTTAAACGGACGCGGTGAGCTTCTTCGTTAGTTACTCCACCGATGTACCAGTCTTCAGAATTACGATCTCTCCTTGCGACAACATAGTACTCACCGATCTTACCAAGTAGTGGTACGGTATATTCCCAAGATACTGGAACATTGCGGATAAATTCATAAGCTGCAGGATTGATCTCTTCATAGAAACGTGGGCGATCGGCTGCCATCTGCATACCAGAATAGATGGTGACGTAATATGCGAGTTGGCGTGCAAGGGTTGATGCAAGACGCTTAGCAACGTTGGTGACATCGAAAATACCACTAGTATAATCCATACCGCCAGCAAGTAGGCGAGTGAATGGAATGATGGTTGCGTGAGATGGACTAAGAGCGCCACCTTCATATTCCTGACCACGTGCACCTTCGCGAGTCAAAACGTTTGGCCAGGTGCGTTCAAGACCAGTGCCTTTGATTGGTTCGTGAATGTCGAGACAGATATGATATTTAGCCGCAAGTTCGACTGATTTCTGATAGTGACGGACACCGGCTTGAGAATGGTGGAACTCTTTGCGGCCTTGAATGGTCATCATCGAGCCAGCGTAGCCGGTCTTGATATAGTTAATACCAATGCTGTTGTAGTACTTGTAGGTATCTTCCATTTGGCGTTCGTAGTTATCAATGAAGCCAACGGTCTCGTTGTGGCCAACAATACTGATACCCTTATCTTTAGCATATTTTACAACTTCTTCAAGATTGAGATCGGCAACTGGTTTAATGAAGTTAGATGAGGCACCGTTTTGAAGCCAATCGCCTTCCCAACCGTCGTTCCAGCCTTCCATCAAAACGCCATCGATATTGAGACGTTTTGCAGCATCAATATATTCCTTTGCATGTTCAGTGGTTGCACCGTGGCGTTCGCCTGGAGCCCAAGTCCATTCGCCGACAAACATTGCCCACCAGATACCAATAAACTTTAATGGCTTAACCCATGAAAAATCTTGTTTTGGTGGTTCATTGAGGTTTAGAACCATGCGGTTAGTAATAAGTTCGATTGGTGAATCACCGATCATAACCACGCGCCAAGGGGTGTTGAATGGTAAATCAACATAAGCGCGCATACCATCTGACAAAGGTGTAATATCAGTTTGGAGACGGTTGAGGCTGTTCAACTTGATCGTCATAGAGCCGTAGTTAATCAGAGCGGCTTCGTGGATGCTAATGTAGTGTCCAAGCGGAGTCTCGATGGTAAGTGGAGTATGAACTGAGCTAGCTAGAGCATAAACTGGGCGTTTCTCGTAGTTATATTCGTAACGATCTGGCTGATAAGCAGGAATGCGCCAAGCGTTGGAGTTAGCATCGACATTAAACTCAGTTAGCTCGTCGCTAATGATGAGCCTTTGAAAACGGTTTTGAGGTGGAATCTCGTAGCGAAAGGCCACACCGTCGTCGAAAATGCGGAAACGAACGGTGAAAATACGGCCGTTTTCAGTAGTTTCATTAAGATAGAATGCAACCTCGTTGTATTTGTTGTGAATAATCCTCTGTTCACCGACAATTGTCTGCCAAGCTTCATCTTTTCTATTTTCTTGGATGCGAACAATCATTAAGCCTTGTTTTAGAGGCTGTTCTCCCTGGAGATTAATACCAAGTCCAGATTCACGTAAAACGATTTTGCCGTCTTTTTTGACGGAGTAAGTTAGGCTTCCGAGCTTTAATTTGACAGTGCAAATAATCCTCCCGTTTGGAGAGGTTATTTGTTGTTCGTGGTCAAGTTTAGGCTTCCCACCGAAAAGATTGCTCCAAAAGCCCACCTAACTATACCTCCTCTGCTGTAATGATTAGGCGATGAGAATAATCTTGTGGTCCGGTTGGTTCGCCGTAGCAAGTCATTAGAATTACGGTATTTACGTCAGTTTCTTCTACTATCTTTGACATGTCAACGACGCTTTTTTCGATAATTTTGCGATCTTTGATCTTGTAAGTCTTTTTATCGAAAGTGAAAGTATCATCTCCGTTGATATTCTTCAGATCT
>CAMZGX010000026.1 GCA_947306585.1 uncultured Candidatus Saccharibacteria bacterium
TATTACGATTGCGTGAAAAATTATCACGGACACCGCCGAAATTTCCAGTCATACCAAAATCGCTTGAATTCCCTCTCCATTCATGAGATGAGACTCTGCGTTTTGCTGTATATGTTCCGTTTCGCATTTTTCCTCGCTTAAATGTTTGTATTTATTTTTGTTTTTGAAAATGTTTGTGTGAGTTGTCTTAGGCCGAGGGTAATCTAGAAACCGCACCACCGCATCGCTTCTAAATCCCTTCGGGAAGGTCATATTTCTTATAAAAACACTCGGTTAACTCAAAACCTAGGGTCGAGCCGCCTTCGTTTAGCGAATTTGACTCGATATGGGGGCCAGCGCGAGCTGAAGCCCCGAGCTAAATTCGTAAATTAGCGGAAGTTTACTTTGATTTGTTGTGCACGTGAGTTGCTTTTTACGATGATTTGCTTTGGCATAATTGCTCCTTTTTATTTTTTTGATTTTTATTTTTATCAAACCAAAGCCTTCGGCGTTCTTTCGCGCCGCTTGAATCTTTAATTAGCTCCTGAGACTAATTACGTTTTCTCGCTACACGAAGTTTTGCGCTTCTTGCTCTGGGGTTGATAACTAACTCCAGTTTCTCTGCAACGATTGGACTTTTTGTAATTAGTTCAAATTCGGACTCTTCGCCAAGAGTTGAGTTGTCTTTAAAATATTGCTTAACTAGTCTATCTTCTAGACTGTGGAAAGTAATAATTGCAACTCTACCACCTGGATTAAGTAATTTCGGAAGATTTGGTAGTGTCCTTTTGATAATTCCAAGTTCGTCATTTACAGCAATTCTAATTGCTTGGAAAACTTGGGTTGCGGGATGTTTTCCGAACCATCTGTTTCCCTTTGACTTAGATACATGTTTTCCAAAGGCGATTGCATTAGCAAGCTCGAGCGTATCGTTCCAAGGTCTACCTTCGACGATTTCTCTTGCATGTTTCTTAGCAAGCCCAGCGCTTTCTTCTCCATATTTCATGAAGATATCTTCAAGTTCTCTTGGATGCCACTTATTTACGATATCAAAAGCAGAAAGTTTCTGCGATGGATCCATACGCATATCAAGCGGACCAGATTTTAAAAATGAGAACCCGCGCTCAGAATTATCTAGTTGCGGAGATGAAACCCCAAAATCAGCTAGAATCATATCAAAAGTCTTTCCACACTCAATTAAGGATTGCGTAGCGTTATAAAAGTCATCATGTATTAAGCTTACTTCACCAGGAAGGTTCTTCGTAAGATACTGAATCGCATTCTCGTCACGATCAACAAGAGTTGCGCCTTTATAATTCTGCGTAACCGCCAAAATCTCGCTTGCATGTCCAGCATATCCTGCAGTGAGATCAAGATAGGTCTCATCTTTTTTAGGATCTAGACTTGCAACGACTTCTGATAATAAAACTGGTTTATGGATTTCTTCCATAACCTATATTATATCATAGGTTACATCATTCGTTTGAGCCCGGTCAACTAGAAACTTTCGCATTTTTGTTTTTGTAAAATGTTTGTTTATAGTTCCATACAATAAAGTACTGCAAAGTGCCCGCTTGCGCAAAGACATATTTTGTAGTAGTTGAGAGATTATTGTGTAGGTTGTCTTTTGAGTTAATTGGGAGGTTTTATTTTAACGAAGAACTAAGGTTTTGATGACGCGAATCCTCAATCACGTGCAAAAACTCCTAGTTGACCGACCTCAAACCGATATTAATGTGCCAAAAAGAACTTGCACCGAACTACTGTTTCTTACGAGTCAGACGAATAACTTCGTAGTTAAACTCGCTTTGTACCTTCGTCGCCTGATCTTTCATGTTTTTATTCTTTTTGTTTGTGGTTTTTATATTGATTTCCACTGACTTAAGTATAAACATTTTAAAACTAAAATGCAAGTGCTTTTTTAAATAATTTTTTGTAATTTTGGCAAATTTATTACATAGTTTTCCACAGTATCTCTATCATTGTGGAAAAGACAGGGGTCAGAGCTTATAATATGCCCTGCCGGCGATTCTGACATCAACATAACGCGCCGTGATTTCCTTCTTATCAAGATAATCAATCATGCGCACAGCGTCTTCAGCTGATTCGCTTGTACTGCGATCAATATGGATCTTAAAATAGGTCTCCATGCCATCAAGATAAACATCTACTTCCCTGGTAGTTGCGGTCGGGACAATTGCACGTGATACTTTATAACCATAGTCCTGAAAATCTTCTTCGAGCATACCGACGGTAGACTTAATTTTATCAGTAATATAACCCGAACCGTCTTCATCAATAATTTCAACAGTTGGTTTATATTCTTTGCCAATGTGAGCTGGAAGCTCGTTTTTCTTGCGCTCATTAGCGAAGTTAATCACTAGTCCAGCAATCACCACGATTATAAAAGCAAGGACGATGAAAAAGACAGCAATCGAGAATTTCTTCTTTTTCTCGGCTTTCTTGCGCACAATCATGCGCTCTGATTCTGATGCGACTTTCTCGCGCTCAGAAACAATCGTCTTCCCAATTTTCATACTTCTATTTTATCACAAATTGCTTATGCTTCAGTAGCGATTTCAATCAAGATATCAGCCAATCTTTCAGCGGCATCAGTCTTTGATTCGTCATGGAGTCTCGTAGCGAGTTCTTCGCGCTTTTTAGAGCTCTTGATTAAGGTCTTAATAGCCTCGAGCAAAAGATTTGGATCTTCAAGCATCTTATTATCTGGGACCACCATTACAGCACCTTCTCTTTCGAGACGTTCTGCGTTCTTTGATTGATGTCCACCAGGAAGTTTCTCAAATGGAATTAAGATTACCGGCTTTGAGAGAATTGCGAGCTCAGCAATTGTAGTTGCACCAGCACGCGAAACTACCACATCAGCCGCACCGAGCAACTCATTCATAGTTGGCGAAAATTCCCACATACGGAAGTTAGACTGAAGTTTAGCCTTATCCCATTCCTCATATTTCTTGAGGTCAACCATATCTTCGTAGTGTTTGCGTCCAGCAACTAAACCAACTGAAGTGATCTTTAAAAGTTCTGGCAAAATCTCTCTGATTGCGAGGTTAATGTGTTCTGCACCTTGTGAACCACCAGTAATCATAACTAATGGTTTTTCTGGGTCAAAACCAGCGGCACGCTTCAATTGCTTCTGGGTAGTGTTGCTAATTTTCTTGTATTCAGCAGCTACTGGAATACCAACCCACTCCCAGTTCTCGCGGCCTTTAATTCCCTCGTCATATGGGCTGCCCATTGCGACAACCTTAGCACGTTTCATTAAAAGTCTATTAGCAAGACCTGGTACAGCGTCAGATTCATGAATTACGTATGGAATCTTAAACCATTTAGCAACTAAGCCAACTGGCAAACCAACGAAGCCACCTTTAAGGAAGATTACATCTGGACGATTTTTCTTGCCGAGCAATCTGAAGAAAGCCTGGCAGAGTCCAGCCATAAAACCGAAGAAACCAAAGATGTTACCAAAAGTAACGTCACGCAAAGTTTTTGCGCCTTCATCAAAATAATCTTTGAGCTTCAAACCAGCATAGCGGTGAAACTTTCCAGCTTTGATTTTACGGACGATGATGTATGGTTTTTCTTTTGAGCCAGCTCTGTCCTCTTCACCCCAGCGCACGCCAATCTCAGTCGTAATCTTTACGACGTTCTTGTAGTATTTCTTATCAGTCCAGAACTCAATTTTAGTCCTTGGTTTCTTTTCTAATATTTCGCGTACAGCCGCAACTGCTGGTGTGATGTGACCGCCGGAACCGCCACCAACAACGAGAACTTTCATCTTCTCCTCCTATAATTAAATTGTTCGTACTCAACATGTTTCATGTATTCATTTGTTGATCTAACTTCATTTCTGCGCTCTCGGTCAGTCACCACCTGACGAGATGTATACTGGGATAATTGATAAACTAATCCGAGAATACCGGCCACCGCCATCATACTCGTACCACCATAAGACAATAGTGGCAAAGTAATACCAGTGAGCGGAATAATATTCGTCATTGCCATCACGTTCACGACAAGGTGCGTCATAATCCAGGCAAAGGCGCCAACTGCAATCAAACTGTTTTCATAATCCGAAGAATAATCTGCTACTCTAAGGATTCGCATAAGTAACCAGACGAAGCCAAATAAGACTAGGCAGAGTTTAATAAAGCCAAAGGTCTCACCCATAATCGCGAACACGGAGTCGTTAATCGATTCTGGAAGATAACCCGTTGCTTGAACTGAGTTACCAATACCAACGCCAAGCAGCCCTCCAGTGCCGATTGCAATCAAAGCGTTCTCGATATGATAGGCGTTTGCATCATCCTCATCTTCAGTCTCAGTTTGCTCAGTGATACCAAGATAAGTCCAAAGCCTCTCGCGGCGGTGTGGTGAAGTCATAATTGCGCCTACGCCTAAAAGAACTGCTGCGGCTAAAATAATCAAGAAATCACGGAATGGAATTCCGGATTGGAAAAGCATAAAGAGCGCAATCACTGCGATTGGCACACCAGAACCTAAGTCTTTCTGAACTACCACTACAAAGAATAATGAAAGTCCAACCGAAAGTACAAAGCGCCAAAGAAAGTCGACGTTTCGAAGGATATTTCCCTTTTCACGGTATTTTGCAAAGATTGATGCGAGATAAATAATCACTGCAAATTTTACGAATTCAGCTGGCTGAATTGAAATTGGACCAGCCTGAATCCAACGACAAGCACCGAGCTCGCATTTCGCAATTGGCAGATGTGTGACCTGACCTACTGCCAACACCACGCAGGCGCCGAGCGCTATAATCAAAAGATATTTCGCGCATCTCTCGATGTTCTTGTAATTTAGAAGTTTGAATTTAGCGAAGGCAAAAAATACGCCAATAGCAAGCACAACTGAGATTAGCTGATGCACGAAGAAATAAGCATCATAATATCTTTTCTCACCGATTGCAGCATTTAAAAAGTTTGCACGAACTGGGCCGATTGTGTACATCACCAAAAGACCGACGCTCATTAGAATTATCATGAGCATAATGATCGCCAAGTCTCCTTTGTGTTTACGCAATTCTACCTCCTAGTTATTAAATTCTTGGAACAATACCGCCAGTCATAGCGATAAAAATACCAATGATTGCAAATACTGCAGCGATAATCCAAAATCTCATTACGATCTTTGCTTCACCCCAACCGATTGCTTCAAGATGGTGGTGAATTGGTGCTGAAAGGAAGATCTTCTTATGGAAGAGTTTCTTTGAAACCATTTGGATCAAGCTTGAACCTGCTTCAACTACGAGTAAGAAACCAATAATTGGAAGCAAGAAGAACGAGTTAGTCATCATTGAGACGACACCAAGACCTGCACCGAGTGCGAATGAACCAACATCACCCATCATAAAGCGTGCTGGTGGAACGTTGAACCAGACGTATGAAAGAAGCCAACCAACAACAGTCATACAGAATGCAAAGAGTTGGATCTGGCCACGGAAAAGTGCGATTACACCAAATGCGCCATATGCGATCATCATTAAACCGCCAGCGAGACCATCAAGACCATCAGAGATATTTACGGCGTTTGAAGTTGAGACTACTGCGAAGGCGAAGACTAACATCATAATTGCTGGGCCCCAGTTAAAGTCACCATAAAATGGCAAGTGAATTGATGTCCAACCAAGCTTATAAACGAAATACCAACCAAGCAAAAGTCCAACCATGGTAATCATGAAGAACTTTACTGGTGCACGCAAACCAGCTGCACCCTTGCCTGTTCCGAAGACGTTAATGAGGTCGTCTACGAAGCCCACGAAAGCACCACCGAGAAAGCCAGCAAGTGGTAACCAAGTTTCAGCACGATCCCAGTTACAAAGATAAGTTACAACAAAAACTGCAATCACACCAATCATGCCAGCCATAGTTGGGAAAACGTGTTTGAATTTATGGGCGTGAAGCTTTGTCATGATTGGCAAAGAATCGCCAGTTGCGGTGGTTTTCTTTTGTTTCTTCCACCAGTGATACTTGTATGCAAAATGTGTATAAATCGGAGTTAAAAACATTGAGAAAAGGAATGTTCCAAGTGCTAGGATTAATCCGAAAAATGTTTCCTGTGATACTGCGTCGTTCATATATACCTCTATTATACTACTTTTGTTTTAATTTTTCATCTTTAGATACTCTATTAAATACTTGGACATTTCGTTGAATGCCGGCATTGCGTTATAGTCACCAGTCATCTTTTCGTTCTTTTCCCAGAACTTTACCCATACTACGTATTGTGGATCCGAGTTTCTGTCCTTAGCGCCGAAACCAACATAGGTTGCGATCGTTTCATCCATCACATAAGCGCCATCACGAATAGCCTGTGCAGTACCAGTTTTACCACCAATAAAGAGACCTTGGTCATCAATAACGTTTTGAGGATACAGCTGACGAGTCTGGAAAAGCATTTCGCGCATAGTGTTTGAAGTTTCTGGAGTGATAGTTGCGTGGTCAGCTGGAGCATACTCATAAGCTTTATATTCCCCGTCCACAATCTCACCACCAACTACGGTTGGCTTGAAATATTCACCACCGTTAATTACGGATGAAAAAGCAGTAGCGATTTGAATACCCGTAATGTTTAAGCCCTGTCCAAATGTCATGTTTGCATATCTTGCGTCAGTCGCATCAATGTCGTCAGATGGCACAATAATGCCAGCACTTTCCTGAATCTCGATGCCAGTATATTTGCCGAGCCAGAACTTGTTGTAATAGTAGTCAAACAAACGATCTTTTCCAGCCTGAGTAATTTCAGTTTCAGAATCACCAAGTAGTCTCAAAGCCTGAGTTGAACCAGTGTTAAGAGACCAGTTCAAAGCCTGCTGCATCGTCAAAGTTCCGATATGACCCTTCCATGCGTTGTTGATTGGCCAACCATCAACGATTGTCTGGTCCGAGTTGTAGTATGTTGTTTCTGGCTTCATTTTATGAAGATCAATTGCGGTCGCAAATGCAAAGGTCTTACAAACCGAAGCTGGCTCATATGCATCCATCGTAGCGTTAGTTTGGAAGATTTCTGCATCCTCAACTTTGTTATAGTTTTCTGGATCATAATTTGGCACTGAAGCCACTGCATAAATACGTCCGGTCATTGGATCCATCACGATCATTGTACCGTGCGAAATCTTATATTCCTCAGTCTTTTGTTTCAAGATTTGCTCAGCGCGGTTTTGGATATTACGGTCAATCGAAAGCACCATATTCTTGCCATCGACAGCTGGAACTTTCACGTTTTCATCACCAATCGTAAGCGGAATATTATTAACGTCTTTCACGGTCTTTAAAACGCCGTTTACACCCGAAAGTTCAGAGTTTAATGCTTGCTCAACACCATACTGACCTTTCCCCTCTGAGTTCACGAATCCAAGCAATCCCGAAGCCATCGTTCCCTCTGGATAAACACGCTTGGTTGAACCCTGGAAATAAACACCCGAAAGTTCAGCTTTCTTTACCGCTTGCGCCTGCTTGTATGGCACGTTTCGCGCGATCACATAATAACGCGAAATGGTCGATTTATAAGCCTCATCAAAATTACCAGTAATATAATCCTTGGCATTTTCATTTAGAACCTGTTCAATCTTATCGCGTTCATTGCGAGTCACTTGTGGATCGATAATAATACTCCAGACCTTCGTGTTCATCACGATTGGCACTGGATCATCACCATCCATCATATAGATTTCACCACGCTTTGCCACGATGGTGTTTTGCATCGTGTGTTGAGTTTCAGCTTTCGCCACGTATTCATCATAGTGAATAACTTGGATCGAAAAAAGTTTAGACACGATTAATGTCATACATGCAACAAGAATAACTCTTAACCAATTTGAGCGAAGCTTCAAAAACTCCTTCATAGTTTTATTATACCATAAGAGGAATTATTTCTTTGGTTTTGGAGGAGACATTTTCGGGATAATTTCACCCGCACGTCCGAGCTGTTGCCTGAGCTTATTTTTAGCATGAGGCGTAATAATTTTTTCAAACCAAGTTGGTTTTGCGGTCTGAACTTTTGAGGTCAAAATCTCAACCACGTCACCATGTTTCAACTTTGTGTTGAGGTTAGACATCTTGCCGTTGATCTTTACACCGGTCACGTGTCCACCAATCTCTGAATGTAAACGATAAGCGAAATCTAGTGGCAAAGAACCGTTTGGTAAATCCACAATATCGCCCTTTGGCGTGTAGACGAAAATCTTATCCGAAAAGAGATTGAGTTTGAGCTTATTAAGATCAACTTTTTTACCTTCGCGAAGCTGTGCAGCTGCAGTCTGAAGCTCGGTAATCCAAAGCAAGTTAGTTGGAAGATGCTGAATCTTTCCCTGCTTGTAGCTTTCAGTAAGTTTCTGCTCGTTGTAATAGAATGATGCCGCAAGACCATGTTCAGCGTATTCATGCATTTCTTTAGTACGAATCTGAAATTCGATAATCTTCTTATCCTTCGTAATGACAGTGGTATGGATAGACTGATAACCGTTTTGCTTTGGCATTGCGATATAGTCTTTAATTCTGCCCGCCATTGGCGTATAAAGCGAGTGAACAAGGCCTAAAACGAGATAACATGATGTGATGTCATCGACAATAATACGAAGCGCGGTGAGGTCATAAACTGCATCAATATTTTGATCATACTTTGCGAGTTTTTTATGCAAAGAATAGACCGATTTAATACGTCCAGAAAGTTCGAATTTAATTCCCTCAGACGTCAAAAGATCAGACACTTCATTTTTAATTTTACGAAGCGTCATTTCCGCGGAACGGTTTCTTTCTTCAATCAGTTCCTTAAGCTCGTTGTAGCGTTTTGGATCAACATAAGAAAATGCGATGTCGCTCATCTCGACACGAAGGCGCCCCATGTTAAGACGGTCTGCGAGTGGTGCAAAAACTTCAAGCGATTCTTTTGCAATCTTCTTTTGTTTGTCTGATGGCAGTGCTGAAAGTGTGCGCAAATTATGTAAGCGGTCTGCAAGCTTAATGATAAGCACGCGAATATCTGAACCGGTAGCGACAAGTAGACGAAGTAGATTATCTTTAGTTTGCGGCAAATAAGTATCGATATCGTTCATACCCGAGCGAACTTTACCAAGCTTCGTCACGCCATCAACCAGATGCGCGACATTCTCGCCAAATTCTTCTTCAATGTCTTTCAAAGTTAAGTTTGTATCTTCAACCGTATCATGAAGTACACCAGCAATGATAGTATCTTCATCCATGTGCCAGTCTTCAAGGATTTGCATCACAGCAAGTGGATGCACAATATAAGGATCGCCAGATTTTCTGAACTGGCCTTCATGAGCTTTAGTTGCAACCTTTACGGCTTTTTCAATTCTTCTTTTTCCCATTAAAAATATTATACAATATTTTTCTTAATATTTTTGATGTGGGCTTTTCGAATTGCTTTGTCTTTAATGTTTTGACTATTTAGAAATTCAAAAATTTGCTCATAGTTTTCGAGCTTTGGCTCGGTGTAAGATAGAATCCTATCGATAATCGTAAAGTTCCTAGTAAATTCCCCATCATGACGAATCTTAAGACGAACATAACGACTCGTGATGCAAGCAATATTATAAACACTCGAATCATCAAGATTAAGCAGCTCTTTGACCATCATACAATGGCCATAGTTTTGTCTTATTGGGTTTTCGTAGAAAATTTTCTTATTTCTTTTTCCGTACCTAATCCAATGTTTATCATATTTTCCACCATAAATTTTACCGTTATATTGCTTTGTTTCGATCACAAAAATTCCGTATGGCGAGACTACAATATGGTCAATCTGGCATGTTCTCTCACCGTTTTTAAGCAGCACGTCATTTAAGACTTTATATTGATCTTTTGGCAACTTTTTTAGTTCTTGCTTAGTCCAAAGTTCGCCGAACCAGCCAGTAATCCTATTCGTATAAATGGCAAGAACAAGTTCAAATCCTAAAACTATTAAGAATCCCATTATATAATAATCCCACCGCATAGCCTATCAATCGAAATACTTTCTGAGATATTCTCTTAATTCTTTATCACACGCGTAGATATAAACGCCCTTCACTGCGCGGTTCATCAAAATCCTATAAGTCCTAAGAACTTGATCAAGCATATCTTCTTCGCTAATTTGTTCACTATCTGCAACCTGACGTTGACTACGTTTCATAGCACCAGAATCAGCATATGATTCGCGATTAAATAATAGTTTTCCATTGCGATAGATCAAGTCATTTCCAATAATCACACCAACATAGTTAAGATCATCGCCCTGAACAGTATAAATACTGCCTACCTCATTTGGAGCATTCTTCGAGCCAATCCAGTTATTTAAAACGCTATTCCAACGAAACTTTTTGCCATCAATTTCAAAATCATACAAGCTCTTATTATTTTTAGATTTCCATTCCCATGCAAAACCAGCAGCCATACGAGCTAAGCCAAATTCAGCTTCACGTTTTTCCATAGCTGAGACAAAATCATGAATATTATCAAAAAGCTTAGCTTCAAAATTATCAAAGGTTTCCTTCTTTATCGGTCTGAAGTCGTTCGATAAAATGTCATGGACATAATCAATATATTTCTTACCACCACGAGATCTCATTTGAGTCTTGAGATAATATCTTCGTATATTAAACTCACCAAAATACTTTGAAATATCATATTCAGAAATATCGACGTGACGAACTCTTTGTTGGTTACTAAATACCAATACGACAAGATAACCGCACATAAGCGATATAGGCAATACA
>CAMZGX010000027.1 GCA_947306585.1 uncultured Candidatus Saccharibacteria bacterium
ACGGCGTTTTATATTGCGTTTTTCGACATTAAGTCGATTTCTCGAAAAAATTCTCACAGATGAGCTAATCTGCTTGGCAAACTCGAGAATTTCGATGGTTTTCTCGTCGACGAGATCGTCGATCAAAACAATTGACTCTTTTGCGAGTGCAATTTTAGTTGTGATGTCACACATGGTTGATATTTTTTTAAAGCATAAAAGCAGAGGTTTTGTTTCTGCTTATTTGGCTAGTATTCTATCGAATTATTTTATTTTTGCAAGCTTAAGCCTTTTCCCAAGGTTTTTTAAGAGTGTTCTTTGAAACTTTCTCGATGGCAGCTTTTTCAATCATGGCGCGTTTTTGTTTTTTATTGTGTTTGAATAAGAATGATGTAATGCCAATAGATGCAATGAAGGCGCCGATGGTCATAGAAAGTAGTAGATAAAGATTAGATTTATCTTCTTTTACTTCCGGTTCGACTGGGATAGTGGAATCAGTTGAATAGTCATAATGCCATTCTTCCGGTGTCTTTGTGTTAATAGTAGCTTCTTTGCCATTAATGAATAGTTTATGTCCGTTAGCAAAGATGTTGGAATTGTCAGCGGTTTCATTTGATAATTCTGATATATAACTATCACCGGTAAGAATGATGCGTGATTTGGAGTCGAGTGTGAGGCTGAGTTTTGGTGCGTTGATTATTCCCTGGTATGAAGTGCGGTCAGTGAATGTGAGATTGATGGCTGAAGAGTCATCGCCAATAATATCTCCAGTTAAGAGCTCCAGTTTTGATGATAATGAAACATTGCTGTTTTGAGCGCGGATGAGAGTACCAGTATTTTTGATGTCATTTTTGGAAAGAGTAATGTTTGCACTGGAATTATCAGCTAAGAAAAGATCGCCACGTTCGTTTTTGATGGTGGAATTTTTGATCATGAATTTTTCGACAGTTGATTTATAAATGCTGAAAGCGCCGGAGTTGTTTTGGTTATTGATGGAGAAATCTACCTGGTCAAGTTCAATCGTGCCGTTGTCGCTAATGACGATATTTTCAGCGGCGTTAGATTTGATGCTGCCACCAGAAATAGTCATGGCACCACCACCTTGATTGAAACGGATTGATGCGGAAGATTGTTTATCGGTTTCGATTGAGGTATTTTTTGTAATAATTGTGCCACCACCGGCTACGACAAGTGCGCCGGAATTATCGGCTACGGTATTGATTTTTGAATCATTTACTTCAATGGTAGAGTTACCGTAAGCAAAAGCGGCATGAGCGTGATTGGCGTTGGTGTTGATTTCACTTTTAACGACTTTAATCTTTGAAGAGTTAATTGAAAGGAGTGCAGCGTTAGTGCCGAATGGGTCGGAAGTGGATTTTTCTTCATCACCGGTTTTGGTAACGACGGATTTAAAGAGATTGATTGTACCATCAGAAGCTAAGATAGCATTCTTCCCTCCCGTTGCAGTTAAGAAAGATTTTTCAGATTCGGAAATACTTTCTTTATATTCAGATTCACCAGAGTGAACGTTCCCTGCATCGTCTTTTATAACTTCGACACGCTTTGAAGATTTGGCGTATGTTGGCACTGCAACTACAGCAACGGTAGAAAGCATCAAAACCAACGAGATGACTACAGAGCGAAAAATAGCATTATTGTTCATGTTTCTCCTACGTACTTATGCTTATTATACAATAGTTAGGTAAAAACGGCCAGCTAGAGATAAGTATGGTATAATAACCGAAGGATGCCATTGTAGCTCAGCTGGTAGAGCAGCTCATTCGTAACGAGCAGGTCACAGGTTCGAACCCTGCCAATGGCTCCATTTTTTGTTGTATAATGAGGTTATGCCTATTATAATAAGAATTCCAGCTGCCGCGCTCGAGAAGAAGGCGATGGACGGTCCTTCTAAACCAGCTAATATTTTTAAGATTTTACTAATTAGGACTCTTAGGTTAATTGCGGTAGAATTTGGATTAGCATTTTTGACTGTGATTGCGGGTGTGATCGCCGCGTTCGTTTCAGAGCAGAACAAAGAAGTAATATATATAGTCGCTGCGGTTGGGGCTTCCCTGATGTTGGCGGCATTTTTAGTTTCGGTTTTAATCACTATCTTTAAAGTGATTCGAGTACTGGTAAGGAAGAAAAACTAACCTCTTTCGTGGTAAAATATAACTATGAGTATTAAGACTGCTATTATGGACCATGTGCCAGGATATAATAAAGTAGTTTTGCCTTATCATTTTTCAAAGGCAACGGTTGCTGGTGTAAAATATGGTTTTCCGGGAAAGAAAATGACCGTAATTGGAATTACGGGTACAAATGGAAAGACTTCAACTTCATTTTTCGTTTGGAAAATGTTGAATCATGTTGGATATAAAACTGGTTTAATGACAACAGTGGCTTGGGGTGGCGTACCAGGAATGGAAAATACTCCAGGTGATTCTGGTTCCCTTAAAGCAGGTGCAGATGGACTTCATCAACAGACAAAGCACATGACAACAGTTGATTCAATGACTTTAAATCGTAGAATGAAAACGATTTTTGAAGCTGGTGCTGAATTTCTCGTACTCGAAGTAACGTCACATGCGATGGTGCAGTTTAGAACGCTTGGTATTCCAATCGAAGTTGCAGCGATGACAAATGTCACTCATGAACATCTTGATTATCATAAGACATTCGAGAACTATCGCTCAGCAAAGGTGAAACTATTTAAGAAGGCAAGGTTTGGCATTTCTAATGCGGACGATAAGAGTTCAGCTTACTTCTCTCAGGCCGCTAAAGAAGGCTTAACTTATGGTATTGATCGTGGTCAACTTAGAGCACGCAATATCAAGATGAGCGCTGATGGTGTTGCTTATGACATTAAGGGTCTTAAGATTAAGCGTAGCGAAAAGGCGGTTGGTGTAACGGATGGTTCAGACTATCAAGTTTCAGATTTCTCAATTGAAACAAAGATTCCTGGTAAATTTACTGTATATAATACACTTGCAGCTGCAGCGATTGGTCTTAGGCTCGGTTTAACGGAAACTCAAATTCATGATGGTATTTTGGCGCTTAAGTCGGTTGAAGGTCGTATGAATAGGGTTGATCTTGGGCAGAATTTCTCTGCTATTGTTGATTACGCACATACCCCAGACGCTTTCCAGAAAGTGTTTGATTCAGTTGCACCAAATAAAAATGGTAGGATTATTTCCTTGTTTGGCGGCGCTGGTAGACGTGATGAAACAACTCGTGATGAACGTGGTGAAATCGCTGCAAAATATTCAGACATTTGCATTATTACAGAAGATGATTCACGTGATGAAGACCCAGAGAAAATCGCAAAGATGTTTCTCATTGGTTGTGAGCGTGCTGGAAAATCTTTAGATAAAGACGTCTTTATTGAAAACGATCGCGCAAAGGCAATCTATAAGGCTTGCGCAATGGCAAAGAGGGGTGATATTGTACTCATACTTGGTAAGGGTCATGAAAAAACTATCCTTAGGAAAGATGGACCACATCCTTTTGAAGATTTGAAAGAAACCAAAAAAGCAATTAAGAAGTTATTGAGGAAATAGATATGCAAGATCAAACTGAGAAAACACGGTATGAAGAAATTAGTTCTCTTCCTATTGTGCAAGAGCAACGTGAAAATGAAAAACGCTATAAAACTAGGTCAGCATTCTTGACTATTTGTTGTGCTATTTGGTTTATTGCAGCCTTGTGGTTTTCTTTAGGTTTGGCTATGCTAGCTGCGAGTGGTAGTTCGTATGTACTTTTAGAGTATTATCTTGGTAAACTTTTCTTCATCGTGCCGCCAGTTTTAGTAGGCTTTCTTGGTAAAAGAGCTTTGAAAAAGAAATATAAGGTTCATGAAGATAATGTACTTGGATTTTTTCTGCGATTTGTAGTTATCTTTATAGCATTTATTGCAATTATCTTATAAAAAATAAGCCCTGCGGGGCTTATTTTTTTGTTACTTAGTTTCTTCAGCTTTTTCTTCTGGTGCGTCGATTGGGGTGATTCCTTGTGGATCGTAAGCCGCAATACCGTTTTCGATATCTTCGGTAGTTGCACCGATTGCGCAACCAAGAGCAGCAGCACAAGTCATGTATGAGATGTCTGGCTGCTTATTTAAGAAGCTAGCGACTGTGAAGTGGCGACCTTCGAAGTTGAGGTTTGCTTCAGAACCCATCTTATAGAGTTTTGAAGATTCGATGCGTACGTCTGCTGCAAAGTTTTCGCCGTAAGTGATGGTTTCCTTCTCACCTTTGAAGGATTTCTTGAAATCATCGTAATGTTTATCGTCACGGTTTAAGATGACATAGTCTGGGTTCATGTCGAATAGTGTATCGTCGGCAGCTTCATATTCAGCAGCAGTTGGCTCGCCGATGTGTGATGGAATATAGTCGGTTAAGACGGCAGCAAAAATACTTAAGTCAGCGAAGAGATCATCTTCAAGAGATTCAGCTGGAGCAGTAACAATGACGTAGTTAGCGCCAGCTTTCCAAGCATCAGAGAGGAATTTGTGAAGCATGCCAGTTTTGATGCTGGTTTCAGAAGCGAGGACAGCAGCGCGTTCGCCAGCTTCGCCAATAATGTGATGAATGAAGTGAGCAACTGTAGTTTTGCCAGTCATGCCAGTGACGACAATAAGTTTCATGTCACGTGCAGGGTGACCATAATAAGCGTTCAAGATTTTTGCTTTAACGCGGTTCTTTGTAAGTTTTTTCTTACCAGTTTTTTGGGTTTTAGTTTTTTTGTCTTTTGCAACTTTCTTGGACTTTTCTGAAATAGCCTGATTATCATAAATATTTGCAATATCAGATTTTTCTTCTGGCATAGTTACTCCTCACTTTTTCTGTCTCAAGTGTAGCATAGATTAGGGGTTTTCGCAAAGAATGTATGGTATAATGAAATTAAGGAGAATCACAATAATGAAAGACGACTACGAGCTGGATGAGTTCGATGATTTCGATGACGCCGACGATGACGAGTTGTTTGAGAAAGAATCGCAAGCTGCAGATTTTGAAGAGCGTATGTCTCGCGAAACTGAGGCTTATCTTAAAGGGGTAGATTTGGATTATAGCGACTCGGAAGCCGGGCTTCCAGAGTATCCGCTAGACGATGATGAAGACATAACCGACGAAGAACGTGAGCAATTCGAAATGGGATATTATGACGGTTATGACGATGATATGGATGAATAAGAAATAAGGTCGGGCATAAAAAAGGCCCGACTTTTTTGTCGGGCTGAAAGGTACTAACAGTTAGCCGTTTCTACAGGCGCGTTCGTTGATGGCTTTTACAAGATAGTGAAGTGCGGTGTCGTTAATAGTGTATTCCTTTGGGATACCGCAGTTAGTGCATTCAATTGAAAAAGTGGCCATTGTGACGACGTCACTGCAAGGTGGAGTAGTGAGGAATTTGTAAAAGTGTTCACTTTTTTCCATTTTGCTTTTTAGCTCTCGGAATTCCTCAATAGTTAATCCGTTTATGTAGGCATTAGCTGTTTCTGTTGCTGCCATAGCATTTCCCTCCTTTTTTGTAATGTGCGATACTGAGCGATTTTAGCATATTTTAAGGGGTTATGCAAGGATAAGCGGAATGGCGGATAAGTTCCCTTTTAACCTGTTTTATGCTAAGATAAGGAAAGTGGAAGCGTGGCCGAGTGGTTGAAGGCGCACGACTCGAAATCGTGTATGGGTAATACCATCGGGGGTTCGAATCCCTTCGCTTCCGCCAAGCGTCAGCGACGCGTCCCAAGGGGCGAGCGCTTCCGCCATACTTGAAAGCAAAAATCCCCTAATTTCTAGGGGATTATTTTTATCTCACAACGACGGCGCGATGGCCGGAAGCAGCAAAGAGATATTCGGTGCGAGCTTTAGAGAGGGTTGATGGCACGCCGTTGGTTGGCCATGGATCATAGAATAATTGCTCGCCGGTGTAAGAGTTGTATCCAGCTAAGACCATGACGTGAAGGTTTTTTGGTACGCCCTTTGAATAATTTTTGGGATCACGGAAAGCGTAGGTTAAGTAAATGACGACGGGGTTGCCGTTGGCAACTTCTTGATCGAGGCGATCTAGGCTCCAACCGGAAGCATCGCTGGCATTTCCGCCGTAGCTGCGACCGAAAGCGGCGAGTGGTGACGGTGCAATCCAGTGAGCTTCATCTCTTGGCTCGAGATCATAGATGCTGAGATAAAAACCGGTGTTTGGATCTTCGGTTTTTGGCATAGCATCGACAAAGGCTTTAAAACCGGTGCCGCGAGCATAGCCTTTGTAATGCATAGCCATGAGTAAAGATGCGGCTTCGCAACCATTATAGATTTGAGCGGTGTATTGATTGAGATAATATGGCGAGAGATCGAGTTTGTGCCAAGACTCGCGGATTTTGCGCTGCTCTTCTTCCCTTCTTTTTCTTTCAGCTTCGGCTTTTTCGCGAGCAATACGTTCTTGTTCTTCAATTACTGGTAAAACTTTACCAAGCGATTCGTTGTAAGAATTTTTGAGATTTTCCTGGCTGAGTTCGTCGACATGGTTTTTGGCATCATTGTATTCGTCGCGATTAACATTGGTGCGGACTTCAGCGAGTTCAGTGGAAGTAAAAAGATTGGTGACGAGATTGCGGGCAGTGATCATTTTGTCATATTCGGATTTGATGAATTCAAATTTTTCGGAAATCTTGGACTGATAACCTTCGGATAACTTTTGAGCAGATTCGTCTAAGGCTACGACATCATGTTCGGTAATGGAGTCTTTGACGATACCACTCTCGTCTAGCCAAGAAGAAGCTTCCTGATCCCAATTGAAGTAATCTACGGCATCGGCAGTTAAGGTTTTTAATAATTCAATTTTGCCACTTTCTTCTTCGGTTTCAGTTAGGCGCTGGCGGCAATCATCGAGTTCTTCCCTTGAAATGCCAGGTTTAATAGTTTGATCTTCAGAAAAAATCGCCTCGCAAAAACCGACAGTTTCAGCAAGACGTTTAGCACGTTTTTCTTCATAAATTCCGCGTTGGATTGAGTAAGTGGACCATCCGATAAGGGCGAAGATAATGATAACCAGTACAAAGATGACGCCAGTCATACCGAGTCTTGATTGTTTGATCCGAAATTCACCCTGTTTCGAAAATCCCATGTTGGGTGTATTATAGCATATTTTAAGAGGTATATAAAGCTTAAGAACAACAAAAAAGAGCCCTAAAAAGCTCTAATTTAATATGGTACACCCGACAGGATTCGAACCTACGACCTTTTGCTCCGCAAGCAAACGCTCTATCCAGCTGAGCTACGGGTGCATAACTTGGTGTGGATACCGCCACAGTGCAGTTTAAAACTTACATTCTGTAGCGATTCCACCTAGAAATTAAATGAGCATCACATTGCTGTGACAATAATCATTGTATCATAATTTTTCTTTATTTTCAAGAGTAAAATGTGGAAAGCTGGAAATTAAAAAGGACGCCGGGGTGGCGTCCTGTTTAAATAGGTGGGGTGGTTATACTACGGCCATTTCAATTAAGCCTTCGGCTTGGGTGCCGAGATAGAGTACTTTCTTTGAAATGATGTCGATAGCCTTCTCCTGAAGATTGCAGTCGAGTGAGACATTTTTCTCGAGGTCATCAATGTCGATGATCTCCATGAGTCGCTCAAAACTGCGCTGACCTAAAGTGCTGAAGCTAAGATAGCTAGCTTTACCGGCAGCTTCAAGATCTTTAGCAAAGAGCCAACCTTCGAAATATGCACGATCCTTAGTGAAAGCATAGCCGCTTGGATTATTAGTGTCACTAATACCACGGAAGACGCGGTAAGTGTACATCCAGGCTTTGGCTTCACGGTTCTCTACACTGCTCGGTAAGATAGTGTAGACGGCGTGTGCGGTTTCGGCAAAGCTCTCATTGCTCATTGCGGTATCCATTGCGATCATGTAATAGATGGAATTTAAATTGAAGGTGTCGCAATAATCACGGTTAAAGGATTTATCCTTCAGGGCGGCTAAACCTTCATAAATTAATTCGTCATCACATTTTAGAACGCCAATGGATTCAGCGTTAGCGGAGCTGCGCCAGTGACATTCGATTTCATGTCCAATTAGTTCAGCAAGTTTAATGCCAGTAACCTGACGTGTAGTGGGGATAACTACCACGGGTTCGCCAAACTGGGATTTGTCACGAACGTCGATGCTAGTGCATTTGTCGTCAATGATGACTGGCCAAGGCTTAATGCTGTATTTCTGCATGGTCCAATCAAACATCTCTTTGATGAAATCAGCACTAAGCTTTTGCTTAGCTTTTGATAGGCCATCGCCTTTTGGTGTAACGGCCGACCTCAAGACTGGGTAATCAAGTCGATTCTTTACGATATTGTCTCTAGCGAGCTGAAAAGCAAAATCGATGTGATCTTCACTTGGAAGTCCATATTTTTTCGCTACAGCGTCAGCAGTATCATCGTTGTCGCCCTTTTTGATGGCTTCAGCAAGATAAGTCGTGCCAATGCCGTCACAGAGTGCAATGTGGAGCTGTTCCCAAACAAAGTGTTTGGCAATAGAGCTTTGATCTGGTTCCATGAATTCCAGCTTTTCAAGTAATTGATTAAGCAGGGGTCGTTTTGCAATGGCTTTTTCCAGAAGCACAAGATCATACTTGAAGTGTGGATTATTGAAGAAATTCTGTTTAGCATGTCTAATCCATTTGTCTTTCTCTTCCTTGGCGTTGATAGGTGTGACAAGTTCAACGGGGTTGAGGTCTGAAATCACTTTTTTGATTTCTTCCCTGATGTCATAGTACTTCTGTGCTGCGAGTCTGAGCTCGTAAATTGTTGTTTGATTTGTTGTGGTCAAACATACCACCTCCTATTCTTTTAATGTTCGTGTCTTAAAGACAAAAAAATAAGCCCACCATAAGTATATTATAGCATAAAAAGGCTTATTTTTCAAGATAGAGAGGGGTTAAACCCTAGATTGCGAGGGTCTCGCGGATTGATTCGAATTCTTCGTTTGTGAGGGTGACGAATTCGCCATCTTTATAGTCAGGGTTGTATGGAATGAGGTGGATGTGGGCATGTGGAACATCAACGCCGATTACTTTCATGATGGTGCGAGCACCGAGCTTCTCTTCCATGTTTTTCATGAGTTTCTTTGCGACCATGAAAAGGTGGTTGTAGGTTTCGTCGTCGAGATCATAGATTTTGTCGACTTCGATTTTTGGAATGACAAGGGTGTGGCCTTTAGCTTCTGGATTAATGTCGAGAAAAGCTAAACAGACATCGTCTTCGTAAATTTTGTAGCAAGGAATTTCGCCTGCAACGATTTTTGAAAATACACTACTCATAATTTCTCTCTGTTAATTTATTATATTGTAACATATAAACGTGGTATAATTAGAGTAATATGTTTAGTAGAAGATTGGGCACATTTATTTCAAATATTATTGCTATTATTGTGGCATTTTTGATTGCTTATACATTCCGTTTTGGATGGGAAGCTGAAGACACATTTCTTAACATTAACGACGCATTGGTACTTTCTTACCTCATGCTTTGTTATATTGCAGTTTTCATGTTTTATCGCGGTTCGAATGTCTCTGGAAGAAGAGGCCTTTTTAGACTTTTGAAGGAATCATTCTTAAACACTGCATTTGTCGCAGGTTTGTTTACCTCGATTGTTTACATGACTCACATTACGGATTCAATTCCACGTCTATTCTTTGTCTATTTCTTCTCACTCTTCTTTGCTTCATCATTTATCATAACTGGAATTGTACATACGATTTTTCGCTCAATTCAAGCACACCATAAACGCCAGACTGTGGTTATTACCGATAGAAAAGACCGTGAAAAATTAGTGCGCAATTTGTTGCGTGATGGTGCGGATGACTTTGAGATTATTGGTATTATTTCACTTGATTCAAAGGATAAAACTACTTTTTATCACGTTAAAACTGAGATTCCTGGCACTATTACCTCAAGAGCAGCTAATGCTGGCCTTGTGACGATTGACCCAGATGTCTTTGAATACAACTTCGAGAAAACTGAAGATGATGCTTTGACTTTCTTAAAACGTCATAATGTTGACCTTGCGATTATTTCACTTGATCACCTTGACCGTGAAAGAATGGAAAATATTATCGACGTGGTCGGTGAAATGGGTATTGATTCAATGGTAACGCTCGATACTTTTGCAATGGAAACCTTCGATTCAAAGATGGAAGATTTCGGTACACTCGAAGTTGTGCGTTTTGCGCCAAGAATCTTCTCGGATTTTGAACTTTTAATTAAAAGAATTATGGATATTGTTGGCGGTTTGGTTGGTTGTATCTTTGCAATTATTATCGGTATTTTCGTAGTACCAGCAATCTTTATCGAGGATGGTGGTCCAGTAATCTTCAGGCAGAAACGCGTGGGTAAGAATGGTAAATACTTCTACATGTATAAGTTCCGTTCAATGTATCGCGATGCTGAGGCAAGACGTAAGAAATTGATGAAGCAGGGCGGCAACGAAATGGATGGCGCAATGTTTAAGATGAAGTATTATCCAATGATTACGAAGGTCGGTAAGTTTATCAGAAAGACTACGCTTGATGAGTTC
>CAMZGX010000028.1 GCA_947306585.1 uncultured Candidatus Saccharibacteria bacterium
AGCGTGGACCAATGTCATAGACTTTCTCGAAACCTGCGCCGAGGAGACGTTTTAATGGAAGTTCCTGTGAAATGCGGAGATAGAAATCTTCGTCGAGTGCATCCATGTGAGTAATGAATGGATTTGCATCTGCACCACCTGTTGTATGTTCGAGAATAGGGGTGTTGATTTCAATAAAACCATGGGCATTCATGAAGTCACGAGTTGCTTGCCAGAATTTAGAGCGACGAACCATGCGTTCGCGAACTTCTGGGTTAACGTTCATATCGACATAGCGACGGCGATAGCGCTCTTCCTTGTTGGTGAAGCCATCGCGGCCAGGAAGTGGGCGAAGAGTCTTGGTGAGAAGACGAACTTCGTTAGTGAAGATTGAGATTTCGCCAGTCTGAGACTTTCCGATTTTACCGGTTGCTTCGATAAAGTCGCCAGTATCGAGAAGTTTAACTTGCTTTGCGCCGAGGTAACCTTCTTTGGTTTCACCTTCAGCCTTCATGAAAATCTGAATCTCGCCGAAGTAATCGCGGATTTTGATGAATACGAGCTTGCCGAATGAACGGATAGCGGTGATGCGACCAGCAAGAGTAACTTCTTTTTCATTAAAATTGTCGAAGTTATTGATGATGTCGCCGATTTTTTCGGAGCGATTTGATTTTGCTGGATATGGATCAATTCCAAGAGCTTTGATTTCTTCAAGCTTGCGAAGACGTTCGTTTCTATAATCTTCCAAAGTTGCCATTAAGCGAGCTCCTTTCTAAGTTCTTCAATTTTAACCATCTTTGATTCGCCAGTTTTGCGGTCGGTGATTTCTGCTTCGCCGCTAGATAGAGTCTTGTCGGAAATGACGACGCGGTATGGGATACCCATAAGTTCAGCGTCAGCGAACTTTTGGCCTGGGCGCATGTCGCGATCATCGTTGATGATGTTGTCTTTGTTGCCGTTTTCGAATTCAGCTGCGAGTTTCTCGCCTTCTTCACCGATACTGATGAGGTAGTACTTGTATGGAGCGAGATTTTCTGGCCAGACGAGACCTTTGTCGTCAGCATATTTCTCGACGATTACACCCATGACACGGGAAACGCCGATACCATAACAACCCATGAAAACGGTTTCGCGTTTACCTTCTTTGTTGTTGACTTCGAGTCCAAGTGGCTCTGAGAATTTGTAGCGGAGAGTAAAGATGTTACCAACTTCAGCAGCGGTTGTAGACTCTAGTTCTTCGCGTTTGACGCCAAGATCAGCTAAGACTTCGTCGTTTAAGACTTCTTCGTTAAGAACGACTGAGCGATCTTTGTTGTAGTAAACAGTATCCTCACCTACAGGAAGGAAGGTTTGGAATTCGTGAGAGTATTTTGAGAAAACACCGCCAGAAGCGAAACACTTGTAAGTGCAGTCGCCAAGACCAAGGCGATCATAGATTCTAAGATAAGCGTCGGTTGCTTTTTCATAGAACTCGTTGTGAGACTCTTCGTCTGGAGAGAATGAGTAAAGATCCTTCATTAAGAATTCGCGAGTACGGAGAATGCCGGACTTTGCGCGAAGTTCGTTTCTAAATTTAGTCTGGAATTGGTAAGCGTAGACTGGAAGATCCTTGTAAGAGTTGATGTATTTTTTCATCATGTTAGTGATAGGCTCTTCGTGGGTTGGAGCGAGACCAAGTTGTCCGCCAGCTGAAAGATCAGTCTTGAACCAGATATCCATCTTGTCTGATTCCCAACGGCCAGTCTTCTGCCATGGTTCAGGGTTTTGGAGAGCGGTCATTTGGATCTCTTCACAATCGATCTTGTTGAGCTCTTCTCTGATGATGGTTTTAATGTTTTCGATTACTTTGAGGCCAAGAGGAAGATAAGTATAAACTCCGGCCATCTCTTTGTTGATGTAGCCTGCGCGAATAAGAAGCTCAGCGTTTCTAGCTGTCTCTTCTTTACCGACTTCGCGGAAGGTTTTGACGAATGTTTTACTCAGTTTCATAACCCTTAAATTATACCATAGAAAAGAGTAAAAAAATAGAGGTAAAACAGATTTTAATATTGACAAAATGCTATGCTTGCTTTATTTTATAAGTTATGAAAAAAACTGTTAGTTTAACCAAAGATGGGAAAGCTGAATTAGAGAAAGAACTTAACGAACTTATCTCACAGCGCCCTGCTATTGCTGAAAGAATCGCAACAGCTCGTGCTTTTGGTGACCTCTCTGAAAATGAGGAATACAGTTCTGCCCGTGCTGAGCAAAAGCAAGTTGAAAATCGTATTCTTGAAATTGAGGAAATTTTAAAGTCAGCAAAAATTATTCGTAACGCATCACACGACAAAGTCGCTATGGGTGCAACCGTAACTGTTAAACTCGCTGGCAAAGAAAGTACATATTCTGTTGTCGGTGCAGTCGAAGCAGATCCATTAAACGGACGCATCTCAGATGTCTCTCCAATCGGAAAAGCTCTTATGGGCAAGAAGGTTGGTGATGAATTCGAGCTTCCAAATGGCAATAAAGGTAAAATCACTAATATTGAGTAAACGCAAAAAACATTTTTGCACGACCACTCCATAAAAAGTTAATTTCTACACTTCGTTGTAGAAATTAATTTTTTATAAGCCACTTCGTGGCTTTCCGCGTCCCAAGGGGCGGTAGGGCGTTTGCCCAAGTCTTAAGTCGCGCAAAATTGTTTTTTAGCGTTTACTCTGTTATAATAATCTTAACTTAATAGGAGTTTATATGTTTGATTCTAAAGAATATCGCAAAGCAATGGAAGATGTTGTGACGCGTTTTAACGGCGAAATGTCAAAGGTTCGCACTGGCCGCGCACACCCAGATATGCTTGGCGGTGTCAAAGTTGAAGCTTACGGCCAATACATGCCTTTGAATCAGGTTGCAAACGTCACGATTGCTGATGGTACTATGTTGCTTGTTACCCCTTATGACCCAGCAACAATCCAAGCTATCTCAACTGCAATTCGTGCTGATCAGACCCTCGGTCTCAACCCAGCTGATGATGGTCGCGTAATCCGCGTCCCAGTTCCACCACTTACAGAGGAACGCCGTCGTGAAATCGTCAAGACCGCTTCTGGTAAAGTTGAGGAAGCTAAAGTTGGTATCCGTAACGTCCGTGAAGATGCTCGTAAAGAGCTTAAGGGCGCTGAAGATCTCTCGGAAGACGTCAAGAAACGTGGTGAAAAAGAGATTGACGATATGACAAAAGAATTTAACGATAAGATTGAGGCTCTCTTCAAAGAAAAAGAAGCTGAAATCATGAAGATCTAACTTAACAAAAATAGACTTATCGAAATTTTCGCTCGACGGGGGCTTGAAGAGCGGCCGCGTCAGCGCAAAAATTTGATAAGTCTTTTTTGTTACCTTGGTCTAGGCTGATATCACGTACAATAACCAGAAGGCAACACCGTTTTTAATCATGTGGGTTAAAATGCCGGCGTAAATTGTGCCAGTAAGCTCTTGCTCAACGCAGATTACTAAGCTCATGATACCGACAGTGATGCCGACATTCCATTGGCCGTGTAATGCGCCGAAAAGGATGGCAACGAGGATAGCTGAAACGACAGCGCCGATCTTGCCTTTGAGCTTGCGATAGAGCCAGCCACGGAAGATTAATTCCTCGAAGAATGGCGTAATGACAACTAACGCGATAAAGGCGATAGCGCGATCAAAACCACTCATGAGGTTGTTGTAGCCGACGTCTTGAGATTGAGCAGCATCGACGAGATTAAGACCTTGAAGAATCTGTAAAACGTAGCCAGAAACGATTAGAGTGGCAATAAAGCCAAGCAAGGCGAGACCGATATCGGTGAAGGTTGGAAGCTCGGTGAGGCCGAGGCTTTCACGGGTTGATTTCCAGGTTTTACGAAGGAATCTTGGAAAGACAATTACAAGAAAAGCCGAAACAACATAAACGAGTGCGGCATAGATAGTGGTCCAAAGTGGGCTATCTAGAACGTCTCTTCCAAGAATCCAGAACATTGGATAAGCGACAATAAACTGAGCGGCAATAGTGACGAAGCCGACCCAAGCGAGCGCCACGATGACGGTTAAGATTGTTTTTAGAATAGGATTTTTCTTTGAAGTATCTTTCTTCATATCACCTACCTTATGATTTTCATTACGTCGAGAATGGTGACGAGACCTGCGAGAATGAGAAGGGCCATGAAGGCGCGGCTAACGATCTTGTTTTCGATTTCTGGAGTAAGTTTCTTTCTTAAAATCTTCTCGAAGAGAATGATGAGGAACCAGCGGCCGCCGTCGAGAGCTGGGATTGGAAGTACGTTCATACAAGCAAGTGAAATTGAGATAATGGCAGTGAGATAGAGAGTGTTGGTGAGGCCAGTTTCAGTGATAGCTGGGAAAAGGACGCCGATGATGCCGACTGGGCCAGAAACGGAATCGCCAGCAGCTTCAATCTTAGCTTTACCCTGCTCTTTGACGGATTCATCAGCGCTGAATTGGCTAACTACGCCAGAGAAAAGATCATAAACAAGCTGTCCGAGGCCTTTGAAAGTTTCGCCGGTGATTTGAATGGTGTTGACAGCTGCGACGATTGGTGCAGACCAGGTGGTGTGGTATTTATTAAGACCAAGTTGACCCATTGAGATACCAAGGACATATTTTTCGTCGAGGCCATTGAGCTTTACTTCAACTTTTTCGTATCCACAGTTGTCGCCACAATTACGTTTAACCTGGAAATAGACGGTTTCACCAGCGTGATCTTTGTCGAACTGCTGGAGCTCAGAAGTCTTGGTGATTTCGGTATAGTTGTTGTCTTTATCCCAGGCGCCAGCAATGGCATTATTCTCTTTAAGACCAGCTTTTTCGGCTGGAGTGCCCTCAAAAACCTCAGCAATCATAAGATAGCTGGTTTCGTCATAATAAGTATCACTATCGATACGGTATTGATTCTCGAAGAGTTCTGGCATACCAGTCCAGGCGAGACAAGTAAAAATAATGAAGGCAAGAATCCAGTTCATGGTGACGCCAGCGAAGAGGATTTTAGTCTTGCTCCAGAGAGAAGCAGCGCCAAAAGTGCCTTTTCTGGTGTCGATATTGGTTTCGCCATCCATTTGGCAGAAACCACCGATAGGAAGCCAGTTGATGCTGAAAATTAGATAATCTTGAGTCTTTGGCATGAGACCGTCTTTGGTCTCTTCATACCATTCATCTTTTGGAAGTGGAATCCAGATAAATTTACCGGTTCCCTTTTTCTCGGCCTTAGCTAAGATTTTTTCGGTTTTAGCTTCGCTAAGATCGAACTTTTTGCAATATTCCTTAGCTTTTTCGGTTGGAATATGAAGCCAAGTTTTGGCTTTTGGCGGAAAACCGATACCGAATTCTTTGACGTTTACCCCGTTTTTCTTAGCAATAATAAAATGGCCAAACTCGTGGACAGTCACAACAATGGTCATGACGAGAATGCCAACTAACACTCCAAAAAATATATTCATAAGAATATTATAGCATACTATTTCTTGAAGTCGTGGGATGCAGAATAGATCACGCAGATCAAGAGAACTAATACAATTGAAAATGTATAGGGATTGATGAACATACCAAACATAGGTTCATTATATATCAAAAAAACCGGCAGAACAAATTTTTACGCTGACGCGGCCGCTCTTTAAGCCCCCGTCGAGTAAAAATTTCGTTCTCCGGTTTTTTCTATAAATAAACTAATGTTTATTATTCGGTTACACCTAATTCGATGCGTTTGAATTGCTTAACAGTGATGTTTTCGCCAGTCTTTGCAATGTTGTCTTTGATGTAATCAGCGACAGTCTTGGTGTCATCGAGGATGTATGGTTGGTTCATGAGGACCTTGTCAGCGAAAGCTTTCTTGATTTGGCCGCCAAGGATTTGTTCCTTCATATTTTCTGGGCCTTTGAAGCCAGCTTCGAGTTCTTTCATTTTAGCTGCTTTATCTTCTTCTGGAATATCATCTTCAGAAACATAAAGTGGAGCCATTGATGCAACTTGCATAGCAAGTTTGTGAGCGAGATCTTTGAATTCATCGGTTTTAGCGACGAATGAAGTCTCACAGTTAACTTCGATGATAGCACCGATACGGCCATCGTGGACGTATGAATCGATGAGACCTTCGCGAGTTTCGCGATCACCACGTTTCTCAGCTTTAGTAAGGCCTTTCTTTCTCATAGCTTCGAGAGCTTTGTCGAAATCACCGTTAGCTTCAACGAGAGCGTTCTTAGCGTCAGTAAGACCAACGCCTGAGAGTTCTTTAAGTTTCTTGATAGTTTCGATATCAATATTTGCCATAATGCCTCCTAATTATTTACGTGCTTCTTTGATAGCTTCAGTGAAGTAGTCAAGAACGAGCTTGGTTGCTTTGACTGAGTCATCGTTCATAGGAACGACGAAGTCGATCTCGCTTGGATCAACGTTGGTGTCACAGAGAGCGATAACTGGGATGTTAAGAGTTTTTGCTTCTCTGATAGCGTTCTTGTCTTCAGGAACGTCAACAACGATGATAGCTGCTGGTTGTTCGTTCATGTCCTTGATGCCGCCGTAGCGTTCATTAAGGGTGTCGATTTCTTCTTGGAAGCGTTGAACTTCGAGCTTTGAATAACGAGCTTCGAGTTCACCGTTCTTCATGCGGCGTTCGAGATCTTTAACCTTCTTGATTTGGCGGTTAACGGTTTCGACGTTAGTAAGAGTACCACCGACCCAGCGAACTGTGACGTATGGCATATCAACAGATTCAGCTGCAGTTTTGACTGCTTCTTTGACCTGTTTCTTGGTACCTACAAAGAGGACCTTTTTGCCGCTTTTAACGACTTTCTCGACTTCTGCGATTGCCTTATCGAGGCCTTCAACAGTTTTCTCGAGGTTGATAATGTGTGCATCCTGGCGTTTGCTGTGGATGTATGGCGCCATCTTTGGGTGCCAACGGCTGGTCTTATGACCAAAGTGTGCTCCCGCTTCAAGGAGAGCCTTCATGTCTGGCTTTACTGACATGTTTTCCTTTCCCTTCATCTCGCGAACCTCAAATCTGATAGATTCAGGAAAACAACGCGAGATTGTTTCATTAAATTAATAATAGAGATATTTTAGCATAGTTTTAGGGGAAATGCAAGAGGGGCGTTAGTGTATTTTATGGAAGATTTTATTCTTCAAATACCCCTATTAATTCATCGAGCCACTTATTTCCCTTTTTACGTTCAGTAAGGAGCAAAGTTTTTGGAAACAATTTGGAATAACTTTTTGAGTCATGTTTGCCTATTTTTGCAAATTCTTCTTTTGCCTTTTTTGAGTCTTCCTTAACCCTTTTTAATACATTCCCAGTTACGTTACATAGCTTAAGGAGCTCTACTTCAAGACATTGCTCTGATATAATAACGGCGATATTGTTTTTTCTTGCTTTAATTAGAGCTTCTTCCGTTTCGGGTCTATCTGAGTCTATTAAGACATATCTATGCGTGTAATAGTTAAACTCTTCGCGATGTGTCATTTTTCTAATTATAGATGTGGGACTTCCACCACCGCCATTACAAATTTTTACTCGACAATTTCGAGTTGCAAAGATGGATTTTAAATACTTTAGCCACGCTTCATCGTTACTACCCTCGCCGCATAAGAGTATTGTAGTAGAGATAACTTCGCGTTTTTTTCGTGTCATTTTTATCCAATCTCTGGGACTCCACCATAGGCGCCTGTTAAATATTTTAGGTAAAAGTTATCTCGAGAATTAATACCATTCATATCATCGAGCCTCCAGAATTCCGTTTCGCCAAGGTCTTTGTTTTTTTCGGTGAGAAATATTTGCTGTTTATCTAACTTTGATAATATTGAATAATTTTGCGCACTAAAAATGAGTTGGCAATTATTTTGGTTTGTAGTGGTGGATGTAAAGAGATTAATTATCTCATTGTAGATATCTGGATGGAGAAAAGCATCTAATTCGTCAACAATTGCCACCCCTTCTTTTTTTGCTAATGCAGACAGTATTATTTCTAGTAAAATAATAAGCCGTTGAGTGCCGCTTGATTCGTATATAGTGGTGCTACCTATGCCAACTTTTTTGTAGGCATGTGTTATTCCGTATATGGTTTCTTCTTGACCTAAACTTTTGACATTCTTTTTTACGATATCGCTAAATCAGACATCGTATTTTCGTAAAATTTCTGATACTCTCTCTTTTAGCGCTTCGTTATTATAAATTTTTTTGAGGGCATCATTGGATAGCTCAGCCATGGAATGATTGGTTTCTCTGCTGCCAAAGATTTGTACATTGCTTACTACATTCTTCCAGTACTCTGATATCTTATAAAGAACACCATTTTTTGTATCATAATTGGCAAAGATTGAAATGAAGCTTGCTTGCGGATTATGATCAATAAGATCTTGCATGGCCGTAAGCTGGTCTATATGGTCCATATCGCGGGTTTTAAAGAAGTATGTTTTTTTGTCGTTATTCCATTTACGTTCGAACAAACACAATTGTGAAGCTCGACTGGCATTCATCTTTTTGCGATTAAGTGTTTCGTGTTTTATTCTTTCCGGAGACAGTGTGATCGAATATGAGAAAATTTCATTTTCCATGGAGAAATTAACGGAAAGCTCAGTATCTTCTTTGCCTTCGTAGGGTGTGAATTGAATTAATCTACACATTTTATCACTACAACTATCGGCTACCGATTCAGTTATAAGATATTTTATATAAGACAGTGCGCGCAATACGTTTGTTTTTCCACTTGCGTTCGGACCGCCAATGAAGCTAATTTTTGAAATTTTTTCGTTAAATGGGGCTCGCAGATACATTTCTGCCGCATTTGGATTTTTTTCTTTTGACATAAAATCAATTTCAATCTTTTTCCCAATTGAATAGAAATTCTTAACACTAAAGCTATGTATCATAATGCTTTAATTTTAGCTTATGAAGCATGATAAGTCAAGTATTTTGCATAAAAATGTAAATTACGGCTTTTAAAAATGAAATTTGTGCTATAATATGAACATACGGAGGTTTTAAAGCCCAAGTAGCATAAATGAAAAAGTCGAGCATAGAAAAAATGCCGTCGAAAGGTCGATACGGCATCTTTCATAAATGAGAATGATAGCTCTCCTATGAAATTATATACTCTTCTTTGATATTTGTCAAATTAAAATAAGAGGATATTATGGAAACATACTATCTTAATAACAAAGAACAGAATGCTGAAGCATCAACTCGTCCGCACGAACATGAACTTCATCGCCTTGGTTGCCGTTATTTTCCAAGTGATGTTCAAGAAATCGGGGTATTCAATAGTCCTGAATCTGCACTTCTTGCAGCTATGATTTGGGCTGCAATGAATCGTAAGGATTGGAATGTCGATGGTTGCGCATTCTGTTGTCCGAGTGTGAACTCGGATTATTAAATTTACAAAATATCCCCCTCCCGGGGGATATTTATTATTTGATGTTCTTTAAAACGCTTGCTACATCATTCGGCAGTAAGATGACGGTCTTTTGGCTTGGGTCGGTTGAGATCTTCTCAAGTGTTTGAAGAGTACGGATTTGGATACCGCCAGGAGTCTTCGCAAGGAGGCCTGCAGCTTGTGCAACAGCGTCAGCGGCAGCTTTTTCACCTTCTGCGGAAATAACTGCAGCACGGCGTTCACGTTCAGCTTCAGCTTGCTTTGCCATTGCGCGTTTCATGTCTGATGGAAGCTCAATGTTCTGAAGTTTAACGTTTTCGATATCGATTCCCCATTTATCGGTTTGTTTGTCGACAATCTCTTTAATTTGGCTAGAGATTTCGTCACGCTTTGAAAGAATCTCATCAAGTTCGAAGTTACCGGTGATGTCACGAAGAGCGGTCTGAGCAAAAGTTGAAGTTGCATAAGAATAGTTAGTAGTTTCGAGAACGGCTTTCTTTGGGTCGAGAACGCGGTAATAAACGACGGCATCGACGTTCACGGTGACGTTATCTTTGGTGATAACTTCTTGTTTTGGAATGTCCATAGGGGTGGTACGGACATCAACCTTCATCATATGATCGATATATGGGATGATGATGCGAAGACCTGGGTTCATGGTGCGATGGAATCTACCAAGGCGAAGTACGATACCGCGTTCGTATTGATTAACGACGCGGATGCCTGGCAAGATAACAAGGCAGAAAATAACTAATATTGTAATTAAGATTGGCATAAAAACTCCTTTT
>CAMZGX010000029.1 GCA_947306585.1 uncultured Candidatus Saccharibacteria bacterium
ATGAAAAACGTGATACTTTGTTCTGGACTTATGGTGTCCATCCAGATGGCATTGAAAAAGAGCGCAAAGCCCCAGATTTTAAGATGGCAATGCCAATTGCGGTTGGTGAAGTCGGTCTAGATTATCATTATCTCGATGAATTTGAAGATCCAGAGTATGTAAAATCTGAGCAGAAAAAACTCTTTAACGAGATGATCGCAATTGCTGAAGAATATGACTTGCCAATGATTTTTCATGTGCGTGAAGCGTTTGATGATTTCTTCGAAATCATTGACCAACATCCAAACATTCGTGGTGTTGTTCACTCATTTACTGATTCAAAAAAGAATCTCAAAAAATGTCTCGAACGTGGATTTTACATTGGCGTAAATGGTCTTGCAACTTATTCAACTTTACCAACGCCGCCACTTGATAAAATCTTGCTTGAAACTGATGCACCATTTTTAGCACCAGTTCCACATCGTGGTGAACAAAACGAGTCTAGCTACATTCCAGAAATTGCAATGTGGCTAGCCAAAAAACTAAATGTATCAGTTGAAGAAGTAATGCAGAAAACTTCCGAAAACTGTCATGATCTATTTAATTTTTAAAGAGCCCCGAATCCGAGGCTCTTTTAAGTATGGTATGTGTTCCAAGTATTTTTAGCACGAAGCATAACTTCATGCCAATCATTTTCGTTTTCTGTTCCTTGAATTGAAAATTTTGCAGTCATTCTATGGCATCGCTTGCAAGTCACAAAAGCACTATAGTTAAATAGATTATATCCGCAATAATTTCCAATGCAGGAACGATCGGACATCATTACGACTTGTCCGCCACAAGAGCAGGGACTTAATCCTAGATATTCTTGCATTTCCTCCATATAATCACCCCCGATACTAGAAATTACACCATACCTCCTAAGGTGCACGTTATACCTGTATTATATCATTATATTGTGAAAGTTTTCATTAGCATTTTATCGAAAAATATGTTATAATATAAGTATGTTGGACAACGATTTTATTTACCTTGATTACGCTGCTGCTACGCCTGTAGATAGCCGTGTTTTTGAGGCGATGAAACCGTATTTTTCAGAAAACTTTTTCAATCCATCAGCACCATATCTTCCAGCAAAGCACGTACGCAGAATTTATGAAGATTATAAAAACGAACTCGCACATACTATTGGTGCAAAAGGTAACGATCTCGTCATCACAGCTGGTGCAACTGAATCAATTAATCTCGCTTTTACGGTTCTAAAAAATTTCGAGAATGCTAACTGTATTATTTCAAAAATTGAACACGCTTCAGTCCGCGAAGCTGCAAAAAATCTTTGCAAGGATGTCCGTGAAATTGGTGTCGACAAGAATGGTCTAATTGATCTTAAGGCACTGAAAAATTCAATCGATGACAATACGATTTTAATTTCAGTAGCTTTAGCTAATAATGAGCTCGGTACAATCGAGCCACTTTCTGAAATTGCCGAAATCATTCGCGCTGTACGTATGGATCGCTTGTCAAGAAATGATGAAACTCCACTTTACCTTCATTCTGATGCATCACAGGCAATGTCATTAATTGATATCTTTGTTTCACGTCTTGGCGTTGATATGTTAACTATCAACTCTGCTAAGGTTTATGGACCAAAGGGAATCGGTGCACTGTATGTCGGCCATGGCATTAAACTTTCTCCAATCACTTTTGGTGGTGGTCAGGAATCTGGACTTCGTTCTGGTACTGAAAATGTTGCCTCACTTGTTGGTTTTGCTACCGCTGCTAAAATCGCTAAAGAACATGTAAACGGCAATCGTAAAAAATACGAGAAATTATCGAAGCTCTTTAGAGAGACTTTGGTAAAGAATTTAGATGGCGTCATTGAACCAAAATTCCTCGGCAACCAGAAGAAACAACTCGCAAACTTTGCGCCAGTTTGTTTTGACGGCCTCGATGCTGAGCGTTTGATTTTTAAACTTGAAGACGAAAAAATCTATGTTTCAACCGGTGCAGCTTGTGCTGCTTCAAAGGGTGAAAAGTCACACGTTTTGACCGCAGTTGGTCTAACCGATTCGGAAATTGCTGGCTCACTCCGCATTTCAATGGGTAAAACCAATGATGAAGAGCAGGTAAAAACTGCTGCAGAAAAAATGGCCGAAATTGTTAAAAAAGAATTGGAGCGCATCCATGGCTAAAACGGTTTTTGTTGGTATGAGTGGCGGCGTCGATTCAAGCGTTTCAGCTGTACTTTTGAAAGAGCAGGGTTATCATGTAGTTGGTGTTTACATGAAGAACTGGTCAAAAGATCTCCCAGGTATGAAATGCCCATGGGCTGAAGATTTAGCGGATGCGAAACGTGTCGCGACAAAGCTCGATATTGATTTTGAAATTTTTGATTTTGAAACTGAGTATAAACAACGTGTAGTTGATTATATGCTAGATGAATTCAAAAAGGGAAATACGCCAAATCCTGACATTATGTGTAATCAGGAAATTAAGTTCAAACTTTTCTATGATATCTCGCGCGAAAAAGGTGCTGATTATATTGCAACTGGACACTATGCTAATTCAAAAGACGGCAAATTATTAAAAGCTAAAGACGACAATAAAGACCAGACCTATTTCTTGTATCGCATTTCAAAAGATTCAATCGCTCATACAATTTTCCCAATTGGCGATATGTTGAAACCGGACGTAAAAAAGTTAGCAGCCGAAAAAGGCCTTGATAATGCCTATAAAAAAGAATCAATGGGTGTATGTTTTGTCGGCGATGTTGGCATGAAAGATTTTCTAAAAGAATATTTGAATACCACTGAAGATAAAGAAAAATATTTGAAACCAGGTCAAATTATCGACCGCGAAACTAAGGAAGTAGTTGGTTTTCACGACGGCGCAATTTTCTATACTATTGGCCAGCGTCATGGTTTGAATGTTGGTGGCGGTTTACCATACTATGTAGTAGGGAAAGAAATGGAAAAAAATATCGTCTATGTTTCAAAGAACCTAAATGACGATAATCTTTGGACTAAAACTTTGGAACTTAAAGACGTTATTTTACGCGAAACTCCAACCGAAAACATGGTAGTTGATGTTCGTTTACGTCATCGTGCCAAGCTTGAAAAAGCTGTTCTCAAAAACGTTGCTGGTGATTTTGAAAAAGGCATTGCAACCGCAGTACTTGAATTTGAGAACGAAATCAAACGCACTGCTTCTGGCCAATCAGCAGTAATTTACGTTGACGACGTTTGTCTTGGTGGTGGAATCTTGAAATAAAAAATGCGGCACATTTGTGCCGCTACGGTGGTGATAATTTATAGTTACTTGAGGACCTGTTTAATTTGGTCATCAAAATCTTTCAGTAATCGATCATTGTCGTCTAGTTTTTGGTTAATTAGGTTGAAATCACTAGTTGTTAGTGGCGCTAATTTATTATTAGCCCTGTTGATACAGATGGTGATAATATCTCGTGAGTTTTGAGAAATACCGGTTTGCAAATCGACTAGGGCTTTTGGTGCGTTACGGAATAATTTTTCATATTCAGTTGCTTGACTGAGCTGACGGATGCATCTTTTCATCTGTGTCTCAAGTTCAGGTTCAAGTTTACCAAGTCGCATTAGCTTTGTTTTTACGTCCTTAAAATGACCAGAAAGCATAAATCCACCTCCTAAAGAACAATCCCACCATATACTACTATTATAACATAAATTCTTATATTATCAATGAGCATGAAAAAGGCGCCATTAAACGGCGCCCTCGATAGTGGTGGTTTTAGAATTGTTTTTGGTAAGTTCAACTAAGAGTTGTTTACTATTTATTAGCAGCTTGTTAATTTGCTCCATTTCGCACTGTTCCAATTGGATTTTCTTTCCAAAACGATTATCGTAACAAATCGACAGAATATCTTTGGAGTTCTTAACAATGTCAGCTTTTGCCGCGTCATAGCGCTCGCCATCGCTTGCCACTAATGTGTCTAGATTTCTAACACATAGTATTAAGAATGGCTCTACTTCTTCATGAATTTGCGCGAGTAATTCAAGTTCGGCACGGACCTTGTCGAGTTCAGTGACTTCTTTTCCTTTCGCTTCAATACTCGCATTGTTCAGAGCGGTAAATTCAACGTTTTTGCGAAATTTTTCCTGTTTTTCACGCTCGAACTTTCTGTACGTATGGACTATGAGTACAGCCACGATCGTTAATAGAACAATAAAAATAAAAACCATTTTTCCACCTCCTAATGTGCAATCCCACCATCTCCTATTATTATAGCATAAAATCGCATAAAAATCAAGGTAAGCATAACCAAGAAAAACCCGCCACAAACTTCGTGGCGGGGAATATGGGTGGCATAGCGAACCACCCGCGTGACGAAAGGAGAAACATTTACTTCTTACCATACATTTCAAACATCTTCTTGATTGCACTAACTGTATACCTCTGGCCATCGGAATAATATTCAATGTTAGGTGAGCCATTCTTGTCGAAAGTAACTACTTGCTGGAAAGTGATTATCCAGCGATCAGCTGATGAAGTGTCATCGACGTCGAATGTGACATTGGTGTCAACTCGATTTTCGCTAGCGCTAGTCTCGACAACTGAAGTTCTCCAAGCGTATTTACTAGCATAATTTTGAAGATCAAACCGGCTGTTATATCCAGCGTTTCGAAGTGTATAAGTCTTATCATAGGTTGGACCAGGTGTTGGAACTGATGGATATGGGTGGGTTTGATCATTAGGATTGTATCTGTTTTCAGGAATCCATTGACGTTCGATTGTCTGAACTAAAATCCCGTCAACATACTTCTCGTTTGTGACCTGATCGACAATGTACTGATTGCCATACTTCATGCTTGAGACTGCTCCCACCGCTGCGTATGCAGTGATGGTGGTTCCTAGGACTGCGATAATTGCAATGACCAGGATTAGAACCTTTTTTCCTTTAAAGTTTTTCATGCTAGAAGTCCTCCTCATAAGGTGCACCTGGACCATTCCAGGAAATTTGAGCCCAATTGCTCGTGCGATAATTATACCACTTTTTTGGGCTTTAAGCAATTATAACCCCTATCGCAAAACCTCTATCTGTGGTAAAATATACCGTATGAATGCAAGTGAAATTAGACAGAAATTTTTAGAGTTTCAAGAGAAACGTGGACACGTAGTAATCGCTCCAGCTCCACTCGTGCTTGAAAACGATCCAACAACTTTATTTACTGGCTCTGGCATGCAGCCACTTTTACCATATCTTCTTGGCAAGCCACACAAAGATGGTAAGCGTCTTTCTGACTCTCAGCCATCAATGCGTCTTCAGGATATTGAAGATGTCGGCGACCCACGTCACACTACTGTTTTCGAAATGCTCGGAAACTGGTCACTTGGCGACTATTTCAAAAAAGAACAAATTCCTGCATTCTTTGAATTTTTGACCGAAGTAGTCGGTCTTGATCCACATAAGATCTATGTCACTTGCTTTATTGGTAACGAAAAATATGGCATTCCAAAAGATGTCGAAGCTGCTGAAATCTGGCAGTCAGTCTTTAAAAAGGCTGGTATCGACGCTAAGATTGCTGAAATTGGCTCAGCTAAAGATGGTGATCTTCGCGGCGTAAAAGAAGGTGAACACATCTTTTTCTATGATGATAAGGAAAACTGGTGGAGTCGTGGTGGTGGTATCGAAACTACTCCAATCGGCGACCCATGTGGTCCAGATTCTGAGGTCTTCTATGACTTCGGCGAAGACAAACAAGACGTCGAGAAATACGGTAAGTCTCATCCAGCATCAGATGGTGCTCGCTTCATGGAAATCGGTAACCAGGTCTTCATGCAATACAAACGCAACGAAGATGGTACTTTCTCTGAACTTGAGAATAAGAATGTTGACTTCGGTGGCGGTCTTGAGCGTATTGCTGCTGCATCAATCGATAGCTTCGATGTCTTTAAGATTTCGCTTTTAAAGCCTATCATCGACAAGCTCGAAGAAATTTCTGGCAAATCATATGATAATAATACTGACGAAATGCGTATTATCGCTGATCATCTTCGTGGTGCTTATCTTCTTTCAGCTCAAGGTCTCAAGCCTTCAAACAAACAACAGGGCTATGCACTTCGCCGTTTGATTCGCCGTGCAATCCTTAAGGCACTTGATCTTGGTATCGCTCAAGATTTTATTTCTGAGATTATTCCAATCATCGCTGAAAATTATAAAGATCTTCCAGATTCAATCCTCACTACTCGTGAAGATGCAATCGCAACTCTCGAAAAAGAAGAGCGCGCATTCCGCCAAACTCTTAATAAAGGTCTTCGTGAGATGCAAAAGATGGTCGCACGTGATACTGACGGTGTCTTAACCGGTAACGATCTCTTCAAGCTTCAAGATACCTATGGCTTCCCATTTGAGGTTTCAGTAGAAGAAGCTTATCACCAGAACATTAAACTTTCAGAAAACTATAAAGCTGAATTTGATGCTGCACTTAAAGAGCAGCGCGAACGTTCACAAACCGCATCTAAAGGTATGTTTAAAGGTGGCCTCGAAGATCATGGTGAAACTTCAACAAAGTATCATACTGCAACTCACCTTCTCCTTGCTGCAATCCAAAAACATATTAATCCAGATGCACGCCAACACGGTAGCAATATTACTCCTGAGCGTATGCGTCTCGACTTCAATGTTGATCACAAGTTAACTGATGAAGAGAAGAAGACTCTTGAAGATCAAGTTAATGAATGGATTAAAGCTGATCTTCCAGTATCATTTAGAGAAGTTGAAAAAGACTATGCAAAAGATACATTAAAGGTGAAAGCAATGTTCTGGGATAAATATCCAGACATCGTAAAGATTTACGAAATTGGCGATCAAGAAAATCCAGTTTCTCGCGAAGTCTGTGGTGGTCCTCACGTTGAGCATACCGGAGTAATTGGTCACTTTAAGATCAAAAAAGAAGAAGCAAGCTCAGCTGGTATCCGTCGTATTAAAGCGGTAATTGAATAAAAAGATAACTTGGAGGTAAAATGGAGAGACTATTCGAATACTTTAAACCAGAAAATTATAATATTGAGCTTCGTATCAATAAATATACCGAAGAAGTTCAAGGTCATGTCATAATTATCGGTGAAAAGGTCGGTGACTCTCTTAAACTCCACGCTAAAAATCTTAAAATTATCAACGTACTTGTTGATGGCGAACGCAAGAATATTGAACAAAAAGATGATGTGCTCGAAATTCTTGATGTAGAAAACGGCGCAGTTAAGATCGATATTAAATACGGTTTCAAGCTTACTCATAATATGGAAGGTGTCTACCTTTCAACTTATGAGCATGATGGCAAAGAGGAACGCATTGTTTCAACCCAGTTCGAGAGCCACTATGCTCGCGAAGGTTTTCCTTGTGTTGATGAGCCAGAAGCTAAAGCTACTTTTGATCTAAAAATCATCGATACCGATGATACTGATATTATTCTTGGCAATATGCCAGTTAAAAGGGAACGCGTACTTGAATACACTTCAGTTGATCCAGATGAATCTCCAGAGGGCGGCGTTTCACTTAAGAAGACTGTTAAACGCAAAATTGTCGAATTTGAAACCACTCCAAGAATGTCGACTTACCTATTAGCATTCGTAATTGGCCACTTCAATAAAACCACTACTACAAATACCCATGGCGTAGAGGTTTCAACCTATGCTGCACTCAACCAGCCTGAGTCGATGCTTGAGTTCCCAAACCAAATTGCAGCTGATGCGCTTGATCTCTATGATGACTTATTTGGTCTACCTTATCCATTGCCAAAGATGGACCAGGTAGCAATTCCAGATTTCGAAGCTGGTGCAATGGAAAACTGGGGACTTGTTACTTACCGTGAAGCGTGTCTTCTTGCTGATGAAAATACTCCAAAATCACACAACGAATACGTTGCTACTGTTATTACTCATGAATTATCACACCAGTGGTTTGGTGACTTAGTTACTATGAAGTGGTGGGATAATCTCTGGCTCAATGAGAGCTTTGCTAACATGATGCAATACTACTGTGCGGATAAGCTCCACCCAGAATGGAAGATCTGGCAAGATTTCTTTACTGACGACTGTTTAGCTGCTCTCTCACGCGATGCACTTCCAGGTGTTCAATCTGTTCAACAAGAGGTAAAAAACCCTGAAGAGATCGCAACCCTCTTTGATTCAGCGATTGTCTACGCTAAGGGTGCAAGATTGATGTTTATGTTGATGCGTTTAATGGGCGAAAGAAGCTTCTTTGCTGGTCTTAAGGAATACTTCAAAAAACATCAATATAGCAATACTACTGGTGATGACCTCTGGGAAGCTTTGCAGCCACACGCAAAATTCAATGTCAAAGAGTTCATGGACGCTTGGATTCTTCAGCCTGGCTACCCAATGTTAACTGATGGTACCCAGCAACGCTTCTTGCTTAACGGTGGTACTGATGATACAAAATGGCCACTCCCTAAGATTACCGATGATATGTCTGGTCACTATATTATAAATCTCAGTAGCCAGGAATTCGATCAAAAAGTTGAAAACTTTGAAAAATTAAACCTTGAGCAGAAGTTAAGACTCTTAATTGACCGTCATTTACTTTCACGTACTCCAATCGTGACAACCGGCTCACTTATGGATCTTTTGCCAAAGTTTAAAGATGAGACCTCAGAGCCAATCTTTGGTATTGTAGCTGGAATCATGAACAGCCTTAAGATCTTCGCTGCTCCAGACACTGAATATTATCCAAAGTTGCAACAGTATATATATAATATAGTCGAAAATAACCTGAACCGCCTTGGTGTTGAACGCACTCTAGGTGAAGATACCAATGATACCAAGCTCCGCGACCTTATTCTTGGCTTCGCCCTCTATGCTGAGGATGAAAAGACAATTAATGCCCTCGCAGATCTCTATGATGAAGATTTCGAGAAGATTGATTCAGAGATTCGCGGTGACGTAATCGCAGCTAAATTCCGTCGTGATGGTGAAAAAGACTTCGATTATCTCCTAGATTACTATCAAAAAGAGTCAAATCCAACGATTAAGGCTGAAATTCTATCTGTTATCACTGATTCTAGAACCGAGGAAAACATCAGGAAGTTGATTGACCTACTTAAAAAGCCAGAAATTGTGCGTCCACAAGACCATATATATCTCTTCGCTTACCTCCTTTCGAACTTCTGGACAAGGGAACAGACCTTTGACTGGGGCTATCAGAACTGGGACTATATATATACATTAACTTCCGATAAGACTATGGATGACTACGTCAGAGCAATGGCTGCTAGGGTTAGAACCATGGAACAGGCTAATAAATTCTTCGATTTCTTCGACCAAAAGAAGGATGATAAGGCATTACGCCGTTCAATCGAAGTAGCTCACGTCGACATCATGGCAAGGCTCCGCTGGATCAAAGATGACGCTCCATCAGTCCACGAACGCCTTAATAATATATAAAATACGGCGATACCACACGGTATCGCCCTTTTTTCTACCCCTGTTACGACCCCTAAAATGAAAAAATAGTAAAAAAAGTCCAAAAAAAGTGTTGCATTAAATAAAAATTGGTGATACAATTGATTACAAGTTAAGCAAGTTAGCGACGCTAACCTCTGCGAAAAAGAGAAATACTGCGAGGAAATCCATTACAGGAGATTCTATAGAACGCTCGCATCGTAGAAATACGTAAGAAGCGTTTATTTAACCAGTGTTTCATTTAACAATTTGATTACAACGATGAAAATAGACTTGCATCTTAATTAGTATCGAACTTCGATTGCTAGTTAAGTCAATGCATAAAAAGGTACATAAGGGCACTGATAGTGGATGCCTTGACAATTACAACCGATGAAGGACGTAGAACTCTGCGATAAGCCTTGGGTAGCTGAGAACAAGCTTTGATCCAGGGATTTCCGAATGGGGCAACCTAATACGAGTCATGTCGTATTGCATTTATCTGAACACATAGGATAAATAGACGGGAACCAGCCGAACTGAATCATCTTAGTAGGTTGAGGAAAAGAGAATAACCAATGATTCCGAAAGTAGTGGCGAGCGAAATTGGAACAGCCCAAACCTAAAGATAACCTAACGGTTTAACGACCTGAGTTATTATAGGGGTTGCGAAATTAGATAATTTTTATGTTGAGTATTTGATTTATCGAATATTC
>CAMZGX010000030.1 GCA_947306585.1 uncultured Candidatus Saccharibacteria bacterium
ATACGACATTCTTGGACTTTTTCATAATCCAATCTAATTCCGTATGGATACCAGTATCGCCAAACAATTTATAATCTATTTCATGAACTTGTTTACCCAAAGTACCAGTTACACCAACTTTAAGAAGGTGTGCTTCATCAACAAGTGTAATATCAAAATCATCATTACATTTACCAAATTGAACTGGTGAAAAAATTCTAACATCAGCACCACCAAGATCAATCTTGTCAAAAATTTTACGAATACGTCCACAAAGCGATGGTTGAGGAATTACTAATGCTATTTTCTTATCCTTGAAGTTCTGATTGATATGCTTCTGCTCAAAGAAAATATTAAAACTAGATTCATCATCAATATCGTCTTCTTCAGTATTGAATGATTGAATGTCCGCTAAAAGTTTAGCGAGATACATAATAACAATTGTCTTGCCGGTACCAGCATCACCATCGACAATTGAAATACTTTTCGTATTTTTCACTATCGCTTCGTCGATATTTTGAACAATTTCCGTAACAGCATTCAACTGTTCAAAATTAAGATTTTTATATGGTGAAAATTTGAAAAGCTCTGAATTATTAATTTCAGAAATAGTTTTATCAGCAATCTTAAGTTCACGAAGACGATTCCAAATATCTTCAAAAATCTGACGATAGTTAGCACGATCATAATAATCACGATCACACATGCCTAAGTTTCGGTTTAAAACTCTGAATTTATGATCGCCATGGAAATATTGAATAAGATATGACTCCAAATCTAGCGCTGCACTTTTATTAAAAGTTTTGTCAAAAATCACTTTCAACGAACCATGTCTTAGGCTAGATTTTTCATCATTTGCCATGTGTTGGTTCATACGATTTTTAAGATTTGTCGTCTCACCAACATAGATTTCGCGATTATTATAAATCTGATAAACTACCGGCCAGTTCTCTTCCAAACGATCGGCCACAGCCAAGTTATTAATCGATTCTTGATCGAAAGAATAATTTCTAATTTGGAAAGTTTTTTCTGCCATATTTATAGTTCCGTATATTTTTTACTATTACCCTTAGACTTATCTACTGGATATTTTTTAGAGTTTTCTTCCAATTTCGCCATGACAATATCTTCAAGATTTACGCCAAGCTTGTCAGCTAGAAGAATTGAATAATTTACGACGTCAGCTAATTCTTTGCAGACATCGTCCTTATTATAATTATCATTCCACTGAAAACACTCAAGAAGTTCGCCAGATTCAATGGCGATAGATTTTGCCAAATTGGCAGGCGAATGGAACTGATCCCAATCCCTGTCTTTAGTAAATTTTATGACAGCTTCTTTGACGTCTTTCATAAGATGATTATATCACACCTATACCACTATCATTAACGAAGACCAATTGGTATAATACCCATATATCAAGCAAAGCATAACTTGATACTTGTCAAAAAAGGTCCACAAAACAATGAAAATATCCGACAATATAGCGAAATCCTGTAACCAACCTATTAAGACGATCGTCAAAAACTATGAAAACATATTGTCAAATTTGAATGACACCCTTTTCGACATTCCACAAGACAAAAAGATAGAAAAACTAGTTGGTTTTTTTGATTACGCTATCGCAAACTATATCTATATATACAACATCTCATTTGCCAAGCTGCAAACTAAAAAATATTATTTTGGCGACAAAAAATACCCAAAAGATATCAATTTTTCTTTTATACTAATGCTAAAACTAATAACACAAGATCTAATAACACTTAGAAATCTATCTATAATAGACTTCGACGCCCAGTTTCATTCTATATCACGTAACTTTATAGAAAAGATGAAAATATTTCTCTTGTGTTGTTACGATGAAGAATTCTTCGAAGTTTTTACGGGATATAAGACAATCTCAGACGAAGAACTATATAAAAACTATACACGCGAGAAAAAACTCGACGAAAGGATAGAGCATCTACTAGAAAAATATCCATTTGATCCAACGATCATAGAATTATCTAATGACGAGCTTAAAAATAGATTAGACAACATTCTTCATCCATTTGTACATACTAATAATTACAAACAACTTCTAAAGTATTATGCAAAACATCGTGACTCAAAAATATATATGCCCGTTAAAAACAAAAACGATAGTAATGCTAGTGTGCAAATCTATAAATATATGTGCGAAGCATCAATTTTATATTTAATAAATATTATCATTTGGGCAAGAAATGATACTAAAATAAAACTTGATACCCACTTAGATGAGATATTTAATGTATATCAAGAATACATGAAAGCTTACTACACAAAATAATCTTCATTTATCATTAGCGCTAAAAAGTGACGTTTTCCAAACGTCACCTCTTTATTTCGTGTTCAATTTATAGTTTCTCAAGCAGCGCTTTAAGTTCATCATCCGTCTTACATGTAATCGTGAGTGAACGACCACGTACGCGGAAGTTTGCTGAATATTTCTTTGAAAGTGCAGTTTCTTGCTTTGCATAGATCGAAGCCTTAACTGCCTTTACTGAAGATTTTTTCTTCTTCTCCGCCATCTCTTTTTCAACCCGGCGAGCAGTCCAACCTTCTTCAATAATCTTTGGCAAAATCTTTTCGATTAACTCTGGATCAGCATTGATTAGTGGTCTCATTACGCCTTCAGTGAGCTTATGTTCAACCATTGCACGCTTTGCATCATCTGGAAGATTTAAAAGACGCATGGTATTCACCACAGCTGGTTTACTCTTTCCTACTCTCTCAGCAATTTCTTCTTCTGAAAGATTAAACTGAGATTTGAGCTTTGCATAAGCGGTTGCCATTTCAATTGCGTTAAGATCTTCACGCTGTGCGTTCTCAATGATTGAAATCTCAAGTCTTTCTTGAGCTTCGAGTGAACGCACGATTGCTGGAACTTCAGTGAGACCAGCCATCTTTGATGCACGCCAACGACGTTCACCAGCAACAATCTTGTATTTGCTGCCTTCCTTAACGACAAGAAGTGGTTGTAAGACACCATGCTCTTTAATTGAGCTCGAGAGCGCCTTTAATTCATCTTCAGCAAACTCTTTGCGTGGCTGATCTTCATCACGGACAATGTCCGAAATTTTAATTTTCTTTAGATCAGATTCTTTAGCGTCTTCTTTTGCGGTGACATCAAATTCTGAATCAAAATCCGCATCAAATTCTGTTGGGATTAAACTTTCAAATCCTCTTCCTAGTCCTGGCATTAGTTTGCAGTCCTTTCTATCACCTCGCGAGCGAGATCTTTATACGCTTTTGCACCCTTAGAGAATTTATCATAAGCACCCACCGGCACACCGTGGCTTGGCGCCTCAGCTACACGCACATTCCTTGGAATGGTTGTTTCAAAAACTTTATCTTTAAAGTATTTCTTAGCTTCAGCAAGAACCTGAACTGAAAGTGAGGTTCTTTTGTCGTACATGGTCGCAAGTACGCCGAGAAGCTTCAAATCTGGATTCATAGCCTTCTTTACGAGCTTCATTGATTCTAGAAGCTGCGAAAGGCCTTCCATGGCATAAAATTCAGTCTGAACTGGCAAAAGTAAGTAGTCAGCAGTAATCATACCGTTAACAGTGAGGAGCGAAAGACTTGGAGGTGAATCGATAATAATGTAATCATAGTCGCCTTCAACCATTTTTACTGCATCACGGAGACGCACAAATTTCTTTTTATCACCAGCCATCTCTGCCTCAGTGTTTGCGAGCTGAGGAGTAGTTGGAGCAATATCAAAATTCTTATATTTAGTCTCCTGGATGATTGGAAGCAATGTCGTTGTACCGTTCATTACTTCGGTCATTGATTGACCAGCAACTTTTGAGTTTGGAGCATATGCTGCTTCGAGCACAGCCTTATCAATACCAATACCACTGGTTGCATTTCCCTGTGGATCGAGATCAATAAGAAGCGTCCTAAATTTTTCTTTTGCAAGATAATAAGCAAGATTGACCGCTGTCGTGGTCTTGCCTACGCCTCCCTTTTGGTTAGTAACACATATAACCTTTGCCATATGTGATAATTATACCACAATTCCGCTTATTCTAAAATTTTTTTCACAGAATTTTAGCGGAGTTTGAAAGCTTTTTGGACTTCGAAGAGTTTCTTCTTAGCGACTTCGTTAGCGTATTTTTCACCAGCTTCAAGAATCTCATAAACTTCATCATCTGAGATAGCTGCAACCTTTGCCTGGAAGTCAGTTAAGTATCCAGAAACAGTTTCTGCTACCTTTTTCTTAAGGTCGCCATAGCGAGTTTCACCAGCCCAAGTTGTGATCACGTCCTGAAGTGGAACGCCAGAAACGAGTGACTCGATTTGAAGAAGGTTTGAGATACCAGGTTGATTAAACATGTCAAAGGCAATCTTACCAAGGCTGTCAGTCTGAGCAGACATAATCTTCTTTGTTACCTTAGCCGGATCATCATTCATCATGATCTTTGAGTTCTCAGCCTCAGCTGATTTACTCATCTTCTTTTCTGGATTCTGGAGATCGCGGATACGTACACCACCGGCGCCGTTAGCGGTCTCAATAAACTTAACTTGATTTTCAGTGTTTTCAGGCAAAACAAAGATCTCACCGAAGCGGTTATTGAATCTATTAGCGATATCACGAGTAAGTTCAATATGTTGGAATTGGTCTTCACCAACTGGCACGTAGTTTGCATCATAAAGCAAGATATCTGCGGCCATCAAGATTGGATAATCAAAAATACCAACGTTGGTTCCCTGATCACCATTATGAGACTTTTCCTTATACTGGATCATGCGTGAAGTTTCACCCATGGTTGCTACACAGTTCAACATCCAGCAAAGCTCAGAATGAGCAGGAACATAGCTCTGGCGATAGAAATGAACGTTCTCATTTATAACCAAGCCAGCTGCGAGATAATACTTAATCTCCTTTACTAGATTCTTTTGTAATTCCCCATCCACATCTGAAATAATCGTATGAAGATCAGGAATAAAAATATTAATTTTATTATTTGCTGAATATTTATTAGCAAGACGTGTCATTGGCAGAAGTGCGCCAAGGAAATTTCCGAGCGTCATCTCTGAGTTTACACGAATACCAGTTAAGATTGTTTTGCCTTCCATAATACTCCTATTATATACCATTAGAACTCAAATGTCTTTGTCTTAGAAGTTGCACCGCGTACTAATGTAATCGAGGTTTTAGGGACTTTATAATAGTCCGACAAAATCTCGATTACTTTTTTGTTCGCTTCACCATCATGAGCTCGCGCGTGTGTCCAAATTGTTACCTCGCGAGTATTATCATTAACCACATTCTCGACAACTTTTTCCTGGCTTGAACCCGGTTTAACAGTAACTAAGATTTTCATTTTTCCCCTTTCTTAAATGCGCCGGATTGGCGAGACCATAGTTTTTTATAAGCACCGTCTTTTTTAAGAAGCTCATCGTGAGTTCCCTCTTCGACGATCTTTCCGTTTGAGAGTACGATAATGCGATCAAGCCCAGCCACTGTCGAAAGTCTATGCGCCACCACGATCGAAGTACGACCCTTCATTAATTTTGAAAGCGCATCCTGAATCAAAGCTTCAGATTCTGAATCGAGTGCCGAAGTTGCTTCATCAAGCACCAAGATTGGAGCATCTTTTAGGATTGCACGCGCAATCGCGATACGTTGTCTTTGGCCACCTGAAAGCTTTACACCACGTTCGCCCACCAAAGTATCATAACCGTTTGGAAGATCATCAATAAAGACATCTGCATTTGCCAATTTAGCAGCGCGCTTGATTTCTTCGATTGAAGCACCTGGCTTGCCATAGGAAATATTCTCAGCAATTGAACGGTGGAACAAAGCCGTTTCCTGTGGTACATAAGCCACATTCTCACGCAACGAATTCTGAGTTACATGTTTAATATTTGTATCCGAAATCAAAATCTCGCCATCATCAACATCTGCAAAACGAAGAAGTAATTTTGTAATTGTAGTTTTTCCAGAACCAGAAATACCAACTAAGCCAATTCTCTCTCCTGGTTTAATTTTGAGATTAAAATCAGAGAAAATTTCTGACTTTGCATCTTTGTGCTTAAACGAAATATTATTAAAGATTACGTCTGGTTTTTTAATTACAAGTTTCTTTGCACCCGGTTCATCCACCACATCATCTGGTTCATCCAGCGTCATCGTCATGTCATTGGCATCGCCAAAGATACGGTTGATTTCCTTGAAAATCGAATGCGAACGCCAGAGTTGTCCCATGATTTCATTAAGATAAGTTACGATCAAAATCAGCGTACCAACCGAAAGTCCGAACCAAGTGGTTCCAGTAAGTAAAAAGAAGACCATAAAGCCAATATTAAATACATTGATCATGTCAAACAAAATGTCACGTGAGATCGTCACTCGCATGTGTTCAAACGAAACGTCCATATATTTCTTCTGGAATTTCTGATAGCGTGAAAGCTCGTACTTTTCTTTCGCATATGATTTGACGGACATAATATTCGAAATCGAATCCGAAAGCTGACCAATAGTTTTGTTATGAGTCGATGCTTCACGCTTTGCGATTTCGGCGGTCTTTCTGAACGCAAAGTAGGCAATCGTCATAAATGTCACAATGATGAAGATCATCACTACCGCCACGATTGGCGCTTTAAAGAAAAGTGCAATAATCACACCAATTACCGATGTTAGAAATGGCAAGATTGTCCAAATAATCAAATCAAATAGACGTTCAAATCCACTGGTGAATTTTCCAACCATCGAAACCAGTGAGCCCGAAAAACGATCGTTATGAAATTGCATCGACTGCTCAGAAATTGTATTGAAACAACGCGAGTTAAGATCATACATCGCATTAAGTTCCATGCGCCAAGTTGAATAAAGCACAATGTTTGAGAATAATGCCGCTACCGCTTGTGCAATCACACATAATACACCGAGTGGAACCAGCTCGTTCATAATCACGGTTTCAGTTAAACCACCCGATGAAACCGAGTCGACAATCTTCGCAAAAGTCAGTGGCACTAAGACATTTCTAAGTACAGTTGCTGCAGGATTCAAAAGCAAAGCTAATGCTGAGAGTAGCTTATATTTTGAGAGTGCCTCTAAATAATAATGCAGCGTACGAAACGCTACGTTTTCCTTCTTTTTCTGACTTTCCATATATTACTATTCTACCATAAGAAGCAGCCTCTCGCACTCTTGAGTCGTTACAATAAAAAAACTTGCAAAAATCCTCAAAATTTGTTATTATAGATGTAACAAAATATTACTTGTACAGGCACGAAAAACAGATTACTTTTTTGTACCAGCACTTAAATCAATAGTTAATTTTTAAAGGAAAATATGAATCAAAAAGAACAAGAGCGTCGCGCTAAGCTCATGAAGATGCAAGCTGAGCGACTCCCAGAAATCAAACGCCGTTTCGAGGAAAACCAGAAACGTGCCGAGATTAAGACTGACGCACCTACTGTCACTGGTGAAGCTGTGATTTTTGAAGAAGTTCAAAAGAGAAACTTCAATTCAAACTTCAAACCGGGTGGCAAGGATGCTCACCTCGTAAAGAAGAAAGCTGCTCCAAAAGCTGCAAAGGCTCCAAAAGCTAAAACTGCGAAAAAAGCTGAAAAGCCAACCAAGAAATCTGCTGCAGAAGCTAGAAAGGTTGATCTTTCTGTCTCAACTAAAAAAGGCGACATGGTTCACCACCAGCGTATGCTTTCTCAGGACGTTAACGCCCAAGCAACTCAGCACATCATTGGTGTTCCAGTAAACAAATCTCGTTACAACGGCTACAATGGTGCTCAAATCACCAACGGCCAACTCAAACAAGCTCGCACCGACAACGATTCAGTCCTTATCATCCCAATCGGTGGTACTGGTGAATTTGGTATCGGTAAAAACATGACTGTTATCCAATACAAGAACGAAGCTATCGTTATTGATATGGGTGTGCTTTTCGCTGGCGATGATTATCCTGGTGTTAACTACATGGTCCCAGATATTAAATATCTTGAAGACAACATGGATAAGATCAAGGCTATCTGTTTCACACACGCTCACCTTGACCACATCGGTGCTTGCCGTCACATTCTTCCTAAATTCCCTACCACAACCCCAGTTTATGGTTCTGAATTTACTATCGGCATGATCAAGAAACAAATGTCTGAACTCGATGATGTTCCAGATATGAACTACATCGTCGTTGATCCATTTAAGCACGAAAAACTTGCTGTTTCAGAACATCTTTCAGTTGAATTTATTCACACTCTTCACTCAATCCCAGGCAACAACGCAATTGTCGTCCGTACTCCAAACGGCGTCATCTACGTTTCTGGTGACTGGCGTGCTGAGTCTAACCCACTTTACAAGCAGACCGACTACGAACGTATCGATGAGATCGTCAAAAAAGAAGGTATCGCTTTGATGCTTAACGAATCAACTAACATTGATTCTCCAGGTCATCACCCACATTCAGAATATGACGTTGGTGAAAACCTTGGTAAAGTTATGGATCACTACGCAAATGGTCGTATCATTGTTTCCTGCTTCTCATCACAGGTTTCACGTATCGGCATGGTTCTCGATGAAGCTGCTAAACGCGGTCGTAAAGTTGCCTTCGCTGGCTTCTCAATGATCAACAACGTTGAAGTCGCTCTCAGAACTCACCAAATCAAGGCTCCTAAAGATACCATCATGAAGATGGAAGACATCATTAAACTTCCAGACGAAATGGTGACAATTATTT
>CAMZGX010000031.1 GCA_947306585.1 uncultured Candidatus Saccharibacteria bacterium
TTCTTCCATATGTATAACTTGTTTGAGTAGACCAGTAGAGCCCAGCCTCGCCTTGGCTTAAAACGCCAAGTCCACCTTCATCGGCATCATTAGAGTACAATCCCGAATATACCATGTTAATAGGGGTGGCTCTCAGTATTGTCGAACCTGCTAAATCATTCGTTATTGAGTACGCATTAAACAAAGCCAGCCAATCATTGCGTGAAGGAATAGTCCATCCTTTTGGACATATTGATTCACTTAGTGTATCGCCATTGTTCATGGTAGTTATCGTACCAGCAGATGTAGCAACGTAATTATAATAAACGCCGTAACTTGTATTACCAGTATCATAAAGAGCCGGATCGGTAAGCGAATTGCTCATAGTTTCACTGGAATCCGGAACCGTATAGCTAGCTGCAGAAATATCCGAGTCTTCATTAGTAATCGTCTTATTTTTAAGGCGTAGGTTTTCAGTCATCCAGCATCTACCGTCATTTAGTTTTGCGATCATATATTGGTTACTATCACGTGTATCAGTCACGCGTATTTCATCGCCAGTATCGAGGCTTGCACAGTCAAAGTCTTGAATCGGAATAATTGGCTCATGGGTAACCATCGAGAATTTTACATCCTTCGAATAGTATCCAGAAGCAATACTATTATTAACTCTTACGCCAATCTCTAAAGCAGTCTCCAATCCAGATGTCCAGGTAGTCGAAGTGTTATAATCCGCTACTTTAGCAGGATTATTTGCAGGTGGGATAATTATAGCTTTAGATGTATTTCTAGGATGATACGCCCAGCTATTCATCGGTATTTCGGTTAGACCTAAATTTGTTTCTGTAAAATTCGAAGAAATGACATCATTAATAGAGGAACTCCTATGAGTCATATCAGTCGAATTGTCGGACGATGAAAAATACAGTTCAAAACCAGCATTACTATTAGTAAAACCAAAGGCAGCTAATTCTTTTATACTATATGCTCCTCTATCAGTTGGAGTTATATCAAAATTAAGAAAGTTATTATCAAGCCAGAGCGAAGAAATTGTGTTAATTCCAACTCTAACTTTTGCGGTTTCATCAGCATAAGAACCGGTAACTGGAGAATAAAAATACACGGCCATAACCGTGATCAAAAGCGAACCTGCAAAAATACCGATCTTATTTAAAATACCGACATTTCCCTTACATTCTACTATCATTTTTGGTTCTTATGTTTAACCTTATTTAAAGTTTAGCATAAGATTTTTTCACTTGCAAGCAGAAAAAAGACCCCTTTCGAGGTCTTTTGCGCTGATGCGCGCCCACCCGCGGGCACATTGTTTTGTTTTAATCCGCTGTTTGTTTTTGAAATCTCCACACTCCACTAACTTTCAGTGGAACCCGTGTGAAGCGTATCAGCTTATGTTTATTTTAATATATAAGCATTAGCGTGTCAACAATTTTTACAAAGAATTTTCATGATTTTTTTCATGTTCTTTGCGCCACTTATCCACCGCTCCATGGTCGCCAGAAAGCAGAATATCTGGCACTGTCATACCTCTAAAATCATAAGGTTTAGTGTACTGTGGGAACTCAATATTATCTCCATCAGAAAAGCTTTCAATAATGGCTGAATTTTCGCCACCAAGCACTCCTGGAATAAGGCGGACAACTGAGTCAATCAAGATGAGGCTTGGTAACTCCCCACCGGTTAATACATATTTACCAAGGCAGAACTTTTCGTCGACAATAGTGAGAATACGTTCATCATAACCTTCATAGTGTGGACAAAGAATAATGATATGAAGAGGTTTGTCACGTTCTTCCTGCGCCTTATCGGCGAGCGCTTGAGCATCCTTCTGCTCCCAGATTTTACCAGCTGGGGTTGGAAGATAAACTAAAGCATCTGGATCGTCTTTTTTGACTGATTCAATAGCATTAAAGACTGGCTCACACATCAAAAGCATACCGTCGCCACCGCCATAGATTGTATCGTCAACTTTTTTATGTGGACCAAGACCAAAATCACGAAGATTCACAAAATTAAACTCGGCAATACCATGCTCTTTAGCCTTCCACATCATTGAAGTATTAAGATATGGTTCAAGAGTTTCCTGAAAAAGAGTGATGATGGTAAATTTAATCTTTGGCATTAGTCATCCCATCCTTCGACGAGAGTGAATTCGTGACCAGCAATTTCAACATATGATTTTTCGTCTGCACCACGAGAAGTAAGTTCAGCACGGATGCCATACTTCTTCATGATATCGCGGAGGCGGTTTAATGATTCATAGTTATCGTAGTCAGTACGACGAGCAAACTTCTCAATTTTTTCACCAGTAACGCGGAAGCGCTTAATAAATTTACCGTCTTCGGTAACATATGGCTCAAGTTCTTCAACTTCCCAAGTATTCTTGATGTTCTTTGGATTGAGCTTAATAACTGGGAGAGCATCAGTTTTAGCAACCGGAGAGTTTTCAAATGATTCTGGTGAATCGAGTGAAATATGAGCGATTCCCTCTTCATCAAAATCTTCTGGAGCTGCCTCAACTACATTCATAGCAGCCTTTTCAGCTTCTGCTTTAGCTTTAAGGATTTCTTCATTTAATGCAAAGAGTAATTCATCAAGACCCTGATGAGCAGCACTTGAGATGGTAAAGATTTTAGCATTTTTATTCTTTGCAAGGATTGATTCCTTTTGCATATCGATAATTTCAGCATCTAGACCTTCGCATTTAGTGAGAGCTACGATTTCTGGACGATCTTTAAGGTCGGAATATTTATCAAGCTCATTTCTGATGGTTTGATATGCTTCACCAGCATCGTCATTATAAACATCAACAAGATGAAGAAGAACTGCGGTACGATCAACGTGGCGAAGGAAGGCATGGCCAAGACCTCTACCCTCAGATGCACCTTCAATAAGACCTGGAATATCAGCTATTAAAATGTCACGGCGATTAACAGTTGCAACGCCAAGGTTTGGAGTAATTGTAGTAAATGGATAGTCAGCAATTTCTGGCTTTGCATTTGTGACTACTGAAAGGAAGGTTGACTTACCAGCGTTTGGCAGACCAACCAAGCCGACGTCGGCGAGGAGCTTAAGCTCAAGTTCAGCTTCAAAAGCTTCACCTGGTTCACCAACTTCATGGATGATTGGAGTTTGGCGAGTTGATGATTTGAAGTGAGCATTGCCAAAGCCACCATCACCACCTTTAGCGATTACAGCTTCTTCTTGGTCACGAGTAAGATCGGCAATTACAACACCATCGCGTTTAACAACAGTACCGATTGGAACTTCAATAATTAAATCTTTGCCGGCACGACCAGCTGAACGAGTACCGGAACCATTTCTACCATCCTCAGCCTTCCATTCTGGGTTAAAACGGAAGTCTAAAAGCGTATTAGTGTCTTTATCTGCTCTAAAGATAATTGAACCGCCTTTACCGCCGTCACCACCATCTGGACCGCCTTTTGGAATATAAATTTCATGGCGAAAAGAGACGGCTCCATCTCCGCCTTTTCCGGCTTGTAATTTTACTTTTGCGGTATCAACAAACATAATAATTCCTTATCCATAAATTATAACATAAAAACGCTAGTATTTCAAACTATTTGCGATGAATAAAGAGATATCCGCGCCATCTGCTTGCTGGCCAAGTTGCACAACCAACACGGCCCCATCCGGCAATACCGTTCATATCACAAACACTGATTGATCCGTCAGCATTTACGCCATTGACGTAGCCAACGTGACCATAGCCCCAACCACCAGCACCAGTCTGGAAGACATCACCACCACTAGGAGAACCGTCAACTGGGAAGCCTGCACCTCTTGCGGCGTTTGCCCAGTTTGAAGCGTTACCCATGTTTGATGGGAGATCTGGACGCATGCTCCAAGCGTACCAAGTACACCAGCCGTAAGCATATTTGTTACCAGCTGAATACTGCGCAGTATACCAATAGCTTGAGCGAGAAACTGCTACTGGAGCGACGTAGTCTGGACGTTCGTTTTCAGGAAGATTACCGTTTGGAATCAAGATACGAGTTCCGGCAGTTACCTCACCGCTAAGTTCGAGAGAATTTGCAGCAATAATTTCATCAACTGATGAGCTATAGTTTGATGCAATAGTTTGAATGTTTTCATTATTCTTAACGACATGAATGAAGCCAGCACGACCTGGGATATAGATTGTATCACCGGCTTTTGGCTGATATGAAGCCTTGAAGCCGTTTGACCAACGAATCATAGTTTCAGTAACACCAGATGCAGAGTACTTATCGGCAATTGAAGCGATAGTTTCACCATCTTTAACGGCGTATTCAACTACGCCTACTGCAAGGTGTTCAGTGTTAATAACATTTGGCTTATCCATCTTATCTGAAGATGCATTAGAAACCAAGGTAGAAGCTGAGATAACAGAGTCGTAGTTCGTTGCAATCACAGCTGCAGTAGCAACTTGCATTGAAGTAGCAACCTCGGAAACAACATAGAGCTCAGAAACCTGGTCAGCTGATGCTGAGAAGTTATTAGCAGCGAGTGCACGCATATCGAGAGAAATTGATTGCTCTTCGAATTTATTCTTTGAACCAAAGAATGCTAAAGCGACTACAAGTGAACAGAAAACAAAATATGGAAAAGCACGGCGAATCGCCTTGAAGCGCGCCGAACGTTTTCCATTTTTTGCTTTAGTTTTCTTAGTCATATTTAGCTGAGAACTCCCACCTATAGGGCCACGCCACAGAGTATTTGACAGTGATCGCGGATGTTCTGGTTGTGACCTGCCTCAGTATCACTATAATACATCTTTCCGTCGTCCCCTGTCAAGAAGTAATACATCGAGCGTTTAGTGCTATCGCCTTCAGCAACTGCGAGTAAGGCTGGCAAACCTGGGTTTGAAATTGGGCCAGGAGTAAGACCAGTATGGACACGAGTATTATAAAGTGAGTCGTGAGTTAAGACTGCGTAGTTGTCAGTCAAAGTGGTTCTGGTTGGGTCGATCAAGTCAGCAGCATAAGTTGCAGTGACATCTGAGCCAAGACTCATACCAACGCGAAGACGGTTTAAGAAGACTTGTGCAACACCTTTCATATCTTCAGTCTTAGCTTCCTTTTGGACGATTGAAGCAAGGATAATTCCCTCACGAAGTGAAAGACCTTGAGCCTTAAATTTATCTTCAAGCTCATTCTTTTCAACGACATCGCCGAGAGCATTAATCATCGTACTGAGAACTTTCTCGAGGTTTTCCTCTTTATAGAATTGGTAAGTATCACCGAAGACGTAACCTTCGAGTTGAACTGCGCGTGGCTGTGCAACACTTGCGAGGTTACCATTTGGGTCGTATAAGCCTTTCAAAACTTTATTGTCATAAACTTTCTCGAAAGCTTCAGTGATCTGCTCTTCAGTATAATCGTAATTTAAGAGCTTTTTCTTAATATCAGCGACAGTCTCACCTGGGAGAACTGTGATATTAAAGACGTTATCTGCTGGAGCGCCTTCGACAAGCTTAGCCACGATTTCTTCGACTGTCATAGTCTTTCTAAAATCATAGATGCCAGATTTTAAGGTTGGGTTATTGAGCTTTAAATAAACTTTGAATGCAAGCTCTGAACGAATCAAACCTTCATTATAAAGGTTCTTAGTAATAACAGCTGAAGTATCATTATCTTTTACTTCAAATTGAGTATATTTACATTCAGCTACATCATCAGCTTCTTCAGACTTAGCCTCTTCCTCTGCGGTAGCAAATTTACAAGTTGCTTCAGCTACGGCCTTAAGATTATTAGTATACCAGAAGTAGCCAGCAGCAAATCCACCACCACCAAGCACAATTAAGATTGCAAAAAGCACGACAAGGATTTTGCCGATGTGATGTTTCTTCGGTGCACTGTGTTTCTTATTCATGTTTGCTACTTTTTTTGCTACAGGTTTTCCTTCACTCACCTGCCTCGCTTCAGCGTCGCTCTCAATCTTTGCTTGTTCTGAAGTATAGACGGCTTCAATGATACGGCCATTAGTAATTAATCTTTCGAGGAAATCTTGAAGAATGATTGATGCAGCTTCGGCATCGATCTCACCCTTTTGAAAATTCTTTTTACGCTCTTTTAAACGGCGTTCTGCTTCAACAGATGTTAAGCTTTCGTCCTCAAAGTAGATGCGTGCATCTGGAATACTCATCGCAAGTTGTCTTGCAAAATTACGAGCATAGAGAGACTGTTTAGTTTCTTCGCCGGAATTATTTCTTGGTAAACCAATAATGAAAGTTGATGTAGAATACATCCTTGCAATACGGGCAATCTCAGCAAATTCTTGACCATTAACATTGACGAAGCCATCTGGAATGGCAATCTTCGTCTGGGAATCTGCTTTTGCGACACCAATGCGTTTTGTGCCGACATCAAGTCCGATTAGTTTCATTATTCCTCCACCGTGATATTAATTTCTACTTTATTTGAATCATTTGGAACCCAACGTACCCATGGGAAACTGGTTTCAACTGTGACATCATTAATGTTTGAGCTGATATCTTTGATAAGTGCTTTAACTTCACCAACTTTTTTGCCCTTAGCTGCGTCAAGAACTGCAGTTTCCGAAAGTTCAGGACCGATCTTTACGGTTGTCTTAAACTTTGCAGTGAAGACGCCATCATTGCCTTCCAAGAATCTTTCAAAGAATGGAGTGCCGGTTGAGTAGATTTTATCATGTTCAGCAATCTTATCTTTTTCGAATTCTTTGACGAATTCGTCAATTGCGGTGCGATCGATAACGTAGATAGTGTAAACGGTTTTTGCGGTAAGTTTTGCTTTCTTACCACTTTCAACTTCCTCGCCCTTCTTTGGTGAACTTTCTGGATCCTCAGTGTCGACTTTATAGCTTGAGTCAATTTTAACGACTGAATTACCGACTTGTTCCATAAGTTTATCTTTTGCGTCGTTATTTGATGCGAGCTGCTTTTTGGCATCTTCAATGTCTTTTTCATCGACAACTGTAACGTTTTTATCAGTACCGCCAGTCATTGCAGATGAGCTGACAAATGCAAATTGGCTTGAGTCAACATTTCCAGAAGTAGTCTTATCGATGTTATATGAAGTACCACCTTCAGTTGCAACTACTTCAACATCTTTTGGAACATTACAAATTGTTGCAATTACACCAGAACAGTTCTTTGATTTACCATCCCATGTTACTGAGACTGCAGCGGTAGTGACATAATTTTTGCCGCTAATATTAACCGCTGTACCAGCTGGAAGGTTATTGGTGCCACCATCAGAATTTGCGTCAAATTGAGCGTTTACTCTAATGGTACCTTTAGCCTTTTCACCCCTGTTAGCTTTGCCGGTTGCTTCAAATTCAACTGACTTCTCTTCTTCATATTTGATTTGTTCAAGTAAGAACTTACCTTCTTTATTGTTCTTATTTTTCTCGTCGGTAACAAGTGTTACATTTTCAGAAATATTTGATGCAACAGTCTTCATATGGACGGTAATTTTAGCGAATGGAGCAAAGATGAAGGCCCAAATTATAAAGACTACAAGTACAGTTACGCCTGCACCACCAAAGATAATCCATTTGCGGTATTTATCAAAATTAGGAATTTTTTCAACTAATTTATTGTCTTTTTTCTTTTTTGGTTTTTCAACGTCATCATCTTCTTCCTCGACGTCATCTGAGTCGAGCTTCATGTCATCTTTTCTAGACTTGCTTTTCTCGTCGATAATTTCTTCAGCATTAGAATCATCTTCTGCTGGCATATCAAGATCTTTTTCTGCAAGTTCTTCAGTTTCCTGCTTCTTACGCTTTGTAAATTCTGATGGAAGCATCGGGCGCGAACTTAATGTTTTTGCTACTGGAAGGCCGGAAAGAGCGG
>CAMZGX010000032.1 GCA_947306585.1 uncultured Candidatus Saccharibacteria bacterium
CCTCTTAACTACATGCCATACCACGGTGAGTTCTACATGATGCAACACAACGCTGAAATGGCTGAGAACGTTATTGGTATTCCAAAAGATCGTATTATTATCTCTGATGACGGTGATATCGTCGAGCTTACCAAAGATAAGAAGATCAAGAAATCTGGTCGTGTCCACGTTGGTAACAAGCTCTATGATGATGCAGACATGCCAGTCCACGAAGCCGTCGTTAAGGATCGTATCCACATTTCTCGTGAAGGTATCTTCGTAATCGTCCTTACCCTCTCAAAGAAAACTGGTCGCCTTATCAAGACTCCTGACATCGTCTCACGTGCTTTCATTTATCTTGATAACTCCGAGGAACTTATTGGCAAGATTCGCCATTACCTCCGCGTTAAGACTGACCGTTCAGTTTCAACCGATCCTGAACTTAAGGTCTTAAAAGACGAAATCAAGGAAGATGTCACCCGCATCCTCTTCGATGCAACCGGACATACTCCAATCGTCATCCCAGTTATTAACAAAGTCTAAAGATTTCTAAAGAGTGCGCTTCGATAGCGCACTTTTTGGTGTATAATAGTTTTATATATGGGAAAGGCATTATACCGTAAATACCGTCCGATTTCTCTTGAAACGGTCGTCGGTCAAGATTCCGTCGTAAAGCCTTTATCGGAGGCAATTAAAAACGGAAACCTTTCGCATGCTTATATCTTTACCGGTCCACGTGGCTGCGGTAAAACTTCAGTTGCTCGTATCTTTGCTCACGAAGTTAATGGTTTCAAATATGAACTCGAGGATTCTTATGTCGACATCATCGAGATTGATGGTGCATCTAACCGTGGTATCGATAATATCCGTGATCTTCGCGAAAAAGCCACCATCGCCCCAACCGAAGGTAAATACAAGGTCTATATCATCGATGAGTTTCATATGCTCACCCGTGAATCTTTCAACGCGCTCTTGAAGCTCATGGAAGAACCACCTGAACACGTTATTTTCCTGCTTGCTACCACCAACCTCGAGAAAGTACCAGTCACAATTCTCTCTCGTGCCCAGGTTTACAATTTCAACCTCGCCGATAAAGACGTAATGATGCATCACCTTCGTAAGATCTCGGATCAAGAGGGTATAAAAATTTCTGATGATGCACTTAAAATTATTGTTCGACGTGGCGGCGGTTCTTTCCGCGACTCAATTTCCCTGCTTGATCAGATCTCAAATCTCAAATCCAGTGACGACGAAATCGAGGCCGCTGATGTCGATTCTGCACTTGGACTTCCAGAAGACGAAAAAATTAAGAACCTACTTTCTGGTTTTGAAAACGGCGAGAAAGTCACTAATATCTTAAAGGATCTTCTAAATTCTGGTAAATCTGCCGAAGTTATTGCTGGCGACATCATCGAACGTATCGTTGAGAATCCAACCGGCAAAACCCTTGCTTTGATCGACAAGCTCTTCAACGTGGCTGCACCTTTTGCGGATGCAAAACTTTTGGTCGCTTTCCTTGAAGCTGAGAAGTATCAAGTCACTCCACAAGTTGTGATCGCTACCACCACTACCGAAACCGTTGCTAGTGTTCATATGGATGCCGAAAAGAAGGCTGCTTTCATGAAACGTATCGAGAATGCTAAGGTTTCCATGAAGAAACGCGCCGAAGAGGAGCACCGTGAGAAGCCTCAAACCTATGAAGCTTCATCTCTCGACAACTCCGTCATCCAAGGCGACACTCTCAATCTCGAAGCTTTTGTCAGAGACATTAAAGATATCCATCGTGGTATCGGCAATGCGCTTGAACGTTCAAGATTCATCTTAAACGACAAAGAGTTAAAAGTTTACCCGAACAAATCTTATGTTGGTGTTCTAGAAAAACCGAACAACCTTAAACTCTTGAAATCTGCTGCTCCGGGCTATTTCATTAACATCATCAATACCGCCGAAGAGAAAACTCCAGATGAAGCAATCTCTGTCATCAAAGAAGATGCCAATAAGCCGAAGCCAAGCAAGCAAATGCAAGAGAAAATTGACAAGATTTCTGATATAATGGAAGGAAGTGAATTAAAGGAGGATGAGGATGCCCCGTTCTGAGGAGCAAACTGGTAAAATTACGCCGCAAGATTTAGACGCCGAAAGATCTCTTCTCGGTGCAGTTTTGCGTGACGAAAACATCTTCCCTGACGTCCTTGAGCGCATTGGACCTGAGGATTTCTATGACAAGAAACATGCTACTATTTTCCGCGCTATCAAAACTCTCTATGAACACAACCAGTCAATCGACCTTTTGACTACTCAGTCTGAACTTAAACGCGAAAGTCTTCTAAAAGAAGTTGGCGGTGCGGCTTATCTCGCTGAGCTTACCAACTCCGTCCCAACTACCGCTCACGCTATTTCCTATGCTGAACTCGTTGAACAAGCTTCAATTCGCCGTCGTCTTATCAAAGCTGGTACCAACATCGTTGAAGGTGCCTATGATGGTAAAAAAGAAGTTGGCGAGCTCTTAGGCGCCGCCGAAAAAGAGCTTTTCGAAGTATCCGATAAGAATATTAAAAGCGATTATACCCTGCTTTCTGACCTTCTGGTTGATGCCTTCGATCGTATGGAAAACCTCCATAAAAACCGTGGCGCCCTTCGTGGTCTCAAGACCGGCTTCGTCGATCTTGATAAATGGACCGCTGGTTTCCAAAAAGGCGATCTCATCATTATCGGTGCACGTCCTGCAATGGGTAAAACTACTTTTGCTCAGAACCTCGCTTTCAACGTTGCCGAAATTAACAAACGTCCAGTCCTCTTCTTCTCAATGGAGATGGCAAAGGCTGAAATCGTTGATCGTATGATTGCGCCTGTCGCAGAAGTCGACTCATGGGATATCCGTAACGGTAATATTTCTGATGAAGCCTTTGCTAGAATCGGCGACGCACTTGGCGAAATGAGTGACATTCCAGTTTTGATCGATGATACTTCAAGTATGACCATTTTGGAGCTTAGAAACAAAGCTCGCCGTGCCGCTCACGATTACAACATCGGCATGGTGATCGTCGACTACCTCCAGCTTATCCAAGGTTCTGACCGTTATGCTGGTAACCGTGTTCAAGAGGTTACCGAAATTTCTCGTGGTCTCAAAATTCTTGCTCGTGAGCTTGAAGTTCCAGTTATTGCACTTGCACAGCTTTCACGTCAGACCACCGGTCGTGACGATCCACATCCACAGCTTCAGGACCTTCGTGAATCTGGTTCTATCGAGCAGGATGCTGACCTTGTGCTCTTCCTTCACCGTCGTGACTACTACGATCCAAACCGTAACAAGCCAGACTTTATTCCAACTAACATCACCGAGCTTATCATGGCAAAACACCGTCATGGGCCTATGCACACCATCGACCTCTTCTTCGACGGTAAGAAAAACCGCTTCCTTTCTGTTGATAAAAAGCATGATGATGGCGATAAATAGCAAGATTCTGTGATATAATAAAATGAATTAGAGTGGGAAACTATTAAATGAAAAAACATACGATATCAAAAATGTTTCTGTATCGCCATCGCTTCGTGCTTGGCTACTTATTGTTGGCGGTGCTTTTTACATTCACACTCGTAGTCTTGCCTTCTGTCACTCCAAACGGCCTCTCAGAGGCTGAGATGAGCTCTGTTGTCACATCTATGGATACTCACTATGAAACCATTCTTTCTGGTAACATCGTAGATCTTCCATATCATGCACTTCAGAAATATTCGATCGAGCTTTTCGGTCTTACCGTCTATGGTATTAAACTTCCAAGCATCATCATTGGTGCTTTGCTGGGTTTTCTCTTCATTCTCCTCTTGAACCGCTGGTTTAAGAATAACGTTGCTATTATTGCAAGCGTCATTACCGTGCTTTCATCCAGCTTCCTTTATCTTGCTGGCTCCGGCACACCTCTTATTATGACCGTTTTCTGGCCAACTCTTCTCTTCTGGCTCGGCTCAAAGATTCAAGGCGAAAATAAGCCAAAACCACTCTATAGTATTGTTTTTGCATTCGCATTGTTACTTTCCCTCTTTACCCCATACATGTTCTATCTCATGGTTTTTATTGTGCTTTATGCACTCTTCCACCCACATCTTCGCTTTACTATCACTCATCTTCCAAAGGTTCCATTCTTTATTTCCGTCTTAGTAATCGCTGGCTGTGGCACCATAATGGTATTAAACGTCGTTCAAAACCAAGGTACCATTAACGACTTCATTTTTATGCAGAACTTCTCTATTGAAACTTATTTTAGAAATATCAACGAAGCCTTCCTTCCATTCTTTAAGTGGAGCGGCATGACCGAATCCACCTTCCTCTCTCCTATGATTGGTATGGCTAGCCTCGCTCTCGCTGTCACTGGTCTTATTTCAACCTATAAAGGTTTCTTCGCATCAAGAAATTCCATCGCAACCTACCTCATCATCTTCACCGTCATCATCTCTGGCCTTAATCCACTTTGTGCAGTTCTTCTTATTCTTCCACTCGCAATTTTAATCGCTCACGGTATTCGCTACATCTTAAATAAATGGTATAGTCTCTTCCCAGAGAACCCATACGCTCGTGTCTTTGGTATTTTACCAATCACCGTATTTCTCACTATTATGATCACTAGCGATATTTCACACTTCGTCTTCGGCTATTATTACAACCCAGCCGTTGCAACTCAATTTACCAACGATCTTCATCTTATCCGCGAAAAAGTCGAGGATGGCACTACTCTCGTTATTACCTCAGATCTCGAGTACAACTTCTATAAAATCTTAGAGAGAAAACCAGTCTTTAACATCGAAAACCAACGCAATATTTCTGTCATCAGAGAGATCCCATTAACAACTGTCGACAAGTTAGCTACCCTCGGTTTAATCGAGCCAGATACCATTGAAATCGCTCAAAAAAAGGCTGACGACTCTGAAGAAACTACAACTGAAGTCAAAAAGTACTCATCGCTTGATAATTACGATTTGAAGCGTATTATTACTAACAGTAGATCTGAAAACTCCGACCGTATCTATCTTTACGAGAAAAAAGTTACTGTCGACGAAACTAAAGAAGGAGAATAAATGGACCCATTTTTCATTATGCTAATCAGTGTTTTTGCTACTGCATTACTTTCGATCTCAGGCGGCGTAATTTTATTGTTCGGACGTGGCAAGGCTATTGAAAAGGTTAAAAAAATCGGGCCATTCTTTGCTTTTGTCATTCTTCTTTATGCCGTCTTTGGCGATATTATTCCAGAAATTCTTGAAGAGGAAGAACTCACTATTCCAGTCTTAATTGGTTTGGTTGGCGTCGGCTTTGTTGCCGCAACCCTCATTGGTCATTTCATGGGTCACTTCCATCACCACAGCGATGCTTGTATACACGATGCTAAAACCATCAAGTCTAAAACTCAAGCTTACACTATGTTAGCTGTCGACTCCGTCCACGCTATCGCCGACGGCATTGTTCTTGGTACTAGCTTTATCGCTAACCCAAGCACTGGTCTTTCTGCTTGTCTCGCTACCGTTGCACACGAAATCCCTCAGGAAATCGGCGACTTCGATATCTACATGCGTGCTAAAATCGCTAAGAAAAAGATTCTAAAACTCCAAACTCTTTCTAGCCTTATCATTGTTCCAGCTGCTTGTCTTTCCTACTTCGTTGGCAACGAATTACTCGAGTCTCTCCCATCAGTTCTAGCTGTTGTCGCCGGCTTCCTACTTTATGTCGCATTTGGTGAACTTTTGGTCATCTTAGGCCAGATTCGTGCTATAATTAAATAAGCATGAACGAATTGAATTATGGTGGGCCAATTGTTCTCGTCGTTATGGATGGCGTTGGTCTCTCGAGAAACATCCAAGGTAACGCCGTATTACAGGCTCATACCGACTTTTTAGATAACGCAGTAAAAACCCAAAAAACCATGGGGCTTCTTGCTTCTGGTGAAGCAGTTGGTATTCTTGCTGGTCAAATGGGTAACTCCGAAGTTGGCCACAACGCTCTCGGTGCTGGTCAAATCATCAAACAAGGTATCGCAAAAATTGAAGACGATTTAGAAACCGGTAAAATTTTCGAATCAAGCGCATGGCGCGGTGCAGTTGATTTTGCTAAACAAAATGACGGCACACTTCATTTCTCTGGCATTTTCTCAGACGGTGGCGTTCATTCCGACATCAATCATCTTTTCAAAATGCTGTCTCAAGCTAAAGCTGAAGGATTAAAGAAAGTTCGCATTCACCTCGTATTTGATGGTCGTGATGTACCACCAAAATCTGCTGATAAATACATTAAACAGCTCGAGGATTTCCTTGCCGAATTAGGTGAACTAGATTATCTCATCGCTGACGGCGGCGGACGTATGATCTATGTTGCAGACCGTTATGAAACCGATTGGAATATCGTTAAACGCGGTTGGGATGCTATCGTTTACGGCAATGCCGATCATTACTTCAGTTCTGCTATGGAAGCAATTAATTCCCTCCGCGCAAAAGATCCAAACGTAATCGATCAATATCTCCCACCATTTGTTATTACAAAGGATGGAGAACCAGTAGGACGCGTCAAAGATGGCGATAGCTTCATCTACTATGATTTCCGCGCTGACCGTGCAATTGAAATTGCTGAAGCTTTCACTTATGAAGAATTCAACGGCTTTGATCGTGGTACCGAAAATAACCGCCGCATGAACGTTTATTTTGCTGGTATGACCGAATATAACTCTGATACTCATGTACCTGAACACCAACTCGTTGAGCCAATCAAAATTGAAAATTCCTTACACGAATTTCTTGGTAAAAATAATGTCTCCCAACTCGCCATCGCCGAGACTGCAAAGTTTGGTCACATTACTTATTATTTCAACGGCAACTCATATGACAAATATGACAATGAAAAACAGATCGAAGTTCCATCTGACACTCGTCCATATAACGAACGTCCATGGATGAAATCCGCTGAAACTACCGATGCTTTACTCGATGAAATTGAGAATTATAAATTCATCCGCATCAACTACGCTGGTGGCGATATGGTTGGCCACATTGGTGAGCTCGAATCAACCATCACTGCAATCGAAGCAATTGATATCCAACTTGCTCGCATCGCTAAAAAACTTGATGAGCTTGGTGGTATGATGATTATTACTGCCGATCACGGCAACGCTGAAGAATTACTCGACAAGAATGGCGAGCCAAAGACTGCTCATTCAACCAACCTTGTTCCATGCATCTTCTACGATAATACTGAAAACAAGAATAAATACGAACTCAATCGTATTGCTGATGCTGGTTTAACCAACGTTGCTCCAACCATCGCAAATCTCTTAGGCTTCAAAGATTTACCAGAAACTTGGCGTGAATCACTCATTAAATAAGAGAGCCAAAAAAATAAATCCCTCATGGGATTTTTTTGGCGGAAGCGAGAGGATTCGAACCTCCGAATGCCTTTCGACATTACACGCGTTCCAGGCGTGCTCCTTCAACCACTCGGACACACTTCCGTCTATT
>CAMZGX010000033.1 GCA_947306585.1 uncultured Candidatus Saccharibacteria bacterium
GTATGACCGGTACTGCCTTCACTGAAGCAGAGGAATTTCAACAGATCTACTCACTTGATGTAGTTCAAATTCCACCTAACCGCCCAATCGCACGTGTCGATAAAGATGACCTCATCTATCGCACTGAAGACGGCAAGCTTCGTGCTATCGTCGAAGAAGTTAAGAAATATCACGAAAAGGGTCAGCCAGTCCTTATTGGTTCTGCATCTATCGTTAAAAACGAAAAGATCGCTGGATACCTCGACAAAGCTGGTCTTCCATATGAAATTTTGAACGCAAAGAACAACGAACGTGAAGCTGCAATCGTCGCTAAAGCTGGTGAAAAGGGCGCAATCACCCTCGCAACCAACATGGCAGGTCGTGGTACCGATATTAAGCTCGGCAAAGGCGTTAAAGAACTCGGCGGTCTCGTCGTGATTGGTTCTGAACGTCATGATTCACGCCGCGTTGATAACCAGCTCCGTGGTCGTGGTGGCCGTCAGGGCGATCCAGGTACAACCCAGTTCTTCGTCTCATGTGAAGATGACCTTATGCGTATCTTCCAAGGTGATCGTATTGCTATGCTTATGCAACACCTCGGTGTCGACGAGAACACTCCAATTCAAAACCGTTCTGTCACTAAAACTCTTGAAGCTGCTCAGAAGCGTATCGAAGGCTTTAACTTCGATTCACGTAAGAACGTTGTTCAATATGATAACGTCATCAACCGTCACCGCCGTGTCGTTTATATGATGCGCCGTAAGATTCTTGAGGGTGAAAACATTCATGGTGAAATCGAACGCCTCATGAAAGACGCTGCTAATGATCTTACTATGCTTAGCTCACGCGCAAACAAAGATTTCGTCAAGAATTTCAAGTCAGTCTTTGACTTCGACGAAGATCTTATCTCAGAAATCGGCAAGATGAGAAAAGAACAAGATCGCGCAAAGCTCGCACTTACTGCAATCAAAGAAGCTTACGCCATGAAAGAAGCTGAAATTTCAGAAGACATCATGCGCAAGATTGAGCGTGAAGTTTACCTCAAGGTTCTCGATGGACTTTGGATGCAACACCTCGAAAACATGCAGCACCTCCGCGAAGGTATCCACTGGCGTTCAGTTGGCCAGCGTGATCCACTCGTAGAGTACCGTTCTGAATCACAGAAGCTCTTCGACGGTCTCCAGAAGAATCTCCGCGAAGTCGTTCTTAAAGCCCTTCTCAACATCACCATCCACGATGCAAACGAAGCTGGCCTCACTGATGGTGAAGAATATGAATCAGAGCTTACCAAGATGGCTGAATCATCAACCGAAAAAGGCGTCAACGAAATCTCAAAGGGCGTCGAAAACATGGACGATGAATTCAAATCTGAAAAATCTGCTGGCAAAAACAAATCAGCTAATGCAAAGCGTAATGCTGCTCGCAAAGCAAAGAAGCAACAACGTCAAAACAAGAAAAAAGGTAAACGTTAAAGCGTTTTATGAAGCATAGCGTTGAAGAAGTTGAGCTAAAAAATGGCGCAAGGGGACTTCTGATTGATATCCCCAATGCGTCTGTTATGACCACGAGAGTACAATTTCGTGCTGGTATGCGCTATGCCAAAACTCCCGACCTCGCTGAGATCGCACACGTAGTTGAACACCTTAGTTTCGGCGCTAACGCTTCTTATAAAAACGAGAAGGATTACGAAGCTGAGTTCACCAAAAACGGTGCTTACCACAACGCTTGGACTTCAGATTTTTCTGTTTGTTATGAAACTGAATGTGCTGATTTCGAATGGGATCGCATTCTCGATCTCAAACGCATCGCTATCACCACTCCAAAATTCAATGAAGAAGAATTGAAGAGTGAAAAGGGAAACGTCCGTTCCGAGCTTACTGGCTATATGAACGATTATTCACGCTTACTTTGGCCAAGATTACAGCAAGCTATTGGTGAAGACGTGCCAGATCTCAAAGAGCGTATTAGCACCCTCCAAAACATTGAGCTTAAAGATATTCGCGAACACTATCGTCGCACTCATACTTCAAACAACATGCGCTTTATTATTGCCGGTCAAGTTAAGAAGCGCAAAAAAGACATTATTAAGATGCTTGAAAGCTGGGAGCTTAAAGAAGGTACTCGTTTCGAGGCACCAGTTGATGAACTTCATTCATCTCCAGCTATTTTGATTCGTAGAAAAGACGCCAACAACCTTACTTTTGGTTTCTCTCTCGTAACTCCACGTCGCTTAACTGATGAGGAAGCTCAAGCTATGGGCGCATTAAACCACATTCTAAATGGCACTATGAGCTCTCGCATCTTTGGTGAAGCTCGTCGTCGTGGACTTGTTTATGGTATGGGTTCAGGCCTTTCACACAGCATCAATTATTCAAGCTGGGATTTTGATGGCGAAGTTAATGAAGAATCTGCTGAACCACTTTTCGAACTCATCCAAAGAGAAATGGTCAGAACTTTAAATGGCGATATCGACGAATCTGATATCAAAGCTGCTAAATCATACGCGCTCGGTCGTTATCAAATGGGTGCTCAGACTGTCGCGCAGATCGCAGATTACTATGCTGAAAACTATTTCTCAGCTAACGTCATCAACCGTTACAACGACATTCCAGCCATCATTCAAAAGATCGATAAGGCTACGATCGTTGAACTCGCACGCGAATTCGCCGCTTCTGGCATTCACTCTTTTGTAACCGTCGGCTCATGTGACAAAGCCTTAGTAAACTCATTAGAGAATAGATTAAAGTTTTAGTCTTTATGCTATAATATATTATATGAATATTGCAGTTCTCGGTGGCGGCGTCGAAGGAAACGCTGTCAAAAAATATTTTACAGAACACGGAAACCATGTCCAAATCTTCGATAATTTTAAAGACGAAGATATTGCTGGCTTTAAACTCGAAGACTACGATGCAGTCTTTAGAAGCCCATCCGTCCGCCCATTAGATAAATCATGGACCTCCATGACTAAATACTTTTTTGATCACTGCAAAGCTAAAATTATTGGCGTCACCGGCACTAAAGGCAAGGGAACAACTTGTTCATTTATCACTGCAATTCTAAAAGAAATTATTAAAGATTCTGAATGGCCATCCAGAAACGTTTGGCTCGTTGGCAACATCGGCAACCCAAGCATCGACGTCCTTGACAAAATCCAAGAAGATGATGTAGTAGTATTTGAGATGAGTAGCTTCCAACTCTGGGATCTTACTAAATCTCCAAATGTAGCCGTCGTGCTTCGCGTTGAACAAGACCACCTCGACCGTCATTTCAGCCTTGAAGATTATCACAACGCTAAGGCTAATATCGCTCGTCACCAAACTGCTGACGATTACTGTGTTTATTACAGCAAGAATGAAAACTCAGAACGCATTGGCAATCTCAGCCAAGGCACTAAAACTACTTATCCAATCGCTCGTACCGACAAAGTTGAAGAACTCCTCAGTGTTCTTAATGTTCCAGGCGAACATAATAAAGAAAACTGTGAAGCTGCTTTAATGGCCGTTGCTAGCTATTTTAAGAAAGATTTGAACGAGCTTCTTAGCGATCAGAATATCTTTAACTCAATCAAGACCGCGCTTTCGAACTTCCAAGGTTTACCACACCGCATTCAATTCGTCCGCGAATTAAATGGCGTGAAGTATTATGACGACAATTATTCTTCAGCTTTCCCAGCAACTGACGTTGCCATCAAGACTTTTGAAGATCGTCCACTTATCTTAATTGCCGGCGGTAAAGATCGTCATCTTGATTTAAGCGCTATGAAACGTCGTATTTTCGATGCTAAGAACATCAAGAAAGCTATTCTTATTGGTGAAACTAAAGAACAACTCGCCGAGAACGAATATCCTGAAAAATACATCCTCGCCGAAACCCTCGAAGAAGCCGTCAATGCCGCACGCGAAATCGCTGAAAAAATCGCTGACGACACTAGCCAAAACTATAATCTTTGTTTGCCAGTGACCGAGCCACTTCATCCAGTCGTCTTAATGTCACCAGGTGCAGCTAGCTTCGATATGTTCAAGAACTTCGAAGACCGCGGACAGCAATTTCAAACAATCGTAAAAAACTTAAAATAGGAGCATTATGCAAAACAACGCCGAGAACGTCAATCAAAGACCAGCAGCAATGATCAATCCGATGGAAAACACTAACTATGTGTTTAAGTTTTTGAGCTACTATTTTGATAAAAACACCCTTACCGGAACTTTCGTTTACCAGGGAATTGACAACACTATCTTTACTGAAAACATTAAATTCGCTCCACATCCAGAAGCTAAAAATGGCAAAAAGTTCAATGTTCTCGACGATCCTTCACTCAACCAAACTCTCGATAGTGCAATGTTCCTCGCTTTCGTTTTGATTGGTACTAGCTATTACAAAGCCCACCCAACTCCATTCGTCCATCTTCCAAAACAAATCGACGAGTGGCAAGCTAACTTCTTTAACAAAGTCTTCCAAGAAGGTCTCTCTCAGTATGCCTTCGAAAACGGTTTAACCCGCGACAATCTCGCACACTTCAAAGCTACTACCACCAAAGCTGAACAAGTTGCTCGCCCATATCGTGGTGATGGTATCATCAGTCTTCAATCTGGTGGCAAAGACAGCTTACTCGTCGCAACCCTCTTACTCGAAGCTAATATCGATTTCATTCCTTGGTATGTTTCAAGTGATAAAGACGGCGCTCACCCTGCAGTAATCGACGAAATCTTCCCACAGCTCATCGACAAGAAAGCTAACGTCGTCATTCGCCAGCTCGACCAGGTTCACTTGAAAGAAACTGGCGGTTTGAATGGTCACGTTCCAGTAACTTACATCAACACCGCACTCGCAATCGTCCAAGCTATTCTTAATAACAACAACGTTATTCTTACCAGCATCGGCAACGAAGGTGGAGAACCACATTCATACATTGGCGATCTTCCAGTCAACCACCAATGGTCAAAGACTTGGGAAGCTGAAGAGCTCATGGCTGAATATGTCAAACGCTACATTTCAAGCGACATTAAAGTTGGTTCACCAATTCGTAAATACACTGAACTTAGAATCGCTGAACTTTTCGTCAACAAATGCTGGCAAAAGTATGGCTACAAATTCAGCTCCTGCAACTCCGCAAACTACAAACAAGGCGCTCAGAACGGCCAGCTTTCATGGTGTGGTGAATGTGCTAAATGTGCAAACACTTATCTTTTATTCTGCCCATTCTTAGCTCCACAGGTTTTGCAATCACTCTTTGATGATGTTGATCTCTTCCGCAAACCAACTCTCGAAAAGACTTTCAAAGGCCTCCTTGGTGTCGATAATGAAACGAAGCCATTCGAATGTGTTGGCTCAGTCGACGAACTTCGTTTCGCTTACATGCATCGCATGGTCGTACCACCAGTTCGTATCCAAAATAGCGACAGCTTACTCAGAAACTACAAAGCTGAAACCATCAACGCTAACCTTACTCAAGCATCAGCTCGTCTTGGTGTCAGTAAAATGTTCCAGGGTAACAACGCTCCAACTACTCCGGAATACAACCCAAATGGCAACAATGGCCTTTATGGTGCAGCCTATGCTAATGCTAAGGCTCCTGAAGTTAAAGAGCTACCAGTAATCGAGCAGAAATACGACAAAAACGGTAGACCACTTCCACTCGATCTTCCAGAAGGTTGGTGGCAACCTGCATACGCAAACCTACCATTCCCAGTGCCAATTTCAAACTTTGAATATGCCAAAGAACACGAGTCACAAGACTACTTTAGAAACTTCTTTGAAGATAATCGTAAAGTTGAAGCTGAAGCAACTTTAGCTGAAAACTAAACCGTATATTCAACGATATCACAGTTATGTAACACAAAATTCTGAGTCGCCTTTAAAGCCTCAGAATTTTTGTCTGGGACTTCTGCACCACCTAAAATTACATAGTTTAGAACTCTACAAGCGCCACCATGAGTTACGATTAAAACCGTAGCGTCATCACCATAGCGTTCCTTGGCTTTTGGAATTTCCGTGTGATAAAAATCATAAATTCGTTTATAAAGTTCGCGAATCGGTTCGATGCCATATTTCCCAGTATTAAGATCAAGATTCCATGATTCATGAAAAACAAAATCCTGGATCTTTGGATCATTTAGACTATCAATCGAACCAAAACCACGCTCGCGTAATCTTTTATCATAAACAATCGGACAAATCGGTTGCATGGTTTCGTCCGTATAGCCGAGCAAAATCTGAGCCGTTTCGGCAGCTCGGCGAAGGGAAGAAGAATAACAAATATCAATTTTAATGTCTTTTATTTTGTCACGCAGGGCTAGAGCCTGGTTTCTTCCAGTCTCATTTATTGGGTTATCCGCCCAACCCTGCAAACGGCGTTCAAGGTTCCAATCCGTCTGCCCATGTCTCGTGACGAGCAGTCGCATTTAGCTCCTTTTTAGCGAATCATTTGACCAATACCAAATGCGAGCACCATGAATGCGCCAGCTGCACAAAGAGCAATCGCAAGTCCGCCCCAGAAGTATGCGTTTTCTACGTGTGTATCAGCTTTAGTAACTGCTTTTTTAGCAACAGTCTTTTTAGCGACAGTTCTTTTTGCGGTTGTTTTTTTAGCAACAGGCTTCTTTGCGACAGTTTTCTTTGTAGTAGTTTTCTTTGGCATTTTTATCTTTCTATTTTTATTTGTTATTTAGATTAAGCTTATTTTATCATATCTTTAAGAAAAACACAAAAATACCCGGGAAAGAAGCTCCCGGGTTTAAGTTTAGAAAATGTTTAAAATTGTGATTCTACAAAAAAGTTTTCGTCATTTTCAAAAAATTCACTAACTACTTCGCGTGCTTTTTCGGCCAGAATTTTGTTCTTTCCATCTGCGCCTGCAACTCGAATTACTACTTCTAAGAAGTCCTTTCGTGAAAAAACGCGATCTGCGCTTTCCGAGTCACCAACAATTTGTTCGCGTTTCTTTACATAAAAACTATCATATCCACCTTTTTCTTCGAAAGAAAAGCCAAACGCTGCATCTAATGCATAAGTGAATTCATAGATTGAAAAATCAAATGGACCTTTACCTTCGGGAAACTCTGATAACCCACCAAGCGTATCATCTGCTTCCTTTGTTGATGGTACGAACGAGATTTTGATAAATCCCTCTTTCTTAGGAAGATTAAGTGTGTCTGCTTTCTCCCTAATAGCATCACGTATTTTCGTAACCATTTCTAAACTGTTAAATGTTTGTTGCATTTTCTCACCCCCTTGTGCGTGCAACAAAAAAGGTTAATGTGCGTGTTGGTAAGTATTTGACGT
>CAMZGX010000034.1 GCA_947306585.1 uncultured Candidatus Saccharibacteria bacterium
CTTCTTATTTCTATGGTTGGAGATGGCGATACTATCACCGCTCCACGCGACGTTACAATTTCAGGTCCTGAAGGAAAAATTATCGAAGGTGTCTTCGATGGCCAGATCATGATCGACCAAGAAGGTAAGAACTATCCTGTCCCTGCAAACTATGCATCGAAGTCGAAGCTCGTTGAAGGTGACATCATGAAACTTACAATCACACCAGAAGGTAAGTTCCTCTACAAGCAAATTGGACCAGTCGAAAGAAAGACAGTGATTGGAACCTTGACTCACCACGATGATAAATATTTCGTCGAAGTGAATGGCCGCGAATACGAAGTACTTTACGCAAGCGTAACTTACTTCCGCCTTAAAGAAGGCTCACAGGTCTCAGTAGTCATTCCAGCAAACAACGAAGACGCAAACTGGGCCGCAGTAGAAGCAGCTTTATAAAACCATCCAACAAAAAACGGGTGGTTTTTTGTTGTACAGGGGTAATCTATGCTATAATTGATATTAATTAAAAGGAGTTATTTTTATGGGACAAACAATGGACCAAATGAAGATGTTGAACCAGCTTCGTAAAGCACAAAAAGAATTAAAGAACGAAATCGTTGAAGTTGAAGCTGGCGACGGCGCAGTTGTCGTCCAAATTACTGGCGAACTTAAAGTCAAAAAGGTCACATTGGATCCTGAAAAAATCGATCTCGACGATATCTCAGAACTCGAGCGCTGGATCGAAAACTGTTTCCGCGATGGTTACGCAAAAGCACAAGAAATCGCAACCGAAAAGATGAAACCACTTATGTCATCACTCGGTGGCGCTCTCGGCAACATGGGAATGTAATTTAAGGAAAATTTAGGTGCTTCCAAAAGCTTTAGAGAATGTTATTGACGCGCTCGGCCGACTTCCGGGCGTTGGTCCAAGAACGGCGGAACGATACGCTTATTATCTTTTTCGTTCCGATAAAACAATCTCCAAAAACATTGCCGACAGTCTCTTAGAACTTCATGACAGCGTCAAAAACTGCCCAAAAACATTTGCTCTTATAGATAGCAGCGAGGAGGTATCTCCTCTATATTCAGACGAGAAACGCGACAAAAAGACCATTCTCGTCGTAGAGGAGCCGCTAGATATCTATGCCATTGAACAGACTAAGGCATTTACTGGAACATACCATGTGCTCGGTGGTGCAATCTCACCAATCGACGGCATTACTCCAGAACAGCTACACATTAAAGAATTAGTAAAGCGCGTAGAGGATGACGAGGCGACTGAAATTATCATCGCTACTAATCCGTCGGTTGAAGGTGAATCGACCGCGCTCTTACTTCAAAGAACTTTGTCGGAAAAATATCCGGACTTAAAAATAACTCGTCTCGCACGCGGACTTCCGCTCGGCGTTGATTTATCTTATGCAGACCAGATAACACTTTCTGCAGCTTTAAATAATAGGACAAATCTATAAAAAATCAGAAAACGAAAATTTAGCTCGACGGGGGCTTGAAGAGCGGCCGCGTCAGCGCAAAATTTTGTTTTACTGATTTTTTCTTATCTGTTATAATATAAGAGATGTATAATACGTTTTCTGAATTTCTAAAAGATAAAAATAAAATTTGTATAATTCAGGCAGAAAACCCTGACGGTGATTCCTTGGGCTCAGCCATTGCGCTCGAGTATCTGCTTTCTGACAAGGAAGTTTCTTTATATTGTCCAGTCGATATTCCAAAATATCTCCGCTATTTCGAAGGCTGGTCAAGAGTTTCTAACGAATTCGTTTTCAATGCCGACGGCTACATTATCGTTGATACCGCCGCTGAAATTTTGCTTTCAAAACTCATGGCTGACGATGCTATTAAAAACATCTTAAATACTAAACCGGTCTTAGTTCTTGATCACCATGAAACTGAAGACGATTTAACCTTCCCACACGCTAGCATTATCGAAACTTTGCCAGCTTGCTGTACTTTAATTTACAAAATCGCCAAAGACCAGGGAATTGAAATTAGTAAAGACGCTGCCGACAACATCTTTAACGGCATCCTTTCTGATACTTTAGGTCTCACTACCGCTAGCGTTAGCGCTGAAGATTTCAGAATTGCCGCTGAACTCACCGATCTTGGCAGCAACATTTCCGAGCTTGAAGAAAAACGCAAAGAATTCATGAAGAAGTCTCAGCGCATTCTCGACTACAAAGCTGATCTTATCAAGCGTATCGATTATTCACTTGATGGCGAACTTGCAACCATCCATATCCCTTGGGATGATATTCAGGAATATTCAGACGAATATAATCCAAACGTCTTAATCCTTGAAGAAATGCGCATGGTTGAAGGCGTCGAAGTTGCTGTCGCAATCAAAACTTATCCAGATGGCAAACTTACCGGAAAAATTAGAAGCAGTTGTCCAATCGCAGACAAAGTTGCTGGCTATTTTGGTGGCGGTGGTCACCCGTATGCAGCCGGTTTTAGAACTTACGATTTATCATACGATGAATGTGTTAAAGATCTCGTTAAATGTTGTAACGATCTCATCACAGCATATAAAAAGGAAAACGAAGAAAGCGAAAGCATTAGCTACGGGAGCTTCTAATGAAACTTTATAACACTCTTACTAGAAAACTTGAAGAATTCAAACCAATCAACCCTGAAGAGGTCAAAATCTATACTTGTGGACCAACCGTCTACAACTTCCCACACGTCGGAAATTATACTAGCTACATTTATTGGGACTTACTCGTCCGTACTTTGAAAGCTAACGGTTATGGTGTAAAGCGTGTCTTAAACTTAACCGACGTCGGACACCTTACTTCTGATGCTGATGAAGGTGAAGATAAGCTCGAAAAAGGCGCTAAAAGAGAAGGTAAGACCGTTTGGGAAATCGCTGATTATTATTCAAACTACTTCCTCGAAAATTACGAGAAACTCAATCTTACTCAGCCAGACGTCGTGGCTCGTGCAACCGATTACATCGCCGAAGACGAAAAATTAGTTGATATTTTGACCGAAAAAGGTTTCACTTACGAAACCGCAGACGGTGTTTATTTTGATACCTCAAAATTCGCTAAATATCCAGATTTCGCAAGACTCGATCTCGACCATTTGAAGGCTGGCGCTCGTGTCGACTTCAATACCGAAAAGAGAAACGTTTCTGACTTCGCACTCTGGAAGTTTATTAAACCAGGCGAAGATCATGCAATGCGCTGGGATTATCTTGGCCGTCCAGGTTATCCGGGCTGGCACATTGAATGTGCAACCATCATCCACGAAGAACTTGGCGAAACAATCGACATCCACACCGGTGGTATCGACCACATTCCAGTTCACCACACTAACGAAATTGCCGAATCTGAATGTGCTTTCGACAAGAAGATGTGTAATTACTGGCTCCACTGTAACTTTATTACCATCGATGGCGAAAAAGTTTCAAAATCACTTGGCAATACTTATACTTTGGAACAGCTTGAAGAACAAAGTTATATGCCACTCGACTTCAAAATGTGGGTTCTCCAAGGTCATTTCCAAGGCACCAGAAACTTTAGCTTCGCTGACCTTTCTGCCGCAAAGTCACGCCGTTTGAACTGGCGTAACAAAGCAGCCGCAGTCTACCAGCTCGGCCAAACTAGAAAGACTTCAGTCTGCGATCAAATTCTCGAAGCTTTGAATGAAAACTTAAATTCACCAGAAGCATTCAGTATCATCGACACTAACGAACTAAATTACGAAGACTGGAAGTTTGTCGACGAACTCTTTGGCCTCGGTTTAATCGACGGCATCGAATCAGTTCCAGATTTCGTTAAACGTTTAATGTCAGAACGTGACGAAGCTAGAAAAAACAAAGACTTTGCAGTTGCCGACGAAATTCGTGACCAGCTCGCAGACAATAATTACACTGTAAAAGACACACCTGAAGGCCCAGTCTGGCAATTCATGGTATAATAAAACTATAAATTAGGGAGCACAATGAGCAAAACAACAGTTGATGTAGATACCAAAACTTTCATCCGTTTTTGGCTTGTAATTTTAGGACTTGGTTTAATCGGATTATTCCTTTGGAAAGCCCTTACTGGCATTCTTATCGTCCTTACATCAATCTTCTTTGCCGTTGCTTTAACTCCACTTGCAAAACGCATTGATGGTATCGACAAAAAACGCGAACGCCGCAATCTCGCTTCAATCACTGCTGTAATTTTAGTAGTAGTTTCAATCGTTGCAGTCATCAGCTTAGTCGGACCAGTCGTTGTTAATGAGACTTCAAGGTTCCTAAGCTCAGTCCCAGAACAGGTTAATAATCTCCTAGAAAGTGAAGAGATTAACCATTTTGGTAGCTCAATCGGCATTCCAGACCTTAAGAATCAGATCATGTTGAACGTTAAAAACGCTTCCCAAGAATTCATTGGCAGTCTTTCAACTCTTACTATCGATTCGATTTCAGCTATCGGCAATGTCTTTACAGCAACTATCTTAATCGTTGTACTTACCATTCTTTTTATGCTCCAAGGTCCAGCTGTAATGGATAAACTTTGGGACACAATTTCTGATAAAAACCACAAAGCATCAAAAGCTTGGCGCCGCGTAATTGATCGCTGTGCAGAAGTCGTCTCAAAATATGTTTCTGGCCAGCTCATCGTTGCAATCCTCGATGGTACCGTCGTAGGAATCTCAGTACTCGTAGTTTCACTCATTTTCAGCATCGACATGAACCTTGCTATTCCAATGGGCTTAATCGCAGCCTTCTTCTACCTCATCCCAATGTTTGGACCAATCATCACCGCAGTACTTGTCACCCTCTTACTTATCCCAAGCTCACTCTGGGCAGCGGTTTCATTCTTAGTCTTCTATATCATCTATGCACAAATCGAGAACAACTTAATCTCACCAAAGATCCAAGGCAAAGGCCTCAACTTACCACCACTTTTGATTCTCGTTGCTGTCACTATCGGCATCTATTCACTTGGTCTTATCGGCTGTGTGATTGCAATTCCAATCGCCGGCTGTATCAGAGTACTCGTCGAAGAGTACCCAGCGCTAAAAAATCCTGGGGAGGAATAAAATGAACGATCAACAAAAACTCGCAAACGCTCTATCCGGAGTGTATTACCTAGCAACCACTGAAAATGACCAGCCACATGTCCGTCCGTTTGATGGCGCTGTAGTAGTGGACGATAAACTTTATATCGGCACCGCAAAAACCAAGAACGTCTTTAAGCAAATCGTAAAAAATCCAAAGATTGAGATTTTCTCGATGGAATCTGGAACCGTACGCTTCACTGCCGAAGCCTACGCTGTTGCTGACGATAATTTAAATGAGGAGATCTACTTAGCACTCGGTAAAGATTACAGCGAAAATTCAGTCGCATTAGAGCTCAAAAACATTAAAGGTACTCTTATTGATTCAATGGGAGACCGCATCGAGCTTGATTTTTAAACCTTAAATCTAAAGCAAAGCCTTAAGCTTTCTTTAAGCTTCAGAACCTATAATAGAAGGTACAAAGAAAGGATTAATATGAGAATATTATACGTAGAAGACGAGAAGTATCTCGCTGATGCCGTAATACATATGCTCAAAAAGGCAGATATCGCCGTAGACTGGGCCGATGATGGCGAAAAAGGTCTCGACATGTCCGTGAGTCCGATTTACGACGCCATTGTGCTCGATATTATGTTACCAAAACTATCTGGTCTTGATATCTTAAAGGCAATTCGCGATCGTGGCATTAAAACACCAGTCATCATGCTTTCAGCACTTGCTGAAGTTGAAGACAAAATCAAAGGCCTTACTATGGGTGCGGATGACTATCTTTCAAAGCCATTTAAGACTAGTGAGTTGATCGCTAGATTAAATGCCTTAAACCGTCGTGCACCACTCCAAGAGGAAACGGAAATTCACTTTGAAGATCTTTGCCTTAATACCAGCAATCGTACCTTAAACGGCATTCCTTTGACCGAGAAAGAAGCTGACATTCTTGAAGTTCTAATCAAGAACCCAGGTATCGCTCAAAAGAAGGAATATTTGCTCGCTAAAATTTGGGGTAGCGAATCAATAGCAGAAGAGAATTACGTTGAGGTTTATATGAGCTATCTTCGCAAAAAGATGAAGACTATAAAAAGTCGCTGCTCAATTAAAACTATTCGTAATCTTGGATATAAATTAGTTACAAAGGATTAAAATGTTTAAAAAACTTCGAAATAGAATCGTTGGAATTACCGTACTGACAACTAGCATTGTCTTAGTTGTGGCTTTTTCAATCATCTATTCCGCAGTTTCATCAAACGTCAACAATCGTCCAATGCCAAAACCAGGCAACAATATGTCTGTGATTTTTGATAACGGCAATGGCATGAACTTTAACGAAGAAATCACAAAGCACATCAAAAAGGACCGCGAAGAAGGTTTGCAATCTTTGCTCGTTTCACTAATCGTTACTGGCGTTTGTATTGAGTTTTTAATCTTCCTTTTGTCACTCTATCTTGCAA
>CAMZGX010000035.1 GCA_947306585.1 uncultured Candidatus Saccharibacteria bacterium
CAGACTTTTTAGGTTTCTCAGAGCCAGCTTTTATAGCAGGCTCATCCCCCTGATTCACCTTTCGCTTACTCATAAAAACCACCTCCTTATGAATGTGCCTAACCATCCCAATAGTTACTGATTATATTTTACCATTTTTCTTCTGTATTTTACAAATTATACGTTAACGTGTTATAATGAAGTCTCAAGGAGAACTTATGAATTACAAAAAACCTACTAAGGCTATCATCACCGATGCTGGTTTTGCGAGCCGTTATCTACCAATTACTAAGACCGTTCCTAAAGCTATGCTTCCTCTTGGAAACAAACCTATTATGCAACTCGTTGTTGAAGAATGTGCAGAAGCTGGTATCGAAGAAATTATCATTGTTGCAACTCATGAAGGTAAAGAAATTTACGAAGATTACTTCAACAATGCTTGTACTAAAATCAAGAAACAACTTCACGCTCAAGGTAAAGATGACCGTTATGAGTCAATCAATCAAGTTCTCAACTTCCCTAAGATTGTTGTAATTGAACAAGACCCAGCTTACCCATATGGTAATGGTTCTCCAATTGCATCAGCAAAGAAATTCATCAATGATGACGAAGCATTTGTCGTTGCTTACTCAGACGACGTAGTCTTTGGTGCTTCAGATATTAAGACTCTTATTGAATCTTATGAAGCTCACCCAGAAGCAAAAGCAATCATCATTTCTCAAGAAATGCCAAAAGAAGTTCTTAATAAGTATGGCATCATCAAACTTGCTGACGAAGATAAAATGACTCTCGACAACATCGTTGAGAAGCCAGCGATCGAAGATGCACCTTCAAACCTTACTTCATATGGTCGTTATCTCTTAACTCCAGAAGTATTTGAATATCTCGATCCAAAGAACACTGGTCTTGATGGCGAGCTCTGGACTGTCGATGCAATCACCAAGATGGCAGAAGAAGGCGACGTTATCGTCGAGAAGACTAAAGGCCGCTGGATGACTACTGGTGATCCAAAGAACTACATGTTCGCACTTATGCAATACACTTTCGACACCGAAGACTGGTGTGACGAAATCAAAGAGTTTGTCAAAAACGCCTAAAAGCTCTATAATAAGCTTAAGGAGTAAAGATGACAAATAATTTAAACACCGCGGAATGGATTATTGTCGGAATCTTAAGCTTCACATTATTCGTGTTCTTAGTTCTTGGCATCATTCTGCTTATAAAACTCATCAAACTCACGAAACAGGCAAAAAGAGTCGTTGAGACCGGTCAGGCAGTAGCCGACAAAGCCGATGACATCGCCGATAATATCAAAGATATGACTTCGATTGGCGGTATCGCCAGAGGTTATTTCGCTGATTATATCGGTAAAAAATTCTTCAGAAAGAAGAAACGCCGTCGTGACGACGATGACTAAAAAATCTTTTCTCCCATAAGTTTAAAATACCACCTGCGAGAGGTGGTATTTTTTTTAGACGTGACGGACTTTTTTGCGGATAGTTTCAATAAGCCAAGTTTTGGTATAGTATGGGAATTTCTTCAAGATCAAATCATGAGCCGGGAGATATTTAAGCTCAGTAACACCAAAGCCACGCTTGAAGACTGAAACACCATAAAAACGATGTTTAGTATCATCTTCATCAACAATACCCCAGAAGTTATAGCGCTTGATTCCACGTTCTCTTGCGTCACGCATTGCTTCCATATGAAGAAGTGGTGCACCAGAAAGTTTTGTGCCAAGTTCTGATGAAACACCATAGTGGTAGCTTGCTTCGTTACCGTAGAAAATCATGAAGTTTTGAGCCAAGATATTACTTTCACCCTCGGCGCCAAGTTCTTTCATTTTCTCGTCGCTGATTTTTGCAGTATAAAGAACAGCTTCGCCATTCTTTGCGAAGGCCTTAAATTGCTTAGTCAAGAAATCTTCTGAGAAAGCATAGAAATCGTGGCGCTTAGCAGTTTGGAGCTGAATCTCATAGAAAGTATGGATATCTTTTGGATCAGTTGATTTTTCAATCTCAATATTATTCTTCATGCCTTTTCTAAGTGCACGGCGAAGACGTTGGCGCATACCAACCATAATTTCTTCTTCAGATTCATTAAGATTGAGAATACCAGCATATTCAACTGAAAGATACATTGGAGCCTTCCTAAGACCATTTTCCTCGAAAATTTTCTGATTCTTTTCAGTATTCTCGCATTGTGGGCGTACGCGTACGAAGACACAGTTATAAATTTCACCCATTAACTTAATGTCTTCAAAGACTTTCTTTACGACTGGCGTGTCGCTCCAGTCAATAATTGGACCACCAGCAATTGCCATATAGCGACCACGTTTAGCGTGCTCAACTTCACCGGCATAAGCAGCGACAATTTGACCGTCTTTTTCGACAATACGGCGACAGACTTCTTCACCACGAGACTTATGAAAATCATAAAAATCCCAAGACTGGAGGAAGTTAGCTTCCTCATGAGAAGTGACAAAAGCGTCCCACTCTTCGCGATCCTTCGCATCTCTGATTTCGATTTTCATTATAAGTGCCTCTTTATCTTTCTTGATACTTCAATTATTTTTGTGATTAAATATTTCGATTTGCTAATAACAATGTCTTGAGCGTGAACGAATTCTACTTGCTCGCCGCCGAATCCGGTCTTGAAGGTTGTAACTTTAGCGTAGCGGTGGTTTGGTTGATTTGGTGGAGCAATTCCCCAAAGGTTAAAGCGTTTCAAACCTTTCTTTTTATAATCCCGTGCAGCCTGCCAGAGCATTGCATAAGCACCTGGGACTAAATGGCCATACTCAGTACTTGCAGCTTCAAAGTATTCTACTTCTTCACCATAATCAATAAATAAACCATAGTTGATCTTAGTGCCAGCTGGAATATATTCACCTTCTGGTTCGCCTTCAATTACTTTCTTACCGTCGATTGTAAGATTCTTTGAAGTTTCTACATAGTAGATGGTAGCGTTGTTTTTGAAGACTTCATGATAAGCTTCGAGCTCATCCATGTTTGGTGGAATGAAGTTCTGACGCTTTGCGGTATCAACTTGGACGGAATGAAATTCTTTAAATAATTCGTCTGAAGTTCCCTTCTTAACTACAAGTTCGAGTTTAGCGCTACGACGAACTTCATAGCGAGTCTGACGACGCATATTAGCAAGCAATTCATCTTCTGGCTTAGTTAAATCAAGAATAACGGTATTTTGAGCATGAAGATGAAATGGAGCTGGCTTTGCGCCAACTGCGCTCATCTTAGCAAGATTCTTAGCACCATTCATTAGCTGAGGACGGAAACGCACGAACACACATTTCTCAGCTTTTGCAGTCTTTTTAATATCGTCAAAAATCTCTTTGACAGCTTCCGAGTTTTCCCAGTCAATTAATGGACCACCTGGAATCTCAAGATAACGTCCACGACGTGCATTTTTTACAATCATCAAAACCGATTCGCCGTTTTTATACTCTCTGCGAATTGCTTTGTGCCCAACTTTTTCTGCCACCCGACCCCACTCGTCACTCTGGAGGAAATTTCCTTCTGGGTGTTTAAGGATATTGTATTTCGTCATTTTATATCCCCTTTAAGTTGATATTTTTCGATAATCCTACGTGCCGGTACGAGTTTCGGACGAGGATAATGGGTTGGAAGATTCACGATATGTTTTGCTACTTCGGTCGCTATAGGACATTCGTTTTCTGGGAATTTCACCTTATTATAGTATCTTTCAGGTGAAACTGGAATATCATACCAAGTATCATTCATTACGAAGCCACTACGTTCAAGTTCATTTAGTACAAGATCGCGGTCTTCGACTAGATAAAACTCACGGATTGGTGGACGGTTCTTTGGAAGGCTTTCAAGCTGTTTTAAGGCTAGCTTTGCCTGCCAGTAAGTCAAACGGACTTTAAGATCAAGATCAGCATCAGCAGAACGTTTGATTTGGTGAGTTTTTAGAAGGAAGCTCGTAAAGAGACGTCCAAGGCGGAAAACATAGAGTCCGCGGATTATAAGACCAAAGAGAGGGTAAAAACGATCACGGAAACGGTCACCAAATTTAGGTTTCTTTACTGGTTGTTTTGGTAACTTAACGATCTTGGTTTTATATTTAGCGCGTTCAACGTAAGTGATTTCGCTCGAACGGATAACTAAGGCGCCACCAGAAATTGTATCGACAGATTTACCTTTGCCAAAGCTGAGTGCGACAAAATCACCATATGAACCAGCTTCTTTGCCATCTTTATATGAGATACCAGCACAGTGAGCAAGATCCTCAATCAAAACAATGTTATGCTTTCTAACTGCAGCCTTAATTGATTTAATATCAGCTGGAATACCAAGGTTATTTTGAACGATTACTGCCTTGATGTCTTTGTGCTTCTTGAAAGCTTTTTCAATAGTTTCGCCATTAAAATGCAAAGTTTTTGGATCAATATCAGCAAAGACTGGTGTAAATCCAGCAGCTTTAACTGCCTCAACCACAGCATAGCAAGTTAAAGAAGTAACGAGTACGCCTGGATGTTCGCCATTTTTCTTTGGCACAATTGCTTTCATACCAGCAGCCAAAGCAGAGCGGCCATTATGATAAAGAAAAACATTCTCTTCGGCCACGTTATAGCGGGTTGCAAGATGTTTTCTTAAAGCTTCATAATCTTTCTTTGTACCGGTTGCAAAAGTATGAGAAAGTACCTTTCCCTTATAGTTCGCAGCTTGTCCGAGGAAAAACATTACTTAATTCCCTCCATCACTTTATTAATTGCGCGAGCGAGACCAGCTGGATCGGAAATATATGGAGCATGAGTCCAGTTTTTGTAAGTCAAAAGTTCAGAACCTTCAATTCTTTCGTGCATCTTCTTAGCTTGACGAAGTGGAGTAACTTTATCTTTTTCACCCCAAAGGATGGTGGTTGGAGTTTTAACCTTGGTGATATCCAATTTCTTATCTGAATCAAGCATATTAGCAAGAGTCTTCTTCATGTTTTCTGGCGCACGATCATAATCAGAAGCACCAATAAGTTTATGGAAGATCTTGCGGAGTAAAGCGGATTTTTTAAGTGGCGCAAAAAGTTTTGAAAGTTTTCTTGAAACTTCACGCTTAACGGACTTTTCATAAACACCTGCGGCATCAAGCAAGATGAGATGCTTTAATTTGTCAGATTTTTCTGAACAGAGATTTAAAAGAATGCGGCCACCATTTGAGTGTCCGAGCGCAATTGCATCTTTTGGAATGTTTCGGTCTGCCCAATCTTTATACTCTTCGATTGTCCAAATCTTTTTTGAACCAGTCGTGAGACCAGGGACATTTAACATTTCTAATTCAATTTGATATTCGTTCTTTAAAATCTCAATCGTTCTTGCCCATGGTTCAACGGTATAAGTCCACCCGTGAATCACATATAATTTCTTCATCCGCTTCCTTTCTTCTGTCTTAAGAATCCAATCCTCTATTTTTCCTGCGTTTGATCGCAGCTTTACCACGACGTGGCAACTTCTTTGCGTCTTCTGGATTTTTGAGTAACTTTTCAATAATCCATTCAAGGTACTGTGAGCCCTTAAATACGATCGTTTCATTACCCTTGGTGTTTTCTTCAATATATTTCAAAGCATCACGTGGGTCGCGGGTAGTATAAACATTAATTTTCTGTTTCTTCAAAAGTGGTGCAGTGTATTCTTCAGTACGACGACCAATTAGAATTACTTGTTCTGGTTTAACTTTAGCAAGTACCTTGGATAGCTTCTCATGCTCTTCTTTTTCGATTTCACCCTGCTCAACCATGTCACCAATTACGAGCCATTTATGCTCTTCTTTAATGGCTGCGACCATATCCATGATTGCTTCCATTGAGATGAGGTGGGCATTGTATGATGAATCGATCAACTTCAAGCCATTTTTACCCTCAAAGTAAGAGTTTCTTCCTGGCGGAAGTGGCATTTTCTTGAAATCGGTCTTAAGTTTAATGTCGAGATATTCGCAAAGTTTCTTAAGTTGAACGAGCTGAATAGCAAGGTCGGCTGGCATTGGATTATAGAAGCGGAATTTATCCTTTCCGATCGTAAATTCAGTGCTGTCAGCGTGAACGCTATATTTCTTACAATCTGATTTGAAACATGGTACAACTTCTGCAGCAACGTTATGATGGAGCTTAATTTTCTCACAAGCCTTAACCATCAATTCAACATCACCATCGATATAGATTTTACCGGTGGTGTGTTGAGGAATCATAGCAAATTCGTGAGTGATTGCTTTATCGACGTTTTCAAAAATGCCTTCTTTGACCTGTTTTTCAAACTGGATAGCATGTGAACGGCCAAGTGCAACCCAGATAGTTACCTCTGGCTTAAGCCATCTAGCAATAAATTCAGCTTCGTGTGGGCGTTCGCCGTCAATTTCAACCACATAGAACTCTTCTTTATGCTTATAAAAGAGAGCGTGGAATGGTGCAGCAAGAAT
>CAMZGX010000036.1 GCA_947306585.1 uncultured Candidatus Saccharibacteria bacterium
TTAAGCATTTTCCAATTTTAACTGGAACTTCAACGGCCTTTTCACGCAAAGCGAGGCCTTTTTCAGTGATTTTTACTACAAGATTGCGCTCATCCGTATTCGAACGTTCGCGAGTTACAAAGCCTTTTTCTTCGAGCTTTTTAAGGAGTGGAGTAAGAGTACTGGAGTCAAGCAAAAGAGTTCTGCTAATTTCCTTAACATTACTCTCGCCTTTTTCCCAGAAATACATCATGACGATATATTGGGTATAAGTAAGGTTAATTTTTTCAAGGATTGGGCCATATTTTCTGGTAATCTCTTTAGCACAAAGATAAACCGGAAAACATAGCTGGTTTTTTAATTTAATTGAATCATATTTGTCCATTACAATAATCCTTCAATGAACTCATCGAGCTCAGCTGGGTCATAAGTTGGGTCAAAGCGACCAACAACTCTACCATTTCGATCAACGATGAATTTAGTAAAGTTCCAAACAATATCACCTTTTTTCTTGCAAGTTTTACTGAGTTTTTTAACAGCTTTCATTGCCATTTTATTCTTCAAACCTACTGGGAATTCATCTGGAGCTTCAGCCTTCAAGAAGGTGAAGACTGGGCTTTCATTTTCGCCGTTTACATCGATCTTCTTAAACTGATCGAATTTTGTTTGGTATTTAGCAGTACAGAACTGCTTGATCTCGGCATCTGTACCTGGGGCTTGATGACCGAATTGATTACATGGAAAGTCTAATACTTCAAATCCCTGATCATGATATTTCTCATATAAAGCTTCAATCGCCTCATACTGAGGAGTAAAACCACAACCAGTTGCGGTATTAACAATTAATAAGACTTTTCCTTTAAGATTTTTAAGTGCAAAATCTTCATTATTCCCGTTTTTCACGGTAAGTTTATATAAATCCATAACCTATTCCAAAAATTAATTTGTATACAAACTAATTGTACTAAAACCATTTTATTTGTCAAGTCTAAATGTGCTATAATACATTCACAAGCGGGCATCGTATAACGGCTATTATGTATCCTTCCCAAGGATAAGATGACGGATCGTCCCCGTCTACCCGCACCAATATCACAATAATTGGGAGAGTATGCTATGAAGAAAGTAATAACATGTCTATTGGCATGTATTTTTATGCTCTTCGGAACCACAGGAGTATATGCGGTGGAAACAAATTCGTCCGAGGTTGAACCCGAAGAAGAAAATGTAGTTGAAGTTATAGATCAGGATACTAAAGTAATCTCGACTAACGATGTCGAAACTACCGAATCTAAGGCTGAAGAAGAAAAACAGAAGGACGCCGTCGCACTTTGTGCGGCAATTATGCTTGGAACTATTATTGCGGCACTTGCAATCGCAATTATCTTAAAAACCAAGCTCCGTTAGATGCAGAAATTATAAATTAAGATAAAGTGGAAAATGGATGCCAGTATGACATAAAAATGGAATATTGAGTGCATCCATTTTATTTTTGCGCCGATGCCAAACCATAAAGCGCCGAGTGAATAAGTTGCACCACCAAGAATCAACATCAAAAGACCAGAAGCCGGTAAGACTTGCATTAATACTGGGAGCATTAGTAAAGCACCCCATCCGAGTACAAGGTTACAAATCACGCCAATTATTTGGTATTTATCGACATTAATTGACGTAAAGACGATTGCGAGGATAGTAATCGCCCAAACTAAGCCAAAGACCGTCCAGCCAAGCGCTACGTGGCCAGAATGGACTAAAAGACCTAAGGCAACCGGCATATAGGTTCCAGCTTCCATCAAGAAGACGTTATCGTGGTCAAGAATGCGCAAAACTTTTTTGCCTTTGATGTTTGGCGAGAGGCCATGATAAAGACATGAAAAGGTATAAAGAATAATCATCATTGAGCCATAAAGACAACTCGAAATTACTCCTAATGCGGAATGGGAGTGAACAATACAAACCACTAACGCAGCAATGCTAAGTGAAGCGCCAACGCCATGAGAAATCGCATTAATCAGTTCCTCAGCAAGTGAATACTCAGGAATTTTATTCTTTGGTTTCTTCTGATTGTTCTTCTTTGGCATCTGTACTTTCCTCTGATTCTTCAAGGGTTATTTTTTCTTCAACTTTTCCCTCTTTACGCATCTTCTGAAGACGAGTTTTAAGCTCGTTGAACGGAATGAAGAGTGAATTATAGTTAACAGATGATTCATCTTTGTCAATCAAAGTAACGAAGTAGAAGCCATCGCCAGAAGTTGAAACGAAACGGCTAGAGGTTTTGCCCTTTTCAAGAGTCAATGCCATAGTTGCGCGTCCACCGTCGATGTTCATTTTATCGATCAAGCCACCAGTTTCTTCGTAGGTACCTTTACCCTCTAAGCCTTCAGCGATCTCGCTGAGAGTCTTACCGCTATCGAGTTCACCTTGAACTTCGTTTGAAACGATCTTTGCAAGTTCATCAATCTTTTCTGAGACTTTTTGTGAAGTTAATGAAAGATAGATAATGCGACGGTATTCAGAAAGTGAAAGACCAAAGTTGTCTTGAAGTACGCGGTTGAAAGTTTCTTCTGAGCGTTCAACACCACCAGCTTTACGATGGAGTTCTACAGCCTTATCAATTTCCTCGTCCGAGACCTTAATATCAAGCTCACGTGCGAGTTTTAAGGCATAGGTATAATCTTCTGCAGAATTCAAAGCTTCGCGCTTATAATATTTCTGCATTTCATTAATATCTTGACCAGCCTGAATCATACCCTGCTTTTCGATTGGGGTAATTGATGATTTATAAAGCAACAGATAATCTGAATAGCGAACTTTTTCACCATCAACAGTTGCGACGGTATAAGGAATAATTTGAGTAATACGATAAAGAATATCCTCGGTACTTTGGAATTTATAAAGCATGGCATAGACCAAGGCGCCAGCAGCGAGCACAGCAAAGACCGAAATCACAAGCGTCAAAGTCACAACTTTATGTTTTGCGTACTGAAGAGGATATTTAAAACGACGGCCACGTGCAAGCACCTCTTCACGGCGCTCTTCAACTTTTTCACGCTCGGTCTTTTTCTCTTCCTCGCCCTTTTTCTTAAACAAGACCATTAATTTACTCCTTTCAATACGTTTTGCAATTTATCGTGAATCTTTGCCGGTTTGCTGACTTGTGAGATCACGAGATCACCCACGCCAGTTTGGATCAAGATAGTACCATAGCCAAAGATGCCAGCAATTAAGCCCGGAACACCAAAAGAAATACTCTGGATTTTATCAAGTCCAAGATCAACGACGGTCTTTTTAAAAATACCTTTTTGAGAAATCTGACGAATACGCTGATCGGTCACGATGTAAAGCGAGAAGTACCAGAGAATGTATGAATAGAAAAACCCGAGTACGCCTAAAGCGGTCATACCGCAGAAGAAGAAAAACATGTTGATATTATCACGCCAGATAAACATTGGCGCAGCGCCAACAGCTAACATGACAATCAAGAAGAAAAGCCCTTTCTTTGCGGTCACAATGTGACGACGAAAAACAAAGAGCACTTCTTCCCCCTCACGCTGTCCGTCAAAAACGAGTTTTGCCATAAGTTTATTATAGCACAGTTTCGGTCGTCAAATCTGGCATATAGAGAAATTCACCAGTTGCGATTACCTTGAAATGAGTCGTTTTCTTGACTGCTTTTTCCTTGTTGGAATCTTTATATTCAATAGTATTTACGATATATTCAAATTCACCGTTAGCTTCTTTGAGCTCTGTGCTGTAAATATTTTGCTTACTCATGAAGACTGAAGCGATTAATGGTGCTACTTTCTCAACATTGGCCTTAGTGTGATCAATGATCATAATATGAACAATTGTACTCTGAACACCAGTTAAGACGTCGGTAGTTGGAGCAGCATAGAAGTTTACAACTTTTTTATCAAAGATGAAAGCAGTACAGCTTCTGTCGCAGCCAGTTGCGTCAGCGTCGAATTTAACGATTGCATAGCCGTCTTTTTCGGTGATTTCAGCAGCATCTTCAGTAATCTTATCTTTAAATTTAGCAACATACTCAGATTCTTTTGCGATCTTTAGGATGTCAGCTTTCTTCTCGTATGAGTAGAAAATACCAACATTTTCGCCGTCAATCAATTCACGAACTTCTTCGTCAGTATAATCATCTGGGAAGAAAGTGCCTTCGTTGTCTGAATTTACGGCTTGCAAGAATTCAAGGGCTTGTTCACTAGTAAGCTTGTCAAATTCAACTGAAGTATCAACAGTGTCATTAGCAACAATCTGCTGTGGAGCGTCTGATGGATTTGAAACTGGTTGTTTTGGTTGGCTTAAAAGCAAGATAGCAGCAACCACGCAGCCGATTACAAGTAAGGCTGCAGCGGCAATAAGAGCAATAAGCTTGACGTTTGGCTTTTTTGCATCAGGGGTTTGGGTTTTAGTCTCAGCAACTGGAGTTTCTGCTGGAGCTTGTTGTTTTGCTAAGAGGTCAGAAATTGGAGAAGTAGGTACTTCTTCAGTTGGCGTTTGGGCCTCAGATTGAGCTTGTGGCTCAGCTGCAGTGACGCCAGCATTCATAATCTCACCAAGATCAGAAGCTACTGGGGCTTCTTCGGTTGGCGTAGTTTCGACTGGAGTTTCAACTACTGGTTCTGGAGCTGGAGTCTCTACAGGAACTTCAGCTGGCATTGGCATTCCAGCAGTAGGATCCATTGGCGGCATTGGTGGTACTGGTTGAGTACCAAAATCTGGCATCGCTGATGCAGGTGGTAGTGGTTGTGTTGGTTGAGCTGGCGCAGCAGCAAAATCCGGCATGCTCGTACCTGGTTCAGGCGTTGGCGCCGGAGATGGTGATAAACTATTGTTCTCCATAAAAAATTCCCATTCCCTTTTAGTTAAGTCTATTTTAGCATAAACAATTTTGAATTGAAATAGAAAATAATAAAAAGAAGTGTTAAAATTAAACATATGAATAATAGTCGGCATTTAAAGGGCTTTACAGTCATTGAGGCCGTACTTGTGCTTGCTATTGCAGGCCTAATTTTCGCGGTTGTCTTTATCGCTTTTCCGACATTAGCACGCACTCAACGCGATGCACAGCGTAGAACGAATCTCGCTTTAATTGTTACGGCAATGAATGGTTGGAATAGTACTCACCACTTCACCGTCAACGATGCATGGACTGCCCGCAAAGAGAAGACTAGAGGATTCTGTAAGTTCTTTAATGATTATGTAGCAAAAGATAAAATATTCGACCCGTCCACTGGTGAGCATTACAAAGCGGCACTATGGGGATCGACAAAAGTTATTGATTGTACTACTGGTAAAGAATATGATCGAGGCGAGCTTGATTCATATGCATCTGGTACCACAAAAGGCACCGGTTGGCCCTTAATGGAGATTGGTGACGTGCAATATGATGATACTGCAATCTGTGCTGGTGAATCATTTGATGATCATGTCGGTAAGCGTGCAGGACTTAAGTTCTTTGCATTTCGCATGCGACTTGAGAGTGGTGGCTTCCTTTGCCTTGATAGCGCAACCACTCTTTCGATCAAAAAGTAAAAACAAAACCTATTATTGTTTATTCTTAAGACTTCTCCTAGCTGCAATAATAAGGCTAAGGAGCCCAAGTGAGCTAGTAGCAGCGAACGTAAGATCAGGGACTTTTAAAATTATTACAAAATATAATTGACAAATAAACAATTATCGTTTATAATTAAACGGTTACTTAGGGACATTGTTCCTAAAAATGCACATTAATCCAAAGGAGGGTGAAAAACATGAGAGGAGATTACAACATCCCGGGCACCAGCTTAAAGATCGAGTTCGATCACAATCGCGACGACTATTACAGAGGCCATGGCCTTCACTGCCACGTAGTGGAAGGTCGCACCAGAATTGCTTCAATTAACCTTGAGACACTTACAGTAATGGCAGGTAGTTTACCTGGCGGCAAGGAAGAAAGAGTAGCAATGGAATGGATTCGCGATAACGCCAGCATGCTTAGAGCAGACGCCGAATATTGGCGCGATAATGGTTCCACCTGGTAAAAATTGCATCATGTATTACCCCGGCCCCAAGAGTTTTCTTGGGGCTTTTTCATGTAAAAATATTCGAAAATAAAAATAAGACCTTTTAGGTCTTCTTTTTTAGTAATGGTGCACCTGTTTACGAAGTTCCAGGTGCAACAAAAAAATCCCAAAGGGATTATTTCGTGGTGCGCGGTGTCTAAATCTCTACGAACCTCTCTGTGGGGTGGTTGAATACGTTATTGTGAATCCA
>CAMZGX010000037.1 GCA_947306585.1 uncultured Candidatus Saccharibacteria bacterium
CAAATTATTAAACCGGTAAAAGAGACTTATAATGCTCAAAAACAATTTATTGCAAATGCTTCACATGAGATCAAAACTCCGCTCGCCGTCATTCAGGCAAATCTTGAAGCCGCCGACATAAAAGACAATGAGTGGATTGATAATGCCATGAATAAAGTAGAAGAATTAGCTGATCTCAATAATCAGTTACTCGCCCTTGCAAGAGTTGACGTTAGTGTCAACGAATCGAAAAAGACTGAAATCACACTCTCTGATTTTACTGAAAAACTCATTAAGCCGCTGAAACCTCAGTGTACTAAAAAGGGAACTGAAGTTAAAATCGAGACACTATCGAATCGCGCCGTCTCGCTCGATGCCGCAAGTTTTAAGCAACTCTTAAATATCTTACTTGATAACGCTATCAAATATTCCGATAAAACTATCGATATTACAGTCACCGACCACGAAATCAAAATTACAAACGATGGTACGACTATTAGTAAAGAGCAATTACCGCACTTATTTGAAAGATTCTATCAAGTCGATAAAACTAAAAATGGCGTTGGTCTTGGACTCGCAATTGCTAGTGAAATCGCCAAGAAAAACAACTGGAAATTGACCGCTGATTCAGATGAAAAAAGCACAAGTTTTACGGTAAAATTCTGATAATTATGGTAAAATAATTATATGGAGAAAAAAGAGCTCACTATTTTTGAAAGACATCCGATTATTAAGGATATCTTGAGTCTTATTACCTTTGTCGTCGCAATCGTCGTAGGCACCATGACGATCAATGCATTTGTCTTTCGCTCATACAACGTGGTCGGCGTATCAATGGAAAACACTCTTCATAACAATGACCGTGTCATCGTAAACCGCCTTGCTGTTTCATTAGCACATTTCAAAGGCGAAGAATACGTTCCAGAACGCGGACAAGTCATTGTTTTCGCAAATGGTGAAGCTAACGGACCTTTAACTTGTGGTATCGATACAACAATTCGTGATCAGTACATCATCAAACGTGTAATTGCTTTCCCGGGTGAACGTGTAATCGTCAAAGACGGTGAACTCACCGTCATCAACGACGAGCACCCAGAAGGATTCCATCCTGATGATGAAACTAGAAAATCCGACACCGATGGTCCAAAGAAGGACACTTCAGGTGAAGTCGATATGATCGTTCCAGAAGGCGAAATCTTCGTCGCTGGCGATAACCGTGAAGGTACCCATTCCTATGATTCACGTTATGGCCTCGGAACTGTTCCATATTGTCGTATCATCGGACCAGTAGCACTCCGTCTATTCCCATTCAATCACTTAAGGACATTCTAATGGCAGATTTTGTAATTTTAAGAAAAAGTAGAAACGCATTCAGCTCGTTCATGCATGTAATCATGAACATTCTTCTTGGTACCGGCTCAGTTTATCTTACCTGGGCAACCGGTAGTGTTTTCTTGGGTTTCTTAATCGTCTTAATTTCAAAATGGCGCATGTTTGCCGTCCGTCCTCGTTATTGGGAACTTAACTTAAAGTCCAACCTCGTCGATATCATCGTCGGTTGTTCATTCGTTGCTATCGCTTACTGTTCTGGTCAGACCATCTTACCAGTTCACTTCATTATCGCAGCGCTTTATTCAAGCTGGTTGATTTTCTTAAAACCAAAATCAACCGAATTTGCAACCAGCATGCAGTCACTCTGGGCCGTCTTCTTCGGCACCACTGCAATCACCCTGCTCGCTGCTAGCGCAAACGTCACCAACATGGTACTCGGTAGCCTTATCATTGGCTACGCTGCCGCAAGACACGTACTTATTCAAGGCGACGATAAAGATTTCGAAATGATCTATCTCGCAGCTGGATTAATCTTTGCTGAAATCGCATGGCTCTGCCACTCATGGTTGATTGTTTATTCCTTCGCTGGAACTGGCATTATTATTCCACAACTCTCAGTTATCACTACTATCATTTCATTCCTATTCGGCTATACTTATAAATCAATTCAACGCAATGAAGGCAAACTCAAATGGTCTGAAGTTGGTATGCCAACCATCTTCCTCGGACTTTTGATCGCCGTCATCGTAATCTGGTTTAGCCAGCCTATATTTAACGTTTAAGGAGGTAAATATGGAAAAATCTAACGAGGGAGCAGTGTCCCCTAAAAACGACACTAAAACCGTTAAGCCTGGAGAAAAGAACATTCCAAAACCAGCAAATATTCTTCCTGTCGTGACCTTTGTCTTAGCGCTCTCCGCCTTCGGCATTAGCACCTATAGCTACTACCATGGTAGCACCGTCACTAATTACAACTACGGCCCAGACGGCAACTCACTTAACTTCGAATCCGGCTCAATTGCTGACGTCGCAAGCAAAGTTTCAGAAAGTGTCGTCTCAATTACCACCGAGGTCAGAACCGAAAGCTGGTTCGGCACTGAACAAACCAGTACCGCTGCCGGAACCGGTTTCATTCTTTCAGCCGACGGTTACATCATGACCAATAAACACGTCGTAGAAGACGCTAAAAACGTCAATGTAACGCTTAGTAACGGCAAGACCTATAAGAACGTCAAAGTCGTTGGTCTCGACCCATTAAACGACTCTGCCATTCTTAAAGTCGATAACCCAGAAGATTTCAAACCAGTCACACTTGGCGATAGTAAAACCGTCAACGTTGGACAAGAAGTGATCGTGATCGGTAACGCTCTTGGTGAATATTCAAACTCTGTCACATCTGGCATCATCTCCGGTACTGGCCGCGAACTCGTCGCATCAGATTCATCCGGAAACGCTTACGAGAAGCTCTCAGACATGCTTCAAACCGATGCAGCCATCAATGGTGGTAACTCGGGCGGTCCAATCGTCAACGCCGCTGGTGAAGTCATTGGCATCGCAACCGCATACGCTTCAAGTTCACAAACCGTCGGCTTCGCGATTCCAATCGCAAGCGTCAAAGGCATCATTAAAAACGTGCTTGAAAACGGTGAATTTGCTCGCGCAGTGCTTGGTGTTCAATACACCCCAATCACCTCAGACGTCGCTGAAGAAAACGACCTAAAGTATAACTATGGCGCTTATCTTGGATCAAGCGGCAAGACTAGTGCAATCATCTCTGGCGGTGCTGGTGATATTGCCGGACTCAAAGATGGCGACATCATCCTTGAAGTTAACGGTATCAAAATCGGCCGCGCTGGCTCACTCTCAACCCTAGTTGGTGAATATAAAGTCGGTGACGAAATTACTTTGAAAGTCGCAAGAGGCGATCGCGAAATCGATCTTAAAGTCACACTTCAAGCTTACAAGAGCTAATAAAAATTCCCCCTGATAAGGGGGATTTTTATTCTTTATTTTCTGATCGTTCTTTTAGTTTATGTTCTTTTCGTTTCGTAACGACGACGTTTATGAGTACTACTGCCATCGTGAAGAGAACAATTAGGTAGAAGCTAATACCACGGTTAAGCAGCATGGCTGAGCTTAAGATTTCAGCTGGGAAGATCACAGTATAAAGGCTAAGGAAGGCGGATTCACTTGCACCAATTGCGCCAGGAAGTGGAATACCTGAAGTTGAAACAAAGAGTGTTGCTTGAAGAACATAAACTTCAAAGATATTATGACCCTTAATGCCGAGTGCCATCATCACAGCGAATGGTACGAGATAAAGACAGGACATCTGGACTATACCTCTAAGCATCGTGAGGCCAAATTCTTTCATGTGAGTCTTAATGTACTTTGAGCTATCATTATATTTATCGAGGCCACTCATGGTCTTTTCTTCCCAAACCTTAGCTTTCTTAATTCCACGGTTATAAAGGAAGGTAAAGATTGTACCGAGAATATTCTTAACGCCACCAGTCCAGAAGATACAAATGGTCAAGAAGAGGAAGGTGATAGTATTAATAATCACACCGTAAGTATAAAGAATAAACATTGGGCCATGAATTTGTTCCTGAGCAAACAAACCACCAAAGATGCCAAGTGTCACGACCGCAAACTCAATACCAGCTGTCATGAGAAGAACACAGAGTGTAGCGTGAGCGGTTGAAATACCATCTTTAGACATGTAATAAACTTCGAGGGGCTGACCACCAGTTGCACTTGGGGTAACTGAACTAAAGAAGAAACAGATACAAACGTATTTAAAAGCCTGTTTGAAGGAAACATTTTCACCGAGAGAATTCAAAAGTCTTCTGAGATTTAATGCCTCGACCGTCAAATACATCGCCATAAAGAAGAGACCAAGAATTACAAATGGCAAAAAGGCCTTTGAAATAATATCAAATACTGAATTTAGATCCTGATCCTTAAAGATAAACCAGAAAGTTAAGCCAATTAAGCCAAAGAAGATGACGCCGTTTACGACGATCTGTCTAATCAGTTTTAGGAATGGTTTAATTACTTCTTTCATTAGTATTTCATGGTCAATATGAAGCCATCTCTTGAGACGAGCTCAATATTGCGTTCCTTACCGTATTCTATTATTATATCATGTTGCGAAGTATCCGCTTCAATAACTAAGAATTTTGGCGGCATATTTTTCACAATTGCGCGTTCAATTTCAGCTTCAGATTTTTCCTGAACCTGATCAAGGAATTTCTTGATGTGAGCGAGGCCACCATCCTCAGAATAAAGCGCCAAAGCTGGCTCGAGTTTAATCTCTGGGCTAGTCCAATCCCAGTTCATATCAACGTATGGCAGGTTGGCAGTAATAATATCTGGCAAGCGGTCAATTCCAGAAAGAAGATCTGAATAAAAGAAGTTTACATCTGCCTTTAATTCTTTAGCATTTTCCTTAGCGGTTTCAAGTGCTGGTGCTGAAATATCAACCGCCGAGACGCTAGTTCTAACGCCTTCTGCCTCGAGCTCTAGTTTCAAAGTAATCGGGATACAACCAGAACCGGTACCGACATCCAGAATTGTAATGTCATTTTTCTTCAACACATCAACAATCCCAAGCACCGACGTAATCACTTGCTCAGTCTCTGGGCGGGGAATTAAAACGTTTGGATTGACCTTAAATTTACGACCATAAAACTCACGAAAGCCCACCACATAAGCGAGTGGTGTACCAGATTCGCGTTTTTTTACCATTTCATCGGCTAAAGTGAAGTCAAAACGATCTTCCCAGTGCAAAATAATATCAGCACGGTCAGAAAAGCCAAGGGCAGAACAAGCGATGAGTTCCGCATCTAACCTCGGAACTTTTTGCTTAGCTTCTTCTACCCACCGCTTGAGTTTCATTATTTCTCAGATTCCTCTTTTAAGAACTCGCGTTCGTTCTTTTGGAGCTCAGTAATAATATCTTCAATGTCACCATCCATTGCTGCTGAAACGTTTGAGCGGCTGTAGTGGATGCGGTGATCAGTGATACGATCCTGTGGGAAGTTATAAGTACGGATTTTCTCAGAACGGTCACCAGTACCGATAAGAGATTTACGAGCTTCTGATGCGTTTGCTTGGTCTTCAAGACGTTTCTTTTCAGCAAGACGAGAACGAAGCACATTCATAGCCTTAATACGGTTCTGTTGCTGTGAACGCTCATCCTGCATTGCCACAACAATACCAGTTGGGAGGTGGGTAATACGGACAGCAGAGTCGGTAGTATTAACACCTTGACCACCGTGACCACCAGAACGGTAGATATCAATACGAAGATCTTCTGGCTTGATTTCAAATTCTTCTTCAGGAATTTCTGGAAGTACAGCTACAGTTGCGGTTGAAGTATGAATACGGCCCTGAGACTCGGTCACTGGGACACGTTGCACACGGTGAACGCCACCTTCGAACTTAAGTTGGCCATAAGGACGCTCGCCTGAGAAGCGGACGATTACTTCCTTCATACCGCCAGCCTCATTTTCGTTTTGAGACTGAAGCTCGGCTTTAAGGCCATGAGTCTCACCATAGCGAACATACATACGATAAAGCTCACCAGCAAAGAGGGAAGCCTCATCACCGCCAGCGCCAGCACGAATTTCAATAATAGCTGGTTTATCATCGTTAGGATCACGTGGAATCAACATCTCTTCAAGCTTTACTGAATCCTCAGCAATCTTTTTCTCAGCTTCGTCGATGTCTGCTTTTGCCATTTCTGCAAAATCAGGATCAGAAACCAGTTCCTTAGCTTCTTCGATATTTTTCTTGAGCTGATCGATTTCACGACCAAGCGCTAAAATATC
>CAMZGX010000038.1 GCA_947306585.1 uncultured Candidatus Saccharibacteria bacterium
TCGGTACGAGAACGTGTCGATGGATTACCTCCTTTCTTGAGAAGGATTTGATGCGCACGAAGGCGAAAGCCCACGTGTAGCTAGGTCGGTCGTAATTGTGCTAAGCAAGCTTGAAGCATAATATTTCCCGAAAGGGTACGACATAAAGCTTAACAACATAACTTTCGATGATGAAGATTGCACAACTGAGTTGTTAATAACCGCCTTCGGGCGGTTTTTTCGTGGTTTTTGTGGTATAATACTTATGATTAATAATAGAAAGAAAAGAAAATGCCTGAAGTAATTAATGATTTATCACAGTTTGCAATGCCTGCATTTATCGTCGGTATCGTCGTATTCATTCTTGGTTTCCTCTTAAGAGGTAATGCAAAGAAAAGCATCGCTGTAGGATTCTTCTCGATGCTATTCTTAACGGTTGGTGCAGTTTTAATCTTATTTGCTGTAGCTAACTGGGTTTCAGACACCGTAGATGGCTGGAATGCTTTCTCTGGTAAAATGCAGAGGTAGTGACAAATCACCCCTGTTATTGTATAATGTAGGGAATATCGGGTTGGGAGATATGGAACTTTTATATCATCTTAACCCGTTTTTTCTATACCAAAAAAGGGAGGTGATCAAGTGGATAGTCTCAGGGATGAATTACTAGGAAAACTGCTTCAGAAGACAAAGGAGCTTGGTCGCCAAGTGACTTTTTCTGAGATGCAGGAAGACGAAAGTATGCCTGACCCCAATAAGTTTGCTTTTTACTATGGGACATTTGGCAAGGCAGCGGAAACAGCTTACCTGATGTTTTCCAGAGGAGAGGAGTTGGTGGCTTTTAGTGAAAGGGTGAAGGGGGTGAAAATTGTGTCGAAAAAACCGAGAAAAAAGCTCGATCCAGAGCGAAGGGAATTTGTACTAAATGAGATTGTTGATCTTTATATCAAGAATGATGGTCGAATGCCATCCTTTCGAAATGTAAAAAAGAATCAATATATTTCTATTGAAGAATACGACGCAATAAGAGCGGACATTACTTTTAGTGAAAGTCTTGTCCGAAAGCTGGCAGAAGAAAAGTCTGGCAGAAAGTTTTTAACACCTAAAGAACGCCGAGAACAGGAACGAATCGAACGGAAAAAGAAGATCCAGGAGATGGATGAACAGAGAAAATCGCAAACAAAGGAGGGCGCAGAAGCGATGAGTTTGGCAGGAAAACGGAGATATTTACGATTATCAGATGAGGAATGCAAGATAGCATTCGAAAAGGCTTGCCACGAGGCAGGGCATATCTTGATGAAAGGTGAGATAGCAAAGCTACCTGGAACGTTACCAGGATGGTCGACACTGCAGAGCAAGCTTGGACCATGGTATATGTGGGACGAGCTATTTAATTTACCTTTTGCAAGCGAGAATAAGGCCCGTAAGGCTGCGGAGATGAAGAAGATGCATCAGGAACAGTTTGAGAATGAGAAGGCCCCTGAAGAGCCTCTGGAAGCGAATCAGACCGAAGAAATAGTGGTCGATGAGTGTGCTGAACCAGAAAAAGAACCAGAAATTATTGAACACGATGATGGCACGGTAGAAATACCGATTAAATTGATTGTGCCAAAGAGTGTAAAAGGTACCGTAAAGATCACACTGAAGTTTTAAGATGATAAAAGCCCCTGGCGAGTGTCAGGGGTATTTTCATGGTATAATAGAGAGAATGGAAGAAGATACTAGAAATCTGATGGATGAATATAAAGGCCTTTCAAATGAAGAAGTGAAGGCTTGTCTTGATAAAAAAAGAAACTCACTTGAAATTGCGATCGAGAATGTATCGCATGATTTTAACGCTGGAACAATCGTCCGCAATGCGAATAACTTTAATGCCGCTAAAGTACATATTGTGGGTCGTCACAAATATAATCGCAGAGGTGCGATGTGTACAGATAAGTATCTTGAGATCTGTTATTGGGATTCGATTGAAGAATTTTTGAAAGATCAGAGAGAACGCGGTAGGGAAGTGGTGGCAATTGAATGTAACGTCCCAGGTTGTAGACCACTCGGAGAGAAGGAATTTAAAGCTGAAACCACGCTTTTGCTTGGTGGCGAAAGTGATGGTTTGACCCCTGAAATTCTTGAGGGAGTAGATGATATTCGCTTTATTGAAAACTTTGGCTCAACCCGCTCAGTAAACGTAGGCGTCGCATCTGGTATTGCGATGTATGAGTGGGCAAGGCAAATTGTGATCAATCAGAAATAACAAATAGCCCCTTTTAAGGGGCTTTTTGTTAGCGCTTAAAGACAAGGCTAACGAAGAGGGAAAGAAGAAGGGTATGAAGGTTTGCCATAATAGCAAGACCAAGTGCACATCCCATTACCCCCCAGAACTTAACGCGGTCATAAGATGACACACCAGAAAGCATATTGTCGGAGATTTTTTGATAATTTGCGACGACTGCGCCGCTGGCTGCGAGGATAATTGCCCCTGTTAACATCCAGCCAATACTGAAATTCCAATCCATAGCATAATTATAATCGAAAAAAACTTAAAAATCTAGTATTTTAAGTATTGCATTTTTTGAAAGAATAGAGTACAATAATGAAAGACTGCTGGGGATATAGCTCAGCTGGTTAGAGCGCGTCACTGATAATGACGAGGTCTGTGGTTCAAGTCCACATATCCCCACCATTAACAATCCGGGAAACAATATATGGGGCAATAGCTCAGCTGATTAGAGCGCCGCCTTTGCAAGGCGGAGGTCCAGGGTTTGAATCCCTGTTGCTCCACCATTTTTTTAGGAAACACCTTTTGGGTGTTTTTTTGTTGCCTAAAAAATACCCTCGCGTATTGCGAGGGCGGAGCAATTCATCAGGGAATCAAAGGTCGGCTCAGGCCGGCAAGACAGTTAATAAGGTGTCCAACCTGGTCAATACCGAAGACGTCAGGCTTTTTGCCAGTGAAGATTGGTGTATGGCCATAACCTTGGCGATTAGAGCGTGAGAGCCTGATTGAGCTATGTTTACGACTATCGTATCCGGAGAAGATAATACCAGAAATCTCAGCGCCTTCCTGATAGTAATAACCATCAATTCTGAGGCCACTGGTAGTATGACCGGTGTAACCATAACTGTTTGCATCAATCAGAGTCACTTCGTCTAAGCAGACGCTTACCAGGGAATAATCACCGGTAATATGATCTTGTAAAGTGAAGACGGTGTTAGGCTTAATGCCACAACGTTCATTCTGATCATAGAGTTCACTTGGATAAATTGATGAATTGGTAATAAAGTACTTATCTTTAGATGTGCGATTTTTCATAATTCCACCCCTTTCTAGTTTACATCTCAAAAGATATTGTAGACTATGAATTATAGCATATTTTAGCGAAAAATGCAATAGTTAAGCAAGAGAGGCATAAAAAATATCCCCTATAACAGGGGATATTTTTAAGATATCTAGATATCTAGAGTATTAAGCAGCCTTTTTAGCAGGACCGCGTTTTGAAAGACGGCCACCCTTAGCACCAGCTAAACGAGCGAGTGCTGGGTTAGCAGCGAAACCACCAGTATGACCGAGACGGCCACCTTTTTGACCAATACGTGCATAAAATTCTTTGCCGTACTTAGACTTGTTGGTTTGTGCAGCCTTAAGGCCGCCAGCTTTTGTTCCAGCCATTTTCTTCTTCTTTCTGCCCACCAATAATTACGATTCAGATTGAATAACTACATTATATCATAGTGCTATTGTTTTGTCAATAGTACTTATGTTGTAGTAATATTCACGGCGTGATATAATCGATTTAAGATACGGAGGTAGAATGAAAAAAAAGCTAGGAAAACTACAGAAAATTGATGAATATCAAGAGGCAACTTTGAGATATGATACCTTTCCAGGCTTTCATGATGGTACCGCAAAGTACTCTAAAGATGGGATTATGATTGCAACTGAGAGCGGTTTGATTGAGAAGATTCTCGGTCTTCCAGGTGAAGCTGGTGAGGCAGCTGATAAATTCAAGAAAATCATTCGTGATAAAGGCGGTGTCATCTCAGAAGCTGATCGCGAAGAGATCGTAAAAGAACTTGGCGATGTAATGTGGTATATTTCAACCATTGCTGCATACTTAAATGTTCCACTTTCAGACGTAGCGAACAAAAATATTATGAAACTTGATTCACGTTTGAAACGTAACACAATTCACGGGGCAGGGGATAATCGCTAGTAAAGATTATCGCATTGAGGACAATGATACTTGCCATCAGCGGTCTGATATCTGGTCAGGCCGCATTTTTTACACTTAGATTTTTGGTGTAACCAGTCACGATAAGAGTCGAGTTCGCCCTCGGCAAAATCCTCATCATAAGAGACATTCCACTCCGGATGGGCGTTAATTTCATGTTTAGCGCGCTGCCAGGCCTCAGATTCGATCTTTAAGCGCTCAATGTCCGTTTTATAATCTTTGTGGCGAGAGAGGGCGTGACCGAGCTCGTGTAGCGTGAGAAGGGCAAAATATGGCCAGGGTGCAGGGGAATTTTGATCGATAATGATGGTTTTTTCGGGACGATACTTGAAGCGGTTGCCGAGTTGCCAAACAAAATCCGGATACTCAGTTTTTAGCGTCAACAAAAAAGCTTGAGCATTTTCGGGTATAGAAGTGTTTTTGAGGGAATCAAAATTAATTAAGTTTGGACTTACCATAGCGATAAGCTCCATAAATCACAGATTCTTGTGGGCGTTTTGCAGCGTAAATCTCTGGGACTTCCATAGATTTTGGCAAGTCAGCACGCAAAAGCTTCATCAAAGTGTCATGGAAACCAGGGAGAACCTGGGCGATTGGACCAGAGATCACAATCTGATCTGGCTGATATTCTTTGATGATTGGTGCGATACCAACAGCCATGCGGCAAGCGACGTCGTCGAGGGCTTTTTCTTCAGCGAGCTTGGTGACATCGAGATCGTCATTAGCGGCACGAATAGCCTTTGAGGAAGCGATTTTCTCCCATTCTAGGCGTTTGCCTTGGTAAACCTTAACCATGTGGCCAGGTTCAAATTCAGCAGAACCACGGGTGAGATGATGGCTTCTGACAAGCGCGCCACCAATACCAGTACCAAAAGTGAGATAAACGGTTTTACCGATGTAGCCCCAACATTCATAGAGGCCACCAAGATCGGCATCGTTTTTGTAGTAAATTTTGCGATCAATACCCAAATCCAAGAAAACTTGTTTAACTCCGGCAGCGATTTTTTCGCCATCCCACTGAGGGAGATTAACGGCTTTGCCGGGGTGATTGCCATTTAAAACGCCAGGATAAGAAATAACGACGTTTTGGATAGTTTTGCGACGAAGGGGAAGAATACGTCTTAAGTTTTTCTTAAGCTCAGAAAGCCACTGGTCGGGATCCTGATAAGATTTCATTTTGTAACGCTTAACGCGAGTTCCTCTGGTTGTAAAGAGGGCGAGTAGTGTTTTTGTACCTCCAATATCAATCGCTATATGCATGAACTTAGTATAGCATAAAACTAAAACTTTTGGCGGCGAAGTTTCGCTTTACAACAGAGATAATTTCTGATATAATTGAACTCAAATTCGGGTTCACTCAAGAGGAGAAAATCCCGCTCTTCTTTTCTTGAGTGAGCCTGAAGGAAGGAAAATTAATTAATGTCAAAATTTGACGAACTCCTCGCAAAAGAGGGTGAATCAATCAAACAAGCTGTCGCTGGTGATACAGTTGATGGTGTCGTTCTTTCGGTTAAGAAACACGAAATCTTAATCGATCTCGGAGCTAAAGGTGTTGGTCTCGTACCACGTCGTGAGGCTTCATATGCTCGTAATCTTGAAGTTGGCCAAGAGGTCACTGCTTCAGTTATCGATGCAGAGATGGAAGATGGCTATGTTCTTCTTTCACTCAGAAAAGCTGTTAAGGACAAAGGCTGGGATGAAATCCAAGCTAAGCTCGATGCAGCTGAAATCGTTGAGGTTACTCCTTGCGATGCAAACCGTGGTGGTCTCCTCGTAGAATACGAAGGTATTCGTGGATTCCTCCCAGTTTCACAACTTTCTGCAGAACACTACCCACGTGT
>CAMZGX010000039.1 GCA_947306585.1 uncultured Candidatus Saccharibacteria bacterium
GTGTTCAAGTAATTTAACAGGGGTAGAATGGCATATGTTGTAAAAAATACAATAAAATTAGTGCTCAAAAGTATTGCATTTTAGTATTGCTTATGGTAGTATGAAGACAGTCGAAAGACAAACATAAAAATGTAAAACAAAATACATTAACAATTCGACCGGAAGTTAGCGAGCCAATAGGTAGTTTCTAGCCATAAATTACAAACAGAAATTACCTAAAGCTCCGCTAAAGCGTTTGATAAATCAATTGAAAATCAAACAATACTTACTGGAAATAACTTTTAATAATAGCCTAAGCGATTAGCCTAGAAGGAGAAGCTAAAAAAGTAAGGAGATGTTTGACAAACAAAAGATATGATCAAACTGAGCGTAGAGCGCGTTTTAAAACTTCACTATTAGCACATCAAAATAAAAAAGAATAGGGAAGTAATAAAACAAGGACAGATGCCCCTCTATACGAGGAGCGGTCAAAAGCTATAGATGGTGAGGGTTGCGGCTAATAGTAATGTTTTAAGCGCCGGATAACCCCCCATCTTTAGCCCTAGAGATTGAACTTTAGGGCGTTAAACAAATATCATGACTCAAGGGTCGTGAACCAATCAACTTATGGGAGTAAACAGTTATGGATAAAGCACGATTTTCTCGCAGTTTTCGTGGCTTTACATAGAAAGGGAATCGCTGACTCCTGATAAAGCGAAACCTGATCTAATTTTCATCGGTTTTTAATATGCTTATGCTATACTAAAAGTATGTTAAACCGAGTTTTTCTGTTTATGTCTTTGATTGCAGCAGTAATCCTTGCGGCAATGTTATTTTTTACCACTCCAGCAGGTCTTGGACCTCTGGGGATTTTTGCGTTTTTCGTGATGACTTATGTAGTGATGCTGGGAATCACTACCCTAATCGTAAACATCTTCAATAAGCTGGTCTTAAAGAAGAAAGCTATGGGGTGGAAGAACTATGCTGATGCAGCAGTTTTGGCGTTTTGGCCAGTGATGCTTTTGATCTTTATTTCACTTGGAACTTCAAACATGGTTTTATCGATTATTGGAGCAACGATTTCGGTTATGTTAACTCTATTTTTAATTAGGAAAGTGTGATAAAATAAGCATATGAATAATGGGAACGGTGGACCAGGTAACATGAACGCTGTTAATTTTGAGCGTGACATGGCTGAGGCTCCAAAGTTTGACCCAGAAAACTTACCAACACCTGAATCAAAAGAAGGTGAACCAAACCCAGGTTTTTATATCGATCCAACCATGCTTGGTAACATGACCGTAAATGCGGCTGGTTTTGAGCAGCTTAACCCTGAACTCGGTGAAGTGGTCACTGAAGGTGAAGCTGGTATGAAGAAATTGACTGAAGACCAGGTAATTGGTACTGATGTTGACATTTCAAAGTTCCAGAAGAATGGTGTTTCAAAAGAACTCGAGGATAAACTCGACAATCTTAAAAAAGAACCTAATCTCTATAAACAGAGTGTCGATTTTATGCTTGAAGCTAAGAAGTCACTTTCGGCTAGCTTTGCTGATCGTAAATACTTATCAGGAGGGAATAAATAATGTCTCCTTGGGTGGTGTTAATTATTGTGTTCGCCGTAATTACAGCGGTGATAGTGGTTATCGTTAAAAATCTTAATCATAAGAGGAAACTAAAAGACTACGAGCGCCAGCTAAAGTTAGTTCCACTTTTGATTCATCTTCCACCATCAACGGATGATATTGAAAAAGGCGGTAGGGATGAACGTGACGTCAACGACGAGGCTATCTCGAGCGCAACTGTCATGTATAATATCATCGCCTCAACTATCAAGCGCAAAGGCTTTGACGTAAAACTATATGGCCAGAGATACTTCTCATTCGATATTATTACGGTCGGAAAATTCGTTAAGTACTATGCAATGGTGCCAGCAGTACTCGAAGAGACCGTAAAGAATGCGATTGTCTCATCATATCCAACTGCTCGTCTTGAGGAAGCTGATCCTGAAGTAATCTTTAAAGATGGTACAACTGCTTCTAATATCGCAGGTGGTGAGTTTGAACTTAAGAAAGAGTATGTTTACCCAATTGCAACCTATGAAGATTCGAAGTGGGATGCTCAAACTGCCATCCTTAACGCCTTCTCAAAGGTAAAAGAAGGTGAAGGTATTGGACTCCAGTTATTGTTCCGTCCAGCTCAACCAGGATGGACTAAAATTTCTGAGCAAAAATGTTCCGATATTAAAGATGGCAAGAAAAGCTGGAGTGGTAGTTATTTGCCAAGCCGTATACTTCATTTATTTATCGATGTACTTAAAGCACCATTTGAAGTTCCGGATGAACACAATTTTGATGAAAGCAAGGATAAGTCACTTTCACAGCCAAAACAGGAAGAAATTCAAGCTATTGAAAATAAAGCCAAATATCCTGGCTTTGAAGTTTTGATCCGCGTGATTGCATCATCAGATTCAAAGGCGAGAAGCGAAGCTTTGATCGGGGGTGTGGTGGCAGCCTTCTCTCAGTTCGACTCCCAAACGTTTAATGGCTTTAAATATAATATTAATAAAAAAAGTGAACAACTTGCATCAGATTACATCTTCCATTCATTCCCACATTCGAACAAAAATTGTATCTTAAATACGGTTGAGCTCGCATCAATCTTCCATTTGCCAAGCCAAAGTGCAATTCCAACCTCTGGTGTTGAGAGGCAACAGACCAAACAAGTTGATGGTCCAGCTAAACTGATGACTGAAGGTGTTATCCTCGGCGTAAACGAATATCGTGGTGAGAAGAAAGAGATTCGCTTAGGTCAAAAAGACCGCCGCCGTCATACCTACGTAATTGGTGCTACTGGTATGGGTAAATCTGTATTCCTTAAAAACGTGGCTTATCAAGATATGCTTGATGGTCGTGGTTTTGCCTTTATTGATCCGCACGGTGACGTTACGGAAGAGCTTCTTTCGATGGTGCCACCAGATCGTATTGATGATGTGATCTATTTTGATCCAAGCGATCTCGAGAATCCGATCGGTATGAACATGTTTGAATGGCAGACTGAGGATCAAAAAGACTTCATCGTCCAAGAGGGAATTAATATGCTTTATTCACTCTATGACCCAGGTCACACTGGTATCTTTGGTCCACGCGGTGAACAGATGTTCAGAAACGCGGCAATCTTGCTCATGTCTGATCCAGCTGGTGCAACCTTTATTGATATTCCAAAATGTTTCATCGACCCAGAGTTCGTGAAGTCGAAACTTAAGTATGTTACGGATAAGAACGTCTATGATTACTGGACCAAAGAGTTCCCAGCAAGCCAGAAATCAAACGATGCTGGTGAGGTGGTAACCTGGTTCAACTCAAAGTGGTCACCATTCATTGCTAACCGCATGATGAAGTGTGTACTTGGTCAGATCCACTCTGGTTTTAATATTCGTGATGTGATGGATAATCAGAAGATTCTCCTGGTTAACCTCTCAAAGGGTAAGCTTGGTGAAATGAACTCAAAGCTCCTTGGTATGATCTTTGTGATGAAGTTCCAGGCTGCAGCGATGAGCCGTGTTGATACCCCTGAAGATGAGCGTAAAGATTTCTGCCTCTTTGTGGATGAGTTCCAGAACTTCGCAACCGATAGCTTTGAATCAATCCTTTCAGAGGCCAGAAAGTTCCGTTTGAACCTCTTTGTGGCAAACCAGTTTATGACTCAGCTTACCGATAACATCAGGGAAGGTGTGCTTGGTAACGTAGGTACAATTATTGCTGGTCGTATTGGTGTAACAGATGCAGAGATGCTTGAGAAGGTCTTTACTCCTACCTTTAAAGCGGAAGATCTCCATAAACAGCCAAACTTCCACGCTATTGCTACGGTGATGATGTATGATATGCCAACCGCACCATTCACAATGAACTTGTTGCCACCAATGGGCGAAGAGAATAAAGAGGCGTTCGCTTCACTTCGTAATTATTCAGCTACAAGATATGGTCGTCCAATCGCAGAGGTGGAACGTGAGATTAATGAGAGAATGACGGTGAAACAACCAGAGCCAAAGCTTGCTACCGCTAAAGCTGAGGAGTTGATTAATGCACTGCCAGGTGAATCAAAACAGGTAGCACGTCCAACTGTAAATGAGATTGATGATGACGATGAGATTTTACTTCAACCTCAACGTCCAAACTATCTTGATAAATGGAAAGCTGCTGCACCAAAGGTAAATAAGGCACCAGAACCATCAGCAGAACAAGTCAAACAAGCCGAAGACGATTTAGCAGCCTTGGAGCGCAAAGACGAAAAAGAACGCGACAAGATGCATGACGGCGACGTTATAAAATTACATTAGCGCGATTTTAAATAAAAAACGGTAAATTATAGCTCTTTGAGCCGAAAAGGGCCTTAGAAAGGCTCTCAGCGCCTCAAACGGGGATTTTTCCTTGACTTTTGATATCATAAGGACTATACTTGAAAAAGATACAAGAGAGGTAATTGGTGGGTTTACGCCACTGGTATCTGGATAGATATAAATAATTAAGGAAAAGAGATGGCAAAGAAAGAAGAGTATGACAGCTCTGAGATTCAGGTGCTCGAAGGCCTAGAGCCGGTTCGTGTCCGTCCTGGTATGTACATCGGTTCTACTGGCTATGACGGTCTCCATCACCTGATTAAAGAGATTGCTGATAACTCGATCGATGAAGCGATTGCGGGTTATGCAAGCAAAGTTACAATCACAATTCTAAATGATGGGGGAGTAAGGGTCGACGATAATGGTCGTGGTATCCCTGTAGATCTTCACCCTAAGACTCATAAATCTACCCTTGAGACTGTGCTTACAGTGCTTCACGCTGGTGGTAAATTCGGCGGTGGCGGCTATAAGGTTTCATCAGGTCTCCACGGTGTGGGTTCATCAGTTGTAAACGCCCTTTCAACTCACATGGTTGCAGAGGTTTACAGAGATGGTAAGATTCATCACATTGAGTTTGATACTGGTAAGCCAACCTCTGACTTACAGATCACAGGAAAAACAGACAAAAACGGTACAAGTATTACATTCTATCCAGATCCATTAATTTTCAAAGAGACAACAACCTTTGATTATGATTGGGTAAGCCACTATGCTCGTCACCAAGCATATCTTACAAAAGGTATCTTGATCGAGACAGCAGACGAAAGAACTGGCGCAAGAGAAAGCTTCTACTTTGAAGGCGGTATCTCAAGCTACGTTAAACGTCTTAATAACGGTAAAGAAGTCCTTGCGGATGGTATTTTCTATGTTGATAAACAGATTGAAGATTCAGAAGTCGAAATCGCAGTTCAATATAATGATACTTTCGCAGAAACTATGAAACCATTCGCTAACAACGTTCTTACCCCTGATGGTGGTACTCACGTAGTTGGTTTCAGAACTGCTCTTAACCGTGTAATTAATGATTACGC
>CAMZGX010000040.1 GCA_947306585.1 uncultured Candidatus Saccharibacteria bacterium
TACAAATAATAACTGGCAAGAAAGTTAGGTCACGGAATGATCCGACCGTAATTAAAAGAATTGCGATAATCAAAAATACAATATTAAAATAAGTAATCGTGTTAGAAATAATAATTTCTTTTACTGATTTACTTGGAGCAATTACTGCTTCATTAACAAGACCCGCGCGCTTGCGCTCGCGGACCTCGTCGTAGGTTAAACCTCTGTATTTTTTCATTTCTCTTCAGAAACCGTCAAGATTACATTCTTCTTACGAGTATTAGAAACTCTCATTGCTAAACCAACTGCAAATACGATTACAGCAGCACCGATAATGATCAAAGGAACTGAACCCATGACCTTATCTTGTTTCATTTTGTTATATAAGCCGTTCTTTGAGTTTGCGAGCTCAGCTTCAACATCAAGCACTTCGCCTTCACGCTCAGAAATTTCATAAGAAAGTTTTTCGTATTCTTCTGACTCAGCTGAAGTATTGAATTCCTCATCACGTTTTGCTTTGAGTTCTTCAAGTTCATTTAACTTGGTTTCAATATCAGCTTTTAATTCTTCTTCAGTTTTTATTTCGAATGAGTCATAATCCGAATTTACGTTATTATAAATTCCTAAACCAATCAATGACCCACCAAGGAGAATTCCGAGGACAAGCACTACGATTGGTAAATAATTCTTTTTTCTTACTGCTTTTTTCACAAAAATTCCTCCAATTACTTTCATTATAACATAAGCCTTAAAATTATGGGCACAAAAAAGCGCGCTAATGCGCACTACTTTTAATATTTTGGTACGTCTTCCTTGCTCGCTTGCTCGCAAGTTTACCGTTCCAGAACTTTCACTGAAAGTTCTGGTAGCCGAGATGGGACTCGAACCCATAAGCCCAGAGGGCACCAGATTTTGAGTCTAGCGCGTATACCAATTCCGCCACTCGGCCACAAAAAATCTAGATATATTTTAGCATATCTCTAGAATCGTTTCAAGATAACACAAGCAACAATACCAGCAATAATTACAGCGGTACCAATCCAAAGAGTTGGAGCGAGTTCAAGAATTTTATCCAAGCTATTAGGATTATTATAGCCAGTCTCTTTCATATAACGACTGTTTGTAAGTTCGGTAATTTTAGTAGAATATTCATCAGTTTGCTTTGAAAGTTCAAGATACTTGTCACTCATACCGTTAGTATTGAACTCCTCAAGCGCTTCTGAAGAAACTTTCTCAAAATCTACTGCAAGTTTTGCAATTTCATCATTAATTTCAGTTTCACTGAGCGTGCCAACTTGTTTATTAAGATCACTAATTCTTACGGCACCGAATGTAATTAATGATAAACCGAAAATAATACTAATAATAAGAACTGGCAATGCAAAATAGCTTGCCTTAACTTGATTTTTCTTAACCCTATCCATAAGCATATTGTAGCATATTTTAGTTCTTTAAAAGACCTTTTATGTTATAATTATTACATGAATTCAGATACCGGTGGGCTAAATTCTGATGAGCGACAGCGACAGACTGCCGCCGAGATAGCACGCAAGAAAGTCATATCAGCATATGGCGCGGGCTCTTCTTTTGTTTCGCAAAATTCTCAAGCCCAAGGTGAATCTCAAACTTATAAAAGCTCGCCTGTCAGCGTTACCAACCAAGAACTCCAGAAATACCACTCCGCTTGGCAGAATTATTATCAGAAATACTACAGCGATTATTACGCAAAGGCTGCAAAGCAATACATTGCAACTGAAAAAATGAAAGCTGAACGTGCTAAAAACGACGCACACATCGACGCCGAACAATTAGCTCCAGAAGCAACCGACAACAATGTAATTGCAAAGACTCTTCGTGAGACTATTCAAGAAAAAGCAGACGGCCGCTTCAAACTTAAGAAGAAGCACAAAATCCTGCTCCCAATTTTCTCCGGCGTGTTCGTAGTATTATTTATTCTATTCTTGCAGTACAACCGCCTCATCTTCGCACCAATCATGGCCTACATTTCACCAGGCAATGTTAGCGACGAGGGAATCGCTGCAATTGACCCAACCGTCAACACTACTGTTTCTGACACTAATAAATTAATTATTCCAAAGCTAAACATCGATGTACCAGTTCATTTTGGTATTTCAAACGACACCCATACCGTTAATAAAGCTATGGAAGAGGGCGTTGCTCACTTCATGGTGCCAGGTGCTGCTGCTTTCCCAGGCCAAGTCGGGAATACCGTCATTACCGGTCACTCCGCAGGTGACATTTATAGCTCAAACCAATACAAGTTTATCTTCTCAGGCCTTGAACGTCTTGTAGAAGGTGATTTAATATATATAGACTACAACAAAGTTCGCTACACCTACCGTATGACCGGAAGCAAAACTGTTGAACCTAGCGATGTTGATAGTCTTCGTTATACTGGTGACAAAGCAATCTTAACTCTTATTACATGTTGGCCACTTGGTACATCAAGATATCGCTTATTGATTTTTGCTGAGCAAATTAACCCAACTGTCGATACTAGCGCCGATAACCCAACTAGCGATCAAGAGAACGTTGACTCAACCACCGAAATGCCAAAGAATGAAAATACTTTCTTTGAAAACTTATTTGGAAATTAATTATGGATGAAATTGAAGAATTAAGAAGAAAACGCGCAATCAAAGTCGTTATTACCGATATTTTTATGACTCTTTCTGTAGTCGCAATCGTTTTTATACTCGTTGCTGTTGTCGCTGGTTGGCGTTTTAATTCTAATCTTTCCTTGGAACAAAACGGTCTTGTTTCACTTCGCACCAAACCTACCGGCGCCGAAGTCTATATTGATGGCGAAAAGGATTCTAGCCTAACCAATATGTCAAAGATGCTTCCAGGCGGCAAGCACATCATCGAACTCAAAAAAGCTGGCTACACTAGCTGGAAGAAAGAAGTTACCGTCACACCAGGATGGCTACTTCGCCTCGAATATCCAAAACTTTTCAAAGAGAATCGCGAAAGAACCACAATCAAAGATTTTGAATCAATTGAATTCTTCCATGTTTCAAAAGATCGCACTGCCGCCATCCTTGCTACTGCAAAAACAACCGAATGGTATTATATTACCGATTTCAATAACACTCCAAAATTCACTAAGATCGATGTCCGCGGCATTTTCAGTAATACCGACAACGGTGATTTTCCATACGATTTCGAATCGATCGAATGGAGTAAGAATAATGAAAAAGTCTTAATTAAGACCGCTGGCGAAAACAGTGAATGGGCCGTCATCAATCTCAAGAGTATCAAAGATAGTATTAATATTACAAAAGACTACGCTCGCTTCGAAGCAAACTCTGATACTATTGGTGCTTCCGAAAAAACCACTGATCAAAAAATCATCACTTCCGCTAAGTTTGAAAACGAAGTCGGAGATAAATTAATCGCGCTCGTAAACAATGATCTAATTCGCATCGATCTAGCAGGAAAGATCGTCTCCACTGCCTTTGCAAACAACGTTGCCGACTACAAACTCTACGATTCATCCGTAGTCTACTCAACCATTCCAGTTGATAATAAGAAATTCATCATGTATCTTCGCCTTGGCGAGAGAGCACCAATCACTATCGCCGAAGTTCCAGACGTCGATACTCCAGTAACATACTCAATTACCAACTACAACAGTATGAGCTACATCGCTTACACAATTGGCAACGCTTTATATGTCCACCGTGCTAAGGATTTCCCAGTAGTCGACACCTCATTTAAGATGAAATCAATCATCAAGAATGAACTCACAATCGTTCCTACTTCTGCTGAAGTCTCATTCAATAATGAGTTTACTACCTTTAGATCCGAGAATAATATCGTTGTCTTTGATGCTGAAATCGATGATTACATTGAATATGATAGCGTAGACAACAAGACTCGCTTCCTCGATAACTACATTATGTATCGCACCGATGAAGACGGCAGCTTGCTCGCCTGGGATTTTGACGGCACCAACTTCCGTACCCTCGTTACAAATAGTGCTTCAAACAGCTACGGTGCGCTCATCTCATCAAACGATCATTATTTCTACTACATTCAAAAAACAGATACCAAGCTCACATTAGTCCAAGAAAAGCTTAACTAAAAATTCTCTTAAAAAGCACTTGCTTTTTCATTGCGCTATCGGTTATAATATATATAAGCTTTTTTGAAGGTCTAAACTATAAAATGAGTAATTCTATTGAAATAAAAGTAAACATAAACAGTAGCGCGACACACCGTGGTCTCGAACGTTCATCAACCCTTAATCGCCGCTATGTTAAGAGACCTACAAAACTTATCGTTACAGACGGAACTGAACCAGTAAAAGCTGAGTCTAAAGCACCTCGCGTTGAATATCGTAAAACTCGTAAAATTGCCATCAACAGTGATGAGGAAATTGCAAGAGCAAGAAAGTCTGCTAAAATTACCCACATTGCTCCAATCACTGCACCAAAGACTATTGAAATTGGTACTACCGCTAATAAAAAAGAAGAGCCAATCGCTCCAGCAGCTCCAAATCCTTATCAAGCTGCTATCAATGCTAGAAAAGCTGAGAAGACTGCCGCAAGAAGACAAGTTGAGATCAACTCTCGCGCACTCAAAGATGCTGCAATTAAAAAAGCTCTCGCTGAGATGAACGAGCCATCATACCAAGCACGTATCGCTCAAGAAACTCGCGAAAACAAAATCGCTGAACGCGTTATGCTTTCCGAAATGCAAGAAGACAAGAAAGCTGCTAAAGGAAAGAGAAAAACTGAAAAGCAAACTCGTCACCTTAAAAAGCGCAAACCAGGACGCATCATTCTCGCTTTCGCAACTAGCGCTGCTTGCGTCTTCGCTCTCGCTGCACTCGTAAAAGTAAACTTACCAAACATTTCTGTTAAAGTCGCTGCCGCACAAACCGGCGTCGAAGCAGCTTACCCAAGCTACATCCCACGCGATTATAACCTTACTGGTGTTTATACAAACGATCAAAACTCTGTCATTATTGAATTCAGTGGTCCTAACGGTGCTAAATTCACCCTCGCTGAAGATAAAAGCTCATGGGATTCAAACGCACTTCTTACTAACTACGTTAAAAGTGCTTACGGCGACACCTACGACACTATTCGCGAACAAGGAATTACGGTTTACATTAGCTATAGCAACGCAACTTGGGTCAACAACGGTACCTTCTACCGCATCACTGCAAGCAACGGTACCCTCACCAAGAAGCAAATCAAGAATATTGTCATCTCTCTTTAATCACGCCTCACACAGAAATTACCCCTTTCATAAGGGGTAATTTTATTGTATAATATATTTTAAAGGAAAAAATATTATCATGAAAGAAACAAGAACTCGTTTTGCACCAAGCCCAACTGGCTACATCCACATCGGCAACGTCCGAAGTGCTATTTACCCATATCTAATTGCTAAACAAAA
>CAMZGX010000041.1 GCA_947306585.1 uncultured Candidatus Saccharibacteria bacterium
AGAAAGGAGGGAAAGAATTTGCAGAATCAGGATATTCTTCAGATCTTTGAAAACCGTGCTGCTATGACCGATGATGACGGTTTTGTGAATGGTTGGTTGATATGCACCAGCGATTTCATCTGGAGCGATCAACTGATTGCCAGTTCTTTCGATGTCTTTGACACGAGCGATTAATCCAATTGATGGAATAAATAAGCGCTCTTCTGAACTAGCGTCAGCGGTTTTTGGCATAAAGACGTAAGCCGTGAATCCGGCGATTAAGGCAAAGTATAGTACGCCATTAATTAAACTATACCTCGCGCGTGTAATTTTGAACCTCGCACCTCTACTCATGATTAATAAAAGTATAGCACGAGCGGAATGAAAAAGGTAGTGGTTTTACCTCTTGATTTTTGGTATTTTTGATGTTTTTAGACTAGACTAAAACCGCCTGAATATAGCGTACAACTGCGTTGCTTGAGCCGACACAGGTTTGGAGGGTAATGTCATAATTACCACCATAGGTTGAAGTATAGAGTGCAATACGGTTTGCGTTTGCAGTGGCGTTGTTTAAAGTGAAGTTATTGATCACTTGATAAGTTCTAACTACACCGTCAACACGGATTGAGAAAGTATCACCAGCACGCATATAAGCGATCACGCCGAGAGTACTGTAGTTGTGGCCATAGAGGAATGGTTTTGAACCAGCAGTAAGACGCCATTGAGCGATACCGCTACTAGGAGTAGCTAGAATACATTTGCCGTTAGCATCAGTACTTGGACAGTTACCAGTATTCATCATCGTATATCTAGCGCCAGAAAAGTCATAATGTTTTGGGAGTGCGGCGGTATTAACTCCGGCAAGAGCCGCTGATTTGTGCTCGATATGGTCGGTTTTTTCTTCGAAGTTTGAAAAAATAGCATCACGTTCAGTGTTGTCGGTAGTCTTAAAAATTAACCCGTTTTGTAGATTCAAGATCGACAAAAAGAGTATAAAAAAAGAGGTAATAGCGATTTTGACCTTAAATCTCATATACTATCTCCCAAAATATATGCTATTTATGTCTATATTATATCATACTTATGTTAAGTAGTCAATGTTCTGACCCCTTAAAAAATGCTCCTTTCGGAGCAGATTTTTGATTAAATCTTATCTGTTTGCCTCGCTCGTTTCCTCGCGAGTTTGCCAGAAAAAATCTAATGCAGATTAGATTTTATCATAAGGCTCAATCACTGGGATTTGGAGAATGGTACCAAAGCCGAGGCGTGAACGGATTCTTGCGCCCATGATGGCAAACTTTTCACGAGCTTCGAGATTCATAATAACAGAGGTGTCTTTGACGGTGACGCAGTATTCAACTGGCGAAAGATCGGTAACCGTATTCTTTTGGGTAGTCATTGAGATAACGATGTTGCCCTTTTCGTTTGATTTGCAGGCAGTATCGAAGTAAGAACAGAGGATTTTTGCAACGTTTGCATAGTTTTCGACTTGGTGATGGCGACGAAGGACGTCGAGATCAAGAGTGTGACCTGAGCGCTCAAGGCGAATTGCATATTCGTGATAAATTGGATCAATAATATCTGAGAGATACATAAACTTGCGGTCAAAAACGCTATTATGGACCTTAGATGCATCTAGTAATTTCAAGTAATCTTTTTCAGTTGCCATTTTCTACCTCTTGTTTCATTAATTATATCATACTATACGCCGGGGTTAAACATTTTCAGTTTGTTGCGGTGATACTTATACTTTGGATCATGCGATCCGACCTCTGCCCAAAAGGCTGGTGAATGGTCCATATGATTTAGATGTGCTAATTCGTGCAAGATTACGTAATCTCTTAGAACTTCTGGGACTTGCATTAAGCCGATATTGAGCGAAATGGTGGTGGAACCGTCTTTGTTATGTCTTGTGCAAGATCCCCAACGGGTGGATGCGTGGGATACGCGGAAATTGTCATATTTATAGCCGTACAGTTTAGCGTAATAATCTAGGCGATATGGTAAATATTCTTTAGCTTTCTTCATCAAGATCTTTTTCTTGGCGTCACGCGAGCGCTGTGTGGATGGATCTTTTAAATCAAGCTTGCCGCGGATTTGTTCGCGAGCTGAGTTAAGGTATTTTTTAACCAAAAAATCTGGTGTAAACTTCGGGACAGAGATTTGTAGGCGTCCAGAAGTAGATACGGAAAATTTAACGCTAGAAGACAAAGCGTTTTTCCGCACAATAACTTCGCCAAACTCGGCGTCAGTAAGTTTCATTGTAATTATTTACGATCGAGACCAGCAAGAACGTGTGAGAGTTGTGTCTCAAATACGTGTTTACCAGAAAGAATAATTGGCTTTTCAGCTTCTGCTGGAGCTTCCATCTGACGAATCTTGGTGTCGTACTCTTCTTTAGCACGAGCGACAGATTTGGTCTTCATCTTAAGGCGAGCTTTGATCGTGTTAATATCAGTCTGAATCCAAACGAGAGTTGGATTGTAGCCGCAAAGCTTCAAGAGTTTCTTGACGCCTTCGCGTTCTGCTTCAGTATCGAGTCCACCTTCGATAATGATATTTTGGCCAGTTTTCGAAATAGCTTCGAGAACGACGTGAATTTGTTTTTCTGTAAAATCTGCTTCTTCACGCAACTGTTGTAGATTGTAATATGGAGCTTTGAAACGACGCGAAAACTTTTCACAGAAAGTAGTCTTGCCGCTACAAGGAGCACCGAATACCAAAATAGCGCGTGGTTTTGTCTTCTTATTACCTTCCATAGTACTTTTATTATATCATAGATTATTTATGTGTGGAGATATTTTTAGGGTTTTTAGATCTCACCTCTGTTATAACAGATGAATTGCTGATTAAGACTTGGCTTGGGTAATAGAAAAGCCAGGCAAAGAAGTTAGCATAGCGAGCAATGAAGAATGGGATTGCGCCGGTTACGGATAAATAAGATAAGGCGACATTGGTGTCACACATAGCAAAGAGGATGAATCCAGCCATGGCGCAGGTTGAGGCTACGACTTCGCGATCTGAAGCATCTTTCTTATTTTTGACGCGTTTCCACCATTGTCTGGTCAATATAATATTCATTGAAAGTGAGATCGCGTAAATAAAAGCGAGCACAAACATTGATTCAATTTTCATGATGCGGCCACTGATAAGTAGTAAGAACATAAAAAGCGTCCACATGATGAAATATTTTGGTTTAATCTTGGCAAATCTTGCGATATGGAAATATTGCGCAAAACAGAATGCCAGAACGCCAAGTTTTGAGACTTGATCAAAGGTTAAGATAGTGTCTGCAAGCAAAGTAAAGCCAAGCGCGATCTGAAGCACATGGTCTTTTGGGAACTTTCTTTTTGCATAAATGAAGCTCAAGACAATACCGATGTATTTTAGCATTGTTACGCCAATGAAGGTGCCATTACCGACGACCTGAACTCTGAAATTGCCAAAATCGTAAAAGACGTCTCTACCAGGATATGCGCTCTGAAAAATAGAGTCGAGGACTACGAAGGATACGAAAATTGTACCCCAGATTACGAGCCAAATCAGATCAATGCTAGCTGCGTATTCAAGTAGCTTTGTCAGACAAAATTGGTTCTTCTTACTTTTCATAGCCTTTTCTTCATTATACTATGATGGCCACGTTTTTTGCGTTTTTTATCCTTTAAGATACCAATGAAGGCAACTACGAAGCTAACGAGGTCGGCGGTAAGGCCGGCAAATGACATTGAAATAATATCATAGATCACCCATGGAATATTGGTGAATGAGCTAGCGATTTTAAGTGTAGTTTTGTTGGTAGTGAACCATTCAAAACAGAAATAAACCATGCCAGCAATATATGGCAACATGTTCTTTGGACTGGTGATGTTGACTAAAAGCATTGAGATGTATACTACGAAAAATACAATGAATACAAATGCATTGTTGTAGAGTTTGCGATGGCGATGTTTTTTGTGGTGAATTTCGCGCTGATAAAGGTATATGTCACGGAACAATGAAATAACCAGCGCAGTTGATCCGGCGATCGCATCGATCATGAAATAGTGCACAATATAGATGAGATAGACGATGATACTAAGCTTTAGTATGCTTTCTTTTTTGCGCAAAAAATAGCGAATGCAGGAGGTGGCGAAGGCAACTACGCCAACACCTTGACCGATCAGTAAATAAATCTGTTCCCCACTCATATTATTTTGCTAATTTAACCTCGTCGATAATGTTTGTGATTACTTTTATATCATTAATTACTTTATCAAATTCTTTCTTTTCGTCAATTGGTCTATTTGCCGGAGCGGGTTCAAACGAGTCAACATGGTTGTTGATTGCAATGTGCATTTTACGATCCAAGAAACAGACCATAATCTTGCCGTTATGGAGCTCATCGAGCTTCATGATACGCTCCATCACAGCTGGATCTAACAGATAGAAGGCTTCGAAACCATCCTGCGCAAAGACATCGAAACGTTTGTTGAACTGATTCGATTCAAGTTCAACACGTTTGAAGGTGTTATCATGTTTTTCGGCATTGAAGTTTTTACTGGCGACGAGCAGTTTCTTGGTAAAATCTTTGTTGAGGTCGAATATAATATAACGGCCACGGAAGAGCGTGACGTAGGTGGTGTCGCCATCGGAGTCGGTGTGCTCTTCTTGAATCCAAACGTCAGCTTGTCTAAAACCAACACCTTTATACTTTGCCTGAGTATAGTCGTTTGATGAATAACGATCCCCCATTCGCATCATATCTGTACTTGCGATTTCTGAGCGTGGCATTTCAGCATCGTGAAAATAAACTACATCGGTAAAGACTTTCATAAAAGTTGATGTAATGAAGTAATATTTATAAGCATTAATATAAGTTTTATGATCGTCGCTAGTTTTAGCTAAAACATAAAAGAAACCAATGATAAAACTTAAAACGCTTAAATTTAATGCTGTAATTAAGAATGTTAGCAAAAACTCGATCAACATACTAGTTTTTGTAAGATCAAGCTTTGGTAAATTGGTTAAGAAGATAATTGAAGCTAGTCCAAAACAAAGTAGCATGGCGACTTGAAATACTTTATAAATACAAGCCTTCTTTTTATTAATATAATTTATACGAATTTGTTCTAGATCTTCAATAGTCATAAGCACTTTCAGTATAACAAAAAAATGGTCTTTTGACCATCTTGTATGGCAGGGGAAGCAGGACTTGAACCCACGTTTACCCCTTGGGACGTTCCGTGGGTTCAAAATTGAGGCATAAAAAATGGCAGGGGAAGCAGGACTTGAACCCACGACACCTGGTTTTGGAGACCAGTGCTCTACCAACTGAGCTATTCCCCTA
>CAMZGX010000042.1 GCA_947306585.1 uncultured Candidatus Saccharibacteria bacterium
AGCTATGTTCGGAAGAGATAAGCGCTGAAAGCATATTAAGCGCGAAGCCCACTCCGAGATAAGAATTCCCTATGACCTCCCAGAAAGAAGATCTGGTTGATAGGCGCAAGGTGGAAGTACGGTAACGTATGGAGCCGAAGCGTACTAATAGAGGCATTGCCTTTTTATGCTCAAACTATCGCACTCATGCTTGCATTAGTGGAGATAGTTTGATATACTTAGCTAGCAATCGGTGCTCGATTGAGAACCGGGTGTAAGTTTATTTACAATTCGTTTGACACTGAATGGACATCAATACTCGCATATATAAAGTCCGAGATACTGCTTTGATAACTGCATGGATGCGCTATTATCGATCCCGACCTTCAAAACAAGTCTTGAATCTTCTTTATGTAGCGTAATTGGTGCCCATAGCGCTGGGGAAATACCTGTTTACATTCCGAACACAGAAGTCAAGCCCAGTAGCGGCGATTATACTGCAATAGCGGGAAACTAGCAAGGTGCCAAATTATACAGCAAGCTCACCTTAAAGGTGAGCTTCTGTCTTTTAAAGACCGTCACATCTGTGGCGGTTTTTTGTTATTTATGGTACAATATGCTTATGGTTAACCGTAGTAAAGAGGATAAAGAAATCTTGGAGCGTATGAATAAGCTCACAAGAGATACCGGTCGCGCTGCAAAGCGTGAGCGTAAGGCTGCGAAAAATGAGCTAAAAGAGCTCAGGAAAAGCAAAGCAGCACAGAAAAAAGCTGAAAAAATCAAGCAAAAACAGGAATTATTAGAGGCAAAAGAGCGCCTAGATACACTAAGAAGTGACATTAAAAAGGACGCTTCTATGATTTATGGTAGGGAAAAACGCGGTCTTAGACGTCTTCTAAGGCGTAATAATATCTCTGAAAAGGTCTTTTTGGGTCTTGTTGTAAACTTTATATTTAGTGTTTTCGAGTTCTTTGGTGGACTTGTTACCGGTTCTGCGGCAATTATGTCCGATGCTATTCACGATCTTGGGGATGCAATTTCACTTGGATTCTCGATTTACTTCGATAAAAAGGCTGATCGCGGCCCAGATAAGAAATATACCTATGGTTATTCAAGATTCTCTATACTTGGAGTCTTTGTTACTACGGTGATTTTGATTGTTGGCGCAGCTTTCATGATTTATATCTCAATTTTGCGTATTATTAATCCAACCGAGATCGATCTCATGATTATGTTGATCCTCTCTGTTATTGGCCTCATCATTAACACTTTTGCTGCTTTCAGAACCGAAAATGGCCGCTTCAATGTTATTAAAGCGATTGAACAAAAATCAGTTAACGGTATCATCTTTGAGGATGTAGTCGGCTGGTTAATCGTACTCCTTGGTACAATTGTCATGATTGGAACGGGTTGGCTCTGGCTTGATCCAGCAATGTCAATTTTGATCTCAATTTACCTTATCAGCACCTCTTTTGGCTCATTTAAGAAAGTACTAGAACTCTTCCTTGAGAAAGTTCCAGCAGGCGAGTCAGTTGATGTCGTAAGATATCAAGTCTTAGCAATTCCACACGTAATCGGCGTACATAATGTCCACCTCTGGAGCATGGATGGTGAAACGCTTTGCGCTACTATGCACGTGGTTGTTGATAGTAAGATTGTTGACGGTGCTATTATTGAAAACTCAATCAGCACTCCAATGTATATCAAGAAAGAGATTAGGAAACAGCTCAGAACTACCGGAGTTAAGGAAGTTACAATTGAGATTGAATCTGAAAACGAAGCTTGTAAAAAATCATAAATTTGATATAATATAAATATACTTATTATCCGACCTGAAGAAGGCCGGATAATTTTAACGAAAGAGTTTATTAAATTTTATAGAAAGGAAAACATGGAAGGATTAGATCTTAAGACGATGACCGCTATGGTTAAAGTCATCGCTGAAGAAAAGAATCTCCCTGAGGAAACCGTTCTTGACGTTATTCAAACTGCAATCGCAGCTGCATGGCGTAAAGAAGATGGCGAGAAGGACATGAATGTCCGTGCAACATTAAATCTTCAAAATGGTAGCGCAACCGTCTATATCGATCGCGAAGTTATTGAAGATGGTCTCGCATACAACCCAGCAACCGAAATTCCAGAAGGCGAAGCAAATGGTGCTAAGGTTGGTGAAATCGTCTCAGAAGAAAGAGAAGTTAAGAGTTTTGGTCGTGTTGCATCACAAACTGCAAAGCAAGTTATCGTCCAAAGACTCCGTGAAGCTGAACGTGATTCAGTGCTCGCAGCATTTGAAGACAAAGTTGGCAGCATCGTAGTTGGTACTATCGCACGTGTTGAACCAAAAATTGTCCGCATCGACCTCGGTAAAGCTAGTGGTATTATGCCACGTAGCGAACAGATCGACGGTGAATACTACCAAGTTTCAGATCGTATCAAAGTTCTCGTTAAAGAGATCGAAAGAAACGATCGTGGCGCACAACTTATTCTTTCACGTGGCTCAGCAGAATTCGTAAAGCAACTCTTCGTTCAGGAAGTTCCTGAAGTTGAAAACGGTACCGTAGAAATCCGCGCAATCGCTCGTGAAGCTGGTCGCCGTACTAAAATCGCTGTTACCTCAAGCGTCCCTGGTATCGATCCAGTTGGTACCTTTGTTGGTGGCCGTGGTGTTCGTGTTCAAGCTGTCATGAATGAAATCGGTGAAAAAGAAAAAATCGATATCATCAACTGGAGTGACAACACTTCTGAATATATCCGTGAAGCTCTTTCACCAGCAGAAATCATGAAAGTTGAAATCGAAGATAAGCACGCTAAAGTTTATGTCACTGAAGATCAACAATCTATCGCAATTGGTCGTCAGGGTCAAAACGTCCGTCTTGCTTCAAAGCTTACTGGTTTTGAGCTCGACATCGTTCTTGCTGAAGCTCCAAAGAAGAAGAAAAAGACTAACGTCGAAGACTCACTTCTTTCAGCAATTGAAGAATCAGAAGACGAATAATCTTAAAAGAACCACCTCAGGTGGTTCTTTTTTTATGATTATGTTATAATTAGCGTAAGTATTATGGACGAAAAATCTAGTAAAAAGTACGATTCAGAAAATATTATTCTCGGTCTTGATATTGGTACCGAGTTTGTTAAGGCTGTTATTGCTGAAAAGAAAAAAGATAATACGCTTGAAATTATTGGTGTCGGTAAGGCTCACCAAGGCATTGGTAATATGTATGCTGGCGCAATCGCTGATATTCCAGCTGTAATTTCCGTTTGTGAAAAAGCTCTCAGTAAAGCTGAAGGCCAGGCTGGTGTGGTTTCAAAAACTGCTGTGGTTGGTATTGCTGGTGAACTTATTAAAGGTAATACTAATACCGTCCGTTATCGCCGCAAAAATGGTAATAAACCAATTTCTGAAACCGAAATGGAGCTTATCATTAAAAAAGTTCAGGATAATGCTGGTGAGAAAGCTCGTAAGGAAGTTGCGCTTGAAACTGATAACCCAGACGTACAGGTCCGCTTAATTAACTCTGCAATTGTTAGCTTAACGATTGATGGCTATAAAGTCAGTAATCCAATCGGATTCAAGGGGTCAGAGCTTGTAATCCAGTTCTATACTGCTTTTGCACCACTCGTTCATATTTCTGCAATTGAAAAAGTTTGCGCAGAGCTCGATCTAGATTTACTTGCTGTAGCGGTTGAACCATTTGCAGTCTGTCGTGCATGTCTTGGTGATGATCTTGATTCTAATTTCTCGGCTATTGTAATGGATATTGGTGGTGGAACTACTGATATTGCCGTAGTTGATGACGGTGGAGTTGAGGGAACTAAAATGTTTGGTATTGGTGGACGTAGTTTCACACACCAAATCTCACAAAAACTCGGACTCGATTATGATAGTGCAGAACGCATTAAGTTGAATCTTGATCGCGATTTGCTTTCTGATCCAGAAATCACTACGATTGCTGATGCCGCTTCACAAAATGAGCTTGAAGAATATCTCGGCAACGATGCACGTCGTGCTAAAGTTGAAGCTGCTATCGATACCAATATTGATGTCTGGCTCTCTGGTATCGGTATCGCACTTGATGAATTCTCAAACATCGAAATGCTTCCAAATAAGATTTTACTCTGTGGCGGTGGCGCCGGTTTAGTTCGCCTTCAAGAGGCGCTAGCAACGGAAAATTGGTGGGGCGATCTTCCATTCTCACGTCGTCCAGTGGTTCATTTGCTAGATGATATTGATATTCCAGGAATCGAAAATACTACAGATGTAAATCTTGATTACTCCTATATCACTGCTTTTGGCTTACTTCGTGTAGCCCTCGATACTATGTCGAGCGCCGACGAAGAAGCTACGGGTTTGCGCGCTAAAATCGCGAAATTATTAAATAATTAAGGAGGCTTATGGGTGATAAACTCAAAAGTGATGAGGCGAAGAATTATAAGATAGTCTCAAGAATTCTTGGCATCATTGTACGCATCGGCAACGTCTGTTGTTGGATTGGCGTAGTTGGCGTTGCAATTGCAGCTATCACTACTGCAATCATCGCGCCAAACGTAAAAATCGATAGCGTGAAAAAGGAAATCACGCTATTTAATCAAACATCAAGCTATACAATTAAAGACAAAGATCTTGAGATTGTTGGCGACGAAAACGACAAAGTAATTATTAAAGACAACACAGTTTCAATCATTAATGACGATGCTGAAGTCCTTTCAATTAAGTTATCAAACGAAAGCCTTACTCAAATTGAAGAGTTTGTTGAAGATGATGCAATGAAAATCCTTGCAGTACTTCCATATACTCTCGCATTTGCTGCAGTTGCACTATCTCTTATCGCACTCGCTCTTGGTCATGTTGCAAAGGTTCTTAAGAATGTCGCAGTAAAGAAGACTCCATTCGAGAAAGATAACGCAACTCGCCTCGAAAAAGCTGCTAAGTATTTCTTAATCAGCTTCTGTATTACACTTGTCTGCAACCTTGTAATGTCAATCGTTTCAGATGGCAAAGCAATCAATGTTAATGGTGGATCAATTTCAGCTATCCTAGGTCTCTATGTACTTGTATATGTCTTCAAATACGGTGCTAGTGTAGAAGGCAAAAAAGAAGAGAGGAAAGATTAATCTACAAAATAACCCCTGTTACAGGGGTTATTTTTTGTCTAATTCTATATAATCACAA
>CAMZGX010000043.1 GCA_947306585.1 uncultured Candidatus Saccharibacteria bacterium
TGCAAAGATACGATTAAGTTATGAGAAATACAAATAAAAAAGTAGCTAAAACATCAAGACAGGACTCTCAAAAAATATCAATAATTGCGATTGTGGCTTTTGAGCTAATTCTATTGTTATTAATACCAAATACCGCAGGTTTATGCACGGAATATGGTAACCTTTCAAAGGTATTTTTGTATATTTTGGCGCCACTCGTTTTACCGGAACTATGTTGTTCGTATGGTGCCGGTTTGGCTGTTAGTAAAATTACTCACATTAAGTGGAAGAAGGGAAGGCTCACTTCAATTCTTACGCTGTTTATTATGAATATCATTAGTATTGCGCTTTGTTTTGGAATTGAGTTTGCTATGAATGGATATCGTTTCCCACTAAGAGAGTGTGTAAATGTTTGCGTAGAATTAAATACGATTGATGTTGTCGTTATGTATACCGCAACTGCTACAGGGCTATTTTTGCCAGCATATTGCGCAACACTTTTCTATGGTGGTTGGCGTGATAAGAAACGAAAGAAGAAGGTGGATTTTAAGTGGTAAGCCACTTGCTCTTTATGGTAGGCCACTTGCTCTATATGGTAGGCCCCACGCTCTAACAACGCTGCGCTTATGTATCGCTTACGGGTCCTTCCACAAAATCGGGGACTAACGTCCCTATTTTTGTTTGGCAACAAAAATACTCGACTTATTGTCGAGTTCGATTTTATGGTGGGTGATGAGGGGCTCGAACCCCCGACCTTCTCGGTGTAAACGAGACGCTCTAGCCAACTGAGCTAATCACCCGCTTGTTTATATCTGTTATAATATCACATTTTGTGGTAAAATAAAAGGGTTAATAACAAAGAAAGTTAAATAATATGAGTAAAGAGGAAAATGAAAACAGTCTCGTGATGCGTATGCGTCACACCCTTTCTCATGTCATGGCTGCAGCCGTACGTGAGTTATATCCAGAAGCTAAGTTCGGTATTGGTCCTGCAATCGACACAGGATTCTACTACGACATTGATTTTGGTACAACAAAGGTGACAGAGACTGACCTTGCTCGTATCGAAAAGAAAATGCGTGGAATCGTTGCCCGCAAACTTCCAATGACTTACCGTGAGGTTAGCCGTGAAGAAGCTATGAACTGGGCAATTGAGGAAAAACAAGATCTTAAAAAGGAGCTGATTGAGGAACTTCCAGAGAGTGAAACTATCTCATTCTATGATCTTGGCGATATTTTCAGCGATCTTTGTAAAGGTCCACACGTAGAAAACACTTCTGAATGTGGTCCATTCAAACTTATTCGTGTCGCTGGTGCTTACTGGAGAGGGGATGAAAAACGCCAGATGCTTACACGTCTTTATGGTGTTGCTTTCGAGACTCAAGAAGAGCTCGATGAATACCTTAAACGCCAAGAGGAAGCAAAGGCTCGTGATCACCGTAAACTCGGTAAAGAGCTAGATCTTTTCTGCTTCTCAGATTTAGTTGGTGCTGGTCTTCCACTTTTCAGCCCTAGAGGAACCGTTCTTCGCGATGTACTTGCCAACTATTCACTTAGCCTCCGCAAAAAGGCTGGCTTTGAACGCGTTTGGACTCCACATATCACAAAGACTGATCTTTATAAGACTTCAGGTCACTTCGCAAAATTTGGCGATGAGCTCTTTATGGTTCGTTCACAGGTTAATGGCGATGAATTCGCTTTGAAACCAATGAACTGTCCACACCACGCACAAATTTTTGCATCACGTCCACGTACTTATCGTGAGATGCCAGTTCGCTACATGGAGCCAACAACTGACTATCGTGATGAAAAAACCGGTGAGCTTGGTGGTCTTTCACGTGTTCGCTCACTTACCCAGGATGACTCACACGTCTTCTGTCGTACAACCCAGATTAAAGATGAAATCCAACGTCTCGTTGGTATCGTTCGTGAACTTTACTCAACTGTTGGTATGAGCAAACTTCGTGCACGTCTTTCATATCGTTCAGATGAAGATAAATATCTCGGTGATAAAGCTCTTTGGGAGATGGCTCAGAAGCAAATCAAACAAGCCGCAATTGATAATGATCTTGAATATTTTGAAGCTGAAGGTGAAGCTGCCTTCTACGGTCCAAAGATCGACTTCATGGCAGAAGACGCAATTGGCCGTGAACACCAAGTTGCAACTATCCAGCTCGACTTCGTTCAACCTGAACGCTTTGGTCTTGAATTTACTAACGAGAAGGGTGAAAAAGAACGTCCAGTGATGGTTCACCACGCAACTCTCGGTTCAATCGAGCGCTTTATGTCTGTCTTTATTGAACACACTGGTGGTTGGTTCCCATTCTGGGCCGCTCCAGAACAGGTTCGTATCTTAACTGTTAACGATCAAGTTTCAGAATACGTTGATAAGATTAAAGAGGTATTAGATGATGTTGTCCTCGAAAAACCTCTTAAATTCAATGAACTTCGATACACTGTCGACGCATCAGATGATTCACTTGGTAAGAAGATTCGTCGTGCAACTGAAATGAAGATTCCAGCAGTTCTAATCGTAGGTCCTAAGGATGTAGAAGTAAACGAAGTTTCAGTCCGTTTGAAAGATAAAGAAGAAAAGGTTAAGTTTGACAAACTTGGAGAATACCTCAAAACCTTATAATGGCCCAGTAATCGTAATCGTCGGGCCAACGGCGTCAGGAAAGACTGGCGCCGCTATTTCTCTTGCGAAAAAGGTTGGGGGTGAGATTATCTCGGCGGATTCTAGAGCTATCTATAAGTATATGGACATCGGTACGGCAAAGCCAAGCGAGGCGGAGCAGGATGGTATCCCACATTTTGGTATTGATTTAGTAGAGCCAGGCGAAAGATTCACGGTGGCAGACTTTAAAGAGTATGCTGAAGAGAAGATTCGTGAGATTCGCGAACGTGGACATGTGCCAATCGTGGCTGGTGGTACTGGTTTATATGTGGATGCACTAGTTTTTGATTATCAGTTCGATGGCTTGTCCAAGGATGATAAACATGGTACTCCGGAGGGGAAGGAAAGTGCGGGAACTTATAAAGATCGCACGGAAATGAGCAAAGATTTTGTTGTGTTTGGTATTTCTTGGGAACCAGAAGAACTTAGAGAACGCATTTCACTACGTATGAGGCAAATGTACTGTGATGAATTATACGATGAGACTAGATTCTTAGTTTCGAAGTATGGCTGGGGCTCACAAGCGATGAAAAGTAATGTTTATCAATTCGCTTACAAATATTTGAACAATGAGTGTAGCCTTGATGAGGCAGTCGAACAAAGTATTTATGATGACTGGCACCTCGCTAAGAGGCAAATTACTTGGTTTAAGCGCAACAAAAATATTCAATGGTATCGCTTAGATCAGCTTGAAAATGCGATTTTATCCCTGTTTTCTTAAATATTTTATTCTTTTGTGGTACAATAAAATTATACAAAAGAGAGTAAAAATATATGGCAAAAGAAAATAGTACACCACTTGAAAAACTATTCGGCTCAAGAACGAGGACAAAATTGCTCGCCCTCCTATTTGGAACGCCGGAAAAATCATATTACGTACGTGAAATGACACGTGTAATCGAAGAACAAATTCATTCCGTTCGTCGTGAACTCTTAAATCTTGAGGGTATCGGCATTGTAAAGAATGAGACGTTTGATAATAAGGTGTATTATTCAGCCAATATGAAACATCCTTATGCGCACGCACTTTCTGAGTTATTCTCAGCTAAGAGCGTAACAGTTGAGGATGCTGAGGTTCGTCCAAGTGGATGGGAAGAATATGTCCGTCCAGTTAAGGGCTTCTTGAAGTGCTTGATTGTGACAAACCGTTTGCCTGGTCAGGATGGTGTTGACCTTGTGATTGTCGGTGATGATAAAACCAAGAAACTCACCCATTGGGCAGCAGTAGTTGAAAAGAAACAGGGAAAACCACTCAACTACGTTATACTCTCTACCGATGATTTTTCATATCGTTTGTCAGTCCGTGATCGTTTCTTGTCAGACGTATTTACAATGGAAATATCTGATACGTATGATCCAGATGGAATGTTAAAAGAGGTTAAATTAGGTAAATAAGGAGGTATTATGTTTGAGATTGAAGGTACGAAGAATCCAGACGAAGTCGTAATCAAAACCGCGACAAAGAACATTACTATTAATATGGCTGAATCAACTGTTGATGCAGGTCTTAACGTTGGTATCTTAACTGGTCCTGGTGAATTCGAGATCGGTGAAGCTACTGTTCGTGGTATTGGCGTAAAGAATCAAGCTACTATCTATGATGTTGAAATCGGTGGCGTACATATTGGTGTTACCGCTGGTATTGAAGAAGGTCTTGATGATCTTGGTATCGCTGATATCCTTTGTACAAGCTCTGTACGCGCAGTCAGGGAAGTATCGCCTAAATTAATTGTTGCAATGGGTAACGTTGATGGCATGGTTACTGAACTTAAGTTAACAGCTAGAACGGAGAAGAAACTCAAGGTTAAGAAGGCAGATGACCTTCCAGCAGCTATGGAAGTAGTAGTCCTTAATTAAGTTGTTCAAGATATAATAAATGGGTGTCCAAGGGCACCCATTTTTGATTCAGTAATTATCTAAAATTTGTCCAAAAATAGCTAAAAATGGCACTGTATAAAATAATTATACAAACAGAGAAGGATTTTTGAATACAAAAATTATACAAAATGGCATTAACACTATACACGTGTCTAATTTTCGCTTATGTTTAAAATCGTGCTATAATTACGGTATGGATTTAGATATTTTATCGATTGTAATCGTATTTGTGATTATTTTAGTCTCAATGA
>CAMZGX010000044.1 GCA_947306585.1 uncultured Candidatus Saccharibacteria bacterium
TCAGGTTTCTTGAGGGCGCGGATTTCTGCTGCGACCTGGCCAACTTTCTGCTTATCGATACCAGAAACGGTAATTTCCATCTTATTTGTGGTAAGAGTGATACCTTCTGGAGCAGAGTATTTGACTGGGTGTGAGAAACCGAGTGCCATCTCGATGTCTTTTGGACCGCCTGAAAGACGGAAACCAACACCATTGATTTCTAGTTTCTTTTCGAAACCTTGTGTAACACCGATTACAGCGTTCTGAAGAAGAGCACGCTGAAGACCATGCCAAGCTTTTGAATCTGGCTCATCGTCTTTACGAGTTACTACGATTTTGTTTTCTTCTACCTTAGTGGTAGTGTTCTGTTGAACAGGAACCATGAGGGTGCCTTTAGGACCAGCGACAGTGATTTCCTTGTCACCGACCGTAATTGTCACGCCTGCTGGAATGTCAACAGGTAGTTTTCCGATACGACTCATTAAAAAACTTCCTGTTAGTTAATATCCTTGTCATTTTATCATAAAAACGATGAAATTGCAAGGGGTGGAAAAGCAACAAAAAATGACCGTAAGGTCATTATTTATAGTTATGGCGGATCCGACGAGACTCGAACTCGCGACCTCTGCCGTGACAGGGCAGCGCTCTAACCAACTGAGCTACGAATCCATAACTTTAATCATTATAACTTATAATTTCGGATTAATCAAGACTTATCTTGAAAAATGTCTAAAATTGCCATAGAATTATCTTATGTCTGGGTATGGCGCAGTTGGTAGCGCGCAGCGTTCGGGACGCTGAGGCCGTCGGTTCAAGTCCGATTACCCAGACCATTTTTTGTTTCTTACATTTTTGAACCGGTCGGGCCCAAGGGCGACAACGGTTCAAGTCCGATTACCCAGACCATTTTTTATGCCCAGACCATTTTTATTATTAAATGATAGTCCTTATGTTATAATCTAACCATGGAAACGCAGCCATCTCATGAATATTATCGCGATACTGTTAGCCCAGCATTTATTAATGCTTTAGGCCGCCGCGTCGCGTTAGCTGCCGAACTTACTATTATGCAGGCTGCTCAAAACATGGAGCAAGTCGCAACCAAACCTGAAACAGAAGAAAACACCGATCGTTTAGGCGATTGGATGAAGAATCCAGAGAATACCAAAAAGACTGAATGGCTAATGGATCACCCAGATTATGATATTTTTGTCGGCCCAAATCTTGAGTCTGAATTAAAGACTGAAGAAGAGGAAGCAAGATTGAATACACTCGAATATGAGAACGATCCTGAACGTAGTGGTATCACCATGTTAGTTTGTGCTCAACACCCACTTAATCCGGATGGCACACCTGGCGACATCTATAAAGCTCGTCTTGATGAAGCAATTGATCAGTATGAACGTTATACTAAAAGAGGTCATGAAGTGTTATTCCGTATTCCAGGCGCAATTCATAAAGGTGATAATGTTTCCCTCGCTGAGTCAGGAAAAGACTACTTAGTTAAAAACGGCATTCCAGAAGACATTATTTCTGCTGACGGCACCGAAGAAAACGGTACTGACGAAATCGTAAATGCCTTCAGCATTTTTGAACAGTCCCAGAGTAAGCAGCTTCATATTGTCTGTTCTGAAAACCAGGTCGTAAGAAGCAAATTGGCCTGTATTTCCCTTTTAAATATGTTGCCATATTTCCATACTGCAACTGTTATGTCAATGAAAAACAGCCAAGAGTTAGGCTTTGAAATTGCTAACCCACGTGGTGCCCTTAGATTTAAGAAAGAAGATCAAGGTAAGTCCGTTGATGCGGAAGCAAAAAACCGCCATATTAATGGCGGCTCTATCTAGTTATTTTCAACTGGTTTTCCCAGTAGTCTAAACATTTCTTTTTTGTAGGCTTCAACACCTGGTTGATCGAATGGATTAACCTGTTGGAATTTTGCTGAGATTGCACAGGCAAGCTCGAAGAAGTAAATCAAACTACCCAAGCTTCTCTCTGACAAGTCTGGCATTGCAATCTTAAAGACTGGAATATGCTCAGAGTGGGCAATGATAGTTGCGGCTTTAGCTTGATTATTGATATAGCCAAGTTCTTTACCTTCGAGATATCCTAAACCATCAAGATTTTCTGGTAATTCTGGCACTTCCATATCTGGATTAATCCGACCAACAAACTTTGGAGTTGGAACCTTCTCAAAGGTCATAATAGTCTCAAAGATATTTGGGCGACCTTGTTGCATATACTGACCAAGAGAGTGAAGATCTGTTGTATAAATAGCAGTTGCTGGGAAGATGCCCTTGTCCTCTTTACCTTCGGATTCGCCAAAGAGCTGTTGCCACCATTTTTCAAAGTATTCCATGCATGGTTCAAAACATGCCAAAACTTCTACATCATAGTTTCTAGTTCTTAAGATGTGGCGAGCTGCGGCGTACTTGAAGATAGTGTCAGTAATACTACCAGCGATTTCTTCATAGCCATTCTTATCGTCTGATTCAAGTTCAGTCACAATTGCAGCTTCTTCTTCGCGTGCACCAGAGAGAAGTTCGTCAATATCGACACCAGCAACAGCAAGTGGCAATAAACCGACAGCAGTTAAGACCGAGTAACGGCCACCAACTTCATCAGGTACGACAAATCTTTCATAGTGATTATAGAGAGCCTCATCGTGAAGTGCACCAGATTCAGCATCAGTTGTAGCATAAATACGAGTATAAGCTTCGTTCTCACCATATTTTTCGAAAAGTTTTTCTTTTAAGACACGAAAAGCGATTGCTGGTTCGGTTGTGGTACCAGATTTTGAGATAACATTGATCGAAAAATCGTCATCACCAATTTCATCGATGACTTTTTGAAGAGAGATAGTAGAGATAGAATTTCCAGCATAGAGGATTTTGGTTTCACTCTTGATTTGCGACTCAAGTGCGTCAATGACTGCCTTGTGGCCAAGGTATGATCCACCAATACCAATGCAAACGAGATATTTGCTATCGCTTCTGATTTTATCCGCAGCTTTTTTAATACACTCAACCTCGTCCTTATTATAAGTCTCTGGCAATTTCAGCCAGCCAGCCATTGCATCGTCGTGAATCTCTTTAAGTAGGTTCTGTGCTGCGCTTGCTTGAACGGTTAAAATCGAAGCATCAATATCAGTATGGAATTTTAAATTAATCATTTTTACCTCTCTACTTTTACTTATTATAGCATGCTTTATGGTATAATTTACGTTAAGCCCGGATGGTGGAATTGGTAGACACGCTAGCTTCAGGTGCTAGTATCGCAAGATATGCAGGTTCAAGTCCTGTTCCGGGTACCAATTATTTCTTTAGACTAATCTTCGCATTCTTGCGAAGTTTTTCTGTTTTACGAGGGATTGTACGAATATCCGTTTTTGCAATTTCTCGTCTAACTTCACGGCGTTTAGTAAGATATTCAATCTTTTGCGCATTCTTCATGATGCGTTTTTGTGTACCCTTAAGCTCCTTAAGTGCACGCTTCTGAGCCTGCTTCATAGCCTTCAAAATCTTTCTAGCAAACTTACGTGTGCGACGAGTTTGTTTGCGATAGTAGTTAAAGGCATAGCGTTTAATTTCATCGGTAAGGTCAACTTTACCACCTTTAAGCGCGTGCTTAACCGAGCTAGCAGCAGCATTACTCATATAATAGTCAATAATAAACGATACAATACATGCGGTAGTGAGCGCTAACTTGGCGCCGAACGAGAACGATCCAACGAAGCTTACAATGCTTGGATGAATATACTTCAAAACCAACATGCCACCAATGCCGAAACCAATTGAGGTCCAGAATGAGATACGACCATTGATCGTAAAATTATACCAGGTGTTCTTATAGCTCCACCAACGGACGTGATAGAGTTTTTCCATTACAAAACTGGCAACATATTCGATGATGCTGCAGATTAACATGATAATTAAGAATTCTTGGACTGGCCTAAGATGCGTAAATGGTTGGCTTAAAAATGCCACCGCCACAAGGCCGGAACCATAGATTGGACAAAGTGGACCAAATAAGAAACCGCGGTTAATAAAATGAGGCGGTTTAGCCTTGATTGAGCAGTAGGTTGATTCAAAAATCCAGCCTACAATTGAGTAGATAAAGAAATATAATATCCAAGTGGATGCTGAATTTATAAAATCAATCATTAATACATACATTTTAACATAATCGCTTCAAAAACAACAAAAAGACCCTGAGATTCAGGGTCTTTTTGATTAAAAGCTACAAATTAGTAAACTTTTACGAGGATTTCGCCACCGAGACGGTTTTTGCGAGCCTCTTCACCTGACATGATTCCTTTTGAAGTTGATACGAGGACGATACCACGACCAGACTTAACTTTTGGAATTTCGTCAGCTGCTGCGTAAACGCGGCGGCCTGGTTTTGAAACTTTTGAGATCTCATTGATCTTTGCGATTTCACCAGGGTTGTTGATGGTTACGTGTAGGATTCCACGAGGTTTAGCCTCTTCAACTTCAACAGCTTCGAGGTAACCACCTTTTACGAGACCTTCAGCGACTGCAACTTTAAGTTTTGAGGTAGGAACACGAATTTCGGTCTTACCGACAAGAATAGCGTTGCGGATACGGGTGATAAGGTCTGCGATTTGATCTGTTGATTGTAATGACATAACTTACTCCTTTCTCCTTACCAGCTACTCTTTGTTACACCAGGGATTTCACCCTTGCTTGCTTTTTCACGGAAGGTAATACGGCTCA
>CAMZGX010000045.1 GCA_947306585.1 uncultured Candidatus Saccharibacteria bacterium
CGGCGAACGATGATGTCATCTGGGGAAATTTTTTTAACACTTGCGCGTACTTTCATAGAAGTGTCAAAATCCTTTCTTAATTAAGTCTTTCAAGGTACTTTAAGATATAAAGAGACATACGAGTAGCGGAAAATTACTCGCATTTCACCTCCATATCAATTTCGCCATCAGACGGTTGATATTATTTCAGGCGGAAACTGATTCTACCCTTTGTAAGATCGTAAGGGGTTAACTCAACTTCTACCTTATCACCAGGCACTAAACGGATAAAGTTTTTGCGCATTTTTCCGCTCATGTGCGCAATGATAATATGGCCATTCTCAAGCTCCACGCGAAATTGCGTGTTAGGCAAAGCTTCAACAACTTTACCTGCAAGTTTAATAACTTCCTTTTGACTAGCCATAAATTACTTGCTTATTATATCAAAAAAATCCCTAAAAAACAAGAGGGATTTTTGAGATTTTTTCGGAAAATTAGACCCTAGTTGCGCGAAGGAACTGACGAGACAAATAGGTCTGCTGCTTCAAGCTCCATTCACCGATACATGAGATAATCGAGATCGATTCTTCACCTTTGACTGGTGAAACGGTGAGCATTGGCATTTTTTCGTCTGCTTCCGATAATTTTACTTCAAAATTATCATAAACACGGTAGGTATAGACGGCGCCACTACCCATTTCGATACGGATTTCGTCGCCAGCAGTAAGGTTATTGAGATTCTTAAAGATACCGTATGAACCAGGACCACCATTATGTCCGTCTAAGATTGCAGTACCACCAGTACCTGGCAAGCTTGAACCATTATACCAAGCCGCATCATAGACTGAATATGGAGTCATCATTTGACCTTTAGCATTAACTCCGACTTCGAGAATACGAGCTTTTTTAATGCCAAGCTTGTCGATATAGAGATAACGTGGTTTTTCTGGAGCGACAGTATATTCAGTACGCTCCTGCTCGGTAACTTCAACCTCCGAGACTTCTTCAGGTGTGGCGTCGATATCACCAATTACCTGTGGAGCAGCACGTTCTGAGCCTTCTTTTTCAGCATAATAGTGATCTTCCCAAATCTTAACCTTAATTGCAAAGGCAGCTGCAAGAACCAAAAGGATTGCAAAGATGATTTTGGGGATGTATTTAGTGAATGATTTTTTGACTTCCAAGCTCATTTCCACCCTTATATTAAATTATTTGTAATCGTCGTAAGTGACCATAAGTGCACGTGAGTCGACAGAACGAAGGTTTTCAAGTGCAACAGTAACAACGATGAGGAGACCAGTACCTGAGATTGAGAGACCAAGTGGCTGGCCAGTTAACATGATGAATACGTAATCAGTAACGAATGGGATCATTGCGATGAAACCAAGTGTAAGTGAACCGAAGAAGTTCAAACGAACAACAGTACGATCGAGGTATTTAGCGGTTGAAAGACCTGGGCGAACACCTTCAATGAAACCACCTTGTTTCTGGAGGTTATCTGCAATTTCTTTAGTATTGAAGATAATTGAAGTATAGAAGTAGGTGAACATTACTACGAGAACGAAGTAAAGTGCTGGGTAAATGAACCATTGTGCGTTAATACCGTCTGGGTACATGCTTGAGAAGTTCTGTGAACTTGGAGCAGTGAAGACGTTAACGAGAGCTTTACCAACTTCGTTGTTTGCATCTGCTGAGGTCATGAATTGGCCAACGAGTGCTGGGAGTGAAAGGAATGCAGTTGCGAAGATAACTGGGATCACACCTGCAGCAATCAATTTGATTGGGAGGATTGATTTAATACCACCGTATTCTTGGTTACCGTGAACACGTTTTGCATAGTTAATTTGGATAATGCGTTGTGCTTCATTGACCTTAACGAGGAAGTAGAAGGCAATGATAAGAGCGATACCGAAGCCTAAGAGAATCCAGAAAACAGTTGGGTTTACTGGGAGGTTAAGCCAGCCAAAGAGGCTGAGGGTACCACTTGAAGTATCAAACAATGCTGAACCGAGTTGGGTTGCAGTTGCTTGGAATTGAGAAACGATTGAAAGGAAGATGATAGTTGAGATACCGTTACCGATTCCCTGTTCAGTAATAAGCTCACCGAGCCACATTAAGATAATCGAACCTGCAGACATTGCAGTTACAGCCATAAACCAATCGTGGAAGGTTGGTGTGAATGCAGTAGTTGAGTATGAACCCATTGACTGGAAAAGAATATAACAGTAAGCGATTGATTGAACGATTGCGAGTGGAACTGAAAGAATACGAGTCCATTGATTGATCTTGCGGCGACCAGTTTCACCATCTTCAGAGAGTTCCTCGAGACGAGGGATTGCTTTAGTCATAAGCTGAGAGACGATTGATGCGGTAATGTATGGTGACATACCAACTAAGATTACAGAGAAGTTTGCAAGACCACCACCAGAGATGAGGTTAATGAAGTTTCCGAAATCAGACTTTGAAATAAGGTTTGCCATTGCGTCTTTGAAGGTTGTGGCATCACCCATTGGTACTGGAATGTGTGCTAAGAAACGATAAACAACAAGAATACCAAGAACGATTCCGATTCTCTTTAGCATGTCTTTATTTTTGAATGATTTAAAAATGGTCTTAAAATGCATTAAAATAGCCTCTCTGTAAATATATCTTCTTCTATGATATCACAAAAAGTCGCCTATTGCTAGACGACTTTTTATAAGTATTGAGACTTATTTCTCTGATTTCTTAGCTCTTTGTGGAACGTTTACTTTTTCAAACTTACCACCTGCTTTTTCGATAGCAGCAACTGCTGTCTTTGAAGCAAATTGAGTCTTAAGATTAATCTTTGCAGTGACTTCACCACGAAGGATAACTTTTACTTTGTTGAATGGGCTGTTGATAAGAGCGTTTTCAGCAAGTACAAAGTTGTCAACATCGCCTGAAAGAGTGTTCAAAGTGTCAGTGTAGACGACTTCAGCTTTAGCGTGAAGTGACTTGAAACCTTTGAGCTTTGGAATAGCCTGCATGATTGCACGTTGGCCGCCCATGAAGCCTGCTGGCATCTTGCGATGACCAGTACGAGATTTCTGACCTTTGGTACCACGACCAGCAGTTTTACCAAGTCCAGCTGAGATGCCGCGACCTGCGCGTGTTGGGCGGGTATTCTTGTTAACAGTGAGATCGTTGTATTTCATTACTTAGTCTCCTTCTTTGCAGCTTTTTTAGTAGCTGTAGTATTCCACTTTTCACGAGGAACTTGTTGGCGGAGGCCTTCGACAACTGCGTAAGCAATGTTAACCTTGTTTGTTGAGCCAAGTGACTTTGAAATAAGGTTCTTGATGCCAGTAAGACCGATGATTGAACGAACAACACCGCCAGCGATAATACCGGTACCAGGAGCTGCTGGCTTCATAAGAACGTCTGCACCTGTAACCTTAGTTTCAACTTCGTGACAGATAGTTTCACCATCCATAGCGAAGGTAATCATATTCTTCTTAGCTTTTGCGGTTGCTTTTGCGACTGCAGTAGTAACATCGTTACCTTTAGCACAACCAACACCAACTTTGTTTTTCTTGTTTCCGATAGCAACGAGTGCTTTGAAACGCATACGGCGTCCACCAGCAACTGTACGTGAAACACGATCGATGTTAATTGTTACTTCTTCGAATTCCTTTGGAGCTGCGTCAGCTTTAACGCGATCACGGCGATTGTTGCGGCGCATTGGACGACCTGACATGTCACGAGCTTCTTTAGTAGCTGCGACCTTATCGGTCATCTTTAAAGTTCCAGATTTGTTAATAACACGTGGTTCTGAGGTTTTGTCTGCCATATTAGAACTCCAATCCTTCCTTGCGAGCTGCGTCTGCGAGAGCAGAGAGACGGCCTGCATAAGCTTTAGCACCACGGTCGAAGACTACCTTAGAAACTTTAGCTTTCTTAGCTTTAGCTGCGATTTCTTTACCGATTTCAGCACATTTTTCAGTCTTTGTGCCTTTAAGCTTTGAACCAACAGTTGTTGCGTATGCTAAGGTTTTCTTTGCGTCATCATCGATGACCTGTGCGGTAATATGTAAGTTGCTGATCTTTACAGTAAGACGTGGGCGTTCAGCAGTGCCATGAATTTTAGCGCGAGTGCGATTTGCACGATATTCAGCTTTCATTATTTCTTACCTGCCTTTCCAGCCTTACGTACGATGAATTCATCAGCGTACTTAATACCTTTACCCTTGTATGGCTCAGGTTTCTTGAGGGCGCGGATTTCTGCTGCGACCTGGCCAACTTTCTGCTTAT
>CAMZGX010000046.1 GCA_947306585.1 uncultured Candidatus Saccharibacteria bacterium
AACCTCTTGAAAACGTCTTTAACCAGGCTCTTAAGAACAGAACTAGGTTTGGTGCACCTGACTAGACTCGAACTAGCACAGCCGTAAGGCCACTACCACCTCAAGGTAGCGTGTATACCAATTTCACCACAGGTGCATGAAGATATATTACCCCAAAAACGAATAAAAGTCAAGTAAATAAATAATAAAAAAGAACCCCCCAATGGGGGTTCTTTATAAACCAACTCATTAGTTTGATGGTGGGTAAACCGCTGATGCGTTGTTAATGCCACCCTCAGCTACAGCTGCGTTATTTGAAGTGACAGTGTAAGTAATCTGGGTTGAGTAAACACCAGCTTCCTGATCACCACGAGTTGCGAAGCTATAAGTTACTGGGATTTCAACTTGCTTTGCGCCTTGAGTTACCATAACATTTGCTGGAGTTGAGCTTGTAGCGTGGTTAACAAGAAGACCACCATTGATTGTCCAACCACCATCAGTTGTGTTTGGAGCTGCGTCAACTGCATTGATTGAGTTTTGAGCAGTCTTAGTAGTAGAACCAGCTAACTTAAGATAGTCAGTTGCGTCAGTTTTTGTTTTTTCAGTAACGATAACACCTTTAGTACCGTTTGTGCCACCAGCAACATGCATTGCACATGTACCGGTATCCTTAAGGGTAAAGTGACCGTTAGCTGCGCTACCAGTACCTTCACATTCACTCTTATCTACGCCAATTGCAATTGCTTCATCAATGGTGAGTTTAACAGTAACATCTTCTGTTGTGTGACCATCGTAAGCCATTGGCCATGGGCTAATAGATGTTTCCGCGAAAATTGCACCTGCTGGAAGAGCTGCGATGCCAAGACCTGCTGCAACACCAAGCGCAGCAATGATTTTTGTTGACTTCGTCATTTTTGTATTCCTTTGTTTAATTTTTATTCTTGTTTTGCTTTTGATATGACCTAAGCTACTTCCTATTATAAACTTAAGCAAAATTATGTCAATAGCTTTGCGGCTAGATTTAAGAATTTTAAGTATCAAAAAATCCTGTGTTTTCCACAGGATTTTTTATCTGTTTTTACCCTGTTATGGAGTGCGGTTTTTTGTTGTTTTTTCTACACTCCAACGCTCGACATCCATCAAACGGTCTGTAGCGGTGACGAGATGATTTTCTTGTGAATAAGTGCGCACGTTCTTATTTGAAACATAATTCATGTTTGTTTGGTAAATACCAAGGGCTGGAACATCGTCGACGAAGTAGTTAAGGAACTTTTCATACTTCTTATTTCTAAGTTCTTCATTAGTAGTACTTCTTGACGACAAGACAAGGTCGGAAACGATTGCATTGCGATAGTTGCTAAGGTTGTGGCCACTCTGTGAAGCCTCGGTTGAGTGATAATATGGGAAGAGGTCAGGAGTATCACCAAGACCAATCTCATAGACTAAAATGTCATAGTTACGCTGAGACAATACATTTAAGACGAAGTCACGGCCCTGCTCATATGGTGTGACGACAGCATCAATACCAAGTGATCTAATTTCCTCTGCTAGTTTCTCGGCTACTTCTGGAAGATAGCCAGATTTAACAGTTACGATATTAATACCGGTCTTTTTAAGGTTATCGTTCTTAGCGAGAATATCTTTAATAGTTTTCTTAGCAGTATTAGTATCGAGCTTTGGTAATTCTGGAAATTCAAGATTATCAACTTGAGACTCAAGGATTGGATAATTTAATGCACGTTCACCATGAAGAACGCTACGAACGTTATTCATATTAATTCCTTGCTGGAGAGCTTTTCTAAGGTCTTTATCATCAAGACGTTCAATGTTAATGAAAGCAAAAGTACCATAATTTAAAGAAGTCTCACGCTCAGCAAGGTTTGCGAGGCTGACTTTCTCAATGTCATTAGCATTAAGCTCTGCGGTACCGGTAATAGTTCCATTGTTGAGAGCATTAATAATATCTTCTGACTGGACAAAGGCGTGAACGATGAATGAATCATTCTTTGGGGTACCTTTATAATAATCTGGGTTAGCCTTCAAGAAGATCGATTTTTCGCCGAGGTTACCGATAGTCTGAGTGTGGTTATACTCGAATGGACCAGATGAAACTGGCTTCATTGAAAAAGCATGCTCAAGCAATAGATCTGGCTTTGCGTCTTCAAGAATATGCTTTGGCAAGATTGGGAAATCAAGCGCAGATTCAAAGTAGACGTTAGCATTTGATAACTTAAAGACTAAGTTTTTCTCTTCGTCTTCTTCGACGGTCACACCAGCGAGGTTTGAATCGTAGTTTGATTTAACGAGTGGGTTTTTAATCAAATTTACAGTGAAAACCACATCTTCGTTCGTGAGAGCTTGACCATCAGACCATCTTAAATTATCGCGAAGTTTTACGGTCCAGTTCTTTGCTGAATCATCCCTAGTGATACTTTTAGCAAGGTAAAGACCAGAGTGACCAGAATAATCTGGAGTTGAAAGTGTAGCAAAGAGTAGCTTTGAGATCGTTTTCTCAGAGTTAGTCGAAGCGTAGAGTGGATTCAAGGTTTTTACTTCACCGAGAGTTGCCTCAATGTAGGTTCCGCCATCTTTATAAGTTTCAGTTGCATAGGAATCAGTATACCAATAAGCTTGGATACCAGCGAAGATAATGATAGTAGCGACCAATAAAGCCCATTCAAGAATCAGAAGGCGTACCATGCGAATGTGGGAAAAACGGTCGATAATATTTTCTTCGACGTGCTCAATAGTTGCCTCTCCCGCTTTTTTCGAGAGATGCGTAACCTTCTTTACGATTTTTTGCCCACTACTTAGATTTCGTTTCATTTTTACTCCGGAATTAAGAGTAAACCTAAGATCGAGACAATAAAGATAACTACAAAGACGATGGTTGCATTAAAGAGTGATTTATCAAGACCGCGACGAGTAGTATAAAGTTCTCCGTTAGAGCCAAAGCCTGCACCAAGAGATGCACCGCGTTGTTGCAAGAGAATTAAAAGTACGCTCAAAATGGCAGAAATAATAGTCGCTGTTTCTAAAATGTTTCCCAAATTCATAGTTTTATTATAGTCGATTTTATTCTGGTTGTCTAGACGGAACTATGAGGTTTACTAGACCGTTTAGAACTGAAATCGTAAGAGTGCCGAGTACTGCACCGATCAGATCAATGTGAACGCCTGGAAGAATCCAAATTGTTAGAGCCATCATGGCAATATTAATTAAGATTGTAAAGACACCCATGCTCAAAATGATCATTGGTAGGCTAAGTAAGGTTACAAGTGGACGTACAATTGAGTTTACGAGTGACAAAACTAAGCCAGCCACTACATAAAGCCAAACGCCGCCCGAGACGTTTGCATCAATTGAGCCAAAAAGGTTAATTACTAACCACATACCTGCGCTCGAAATGAGCCATCGTAGCATAAAAACAAAAATCTGATTTTTTATCATAAGGATTATTTTAGCATACTCTTACGTTTTAATAAACGATGGTAGGTGATCGCAAAACGGTGAGATTCTTCATCGATACGAGCAATTAATTTAGCAACATGAGAATTTGGGTTAACCTCAACTTTTTCAATTCCAGTTGCAGTTGGGATGACGATTACCACCTTAGCATTTCTAGTATGATCGCCAGATTTATTGCGGCCAATTACTGGGATTCCCTTTTCGTTCAGTAAATCTTTCACGGCGTTAATCTGACCTTCGCCACCATCTAAGATTACAAGCTCAGGATAAGCCCACTCATCATGTTTGAGACGGCGCTCAATCACCTCTCGCATATTACCAGTATCGTCATTCTTCTGATTACGAAGCTTAAACTTTCGATATTCAGCACGATCGGAAGCACCATTTATAAATACCACCATTGAACCAACCACATCCTGACCAGATTGATGTGAAATATCATAGCCTTCAATGCGCTTTGGCACTTCTTTGAGGTTTAAAAGTTCCTTCAACTGCTTCAAAGCTTCATCCTGAGAAATGCTCATGAATTCTTTATCAGAAAAGACAATCTTCTTTCTTAATCCCTGAAGATCAAATAACTGGTTTCGAAGTTTCGCAGCTTCTTCGTATTTGCCTTCAGCTGCAGCATATTTCATTTCTTTTTCAATTTGTTTCAAAAGATCTTTCCTGCCGCCTTCGAGGTATTTAATGAGCTTCTTTAGGTCTTTCTTGTATTCTTTTGCAGTAGTTTTGCCAACTT
>CAMZGX010000047.1 GCA_947306585.1 uncultured Candidatus Saccharibacteria bacterium
GGTTAGGTGGAATTTGAACTACATCGAGGGAGTAGATCTGTTGGAATTCCTCTGCTTCAGTAAAGGCAGTACCGGTCATACCAGAAAGTTTGTGGTAGAGACGGAAGAAATTCTGGAATGAAATAGTAGCGAGAGTTTGTGATTCTTCTTTAACTTCAACACCTTCTTTAGCTTCGATAGCCTGGTGGAGACCTTCGTTGTAACGACGGCCGTGCATGAGACGACCAGTGTGTTCGTCGACGATGATAACTTCGCCAGAGTTGGTGACGACGTAATCTTTATCACGTTTGAAGACAACTTCTGCACGAAGAGCCTGATCCATGTGGTAGACGAGGCGGGTGTTCTCGCTTGAGTAGAGGTTATCGATGCCAAGAATGCCTTGGACTTTGTCGATACCAGCGTCAGTAAGAGTGACTGAACGGCGTTTTTCATCAAGAACATAATCGTCTGGACCGAGTTGAGCAGCGATTTTTGCGAATTGATAGTAAGAATCTGGGTTATCACCAGCTGGAGCTGAAATGATAAGTGGAGTACGAGCTTCATCAATAAGGATGGAGTCGACCTCATCTACGATGGCGAAGTTAAGTTCGCGTTGGCGAAGATATTGAACCTCGTTAACCATGTTATCACGGAGGTAGTCAAAACCGAATTCGTTGTTGGTACCATAAGTAACATCAGCTGCGTAAGCTTCCTTACGTGAGCATGGTTTGAGATGGCGGAAACGCTCATCATCGTGTTCTTCGTTTTCGTAATTCTTATCGTAAATAAAGCTTGCTTCAGCAATAATAACACCTACGGTCATGCCGAGGAAGTCGAATACTGGACCGTTCCAGCCGGCATCACGTTGTGCGAGGTAATCGTTGACGGTAACAACATGGACACCCTTACCAGTAAGAGCGTTGAGGTAGCTTGGAAGAAGAGCGACGAGGGTTTTACCTTCACCAGTCTTCATCTCGGCGACGTTGCCTTCATGGAGTGCCATACCACCGATGAGCTGAACGTCGAAGTGACGCATTTTGAGCTTACGGTTGGTTGCTTCACGAACGATTGCGAATGCATCTGGGAGAAGTTCATCAAGAACTTTGTCTTCAGACTTTTTAATAAGAGCTTTTTTACCTGACTTTTTAGCAGCTTTTTTATCTTTTTTAGCTTCAACAGCTGCTTTGACTGCTTTGTTTTGTTCTGACTTTGTGAGTTTAGCGAGTTTCTTTTTAAGAACTTCTGTTTGTTCAGCAAGTTCTTTATCAGACATTTTCTGATATTTAGCCTCGAGATTGTTGATTTCGATTGCTTTTTTAGCATAGCGAACCAAAGTCTTTTTCTGAGCATCACCAAAGATGCCTTGAAGAATCTTGGTCATCAAGGTTTTATCAGCAAGTTTGTCCGTTGGTTTTTTCTCTTTAATTTTCTTCTCTTTTTTCGACATCACAGTCAGAACCTCCAAAAGTCAGGGTAATATTATTCTTTTATTCTAGCACAGTCTTATCTTTAAATAAAGAGATAAGGATTATTTCTTGCGTCTAAAAATGCTAAGTGGATTTTTGCGAAGATGTGGATTTGACTCGATCTTGAAACGGCGAATTTGGCCGGTCAATTTAGCTTCGAGGATATCAATGCCAGCAAAAACGTTTGAACATTCATCTTTTGCAGAGATAACTTTGCCGCCAGGGATTTCGAGATTTGCGGAAATTTCGTATTTGTTGCCGTGAGCACGGTTTACTTCAGTAACGACAATTTTTGCAACGACATCTTTTTTGTTGCCACGTGGGAGATAGCGATCAAGTTTACCGATACGCTTGGTAGCGTATTTTTTGAAGCTTTCTTCTGGCTTATAATTGCTGCCGCTGATATCAATTTTTTCAATCATATGACTCCTTATATCTATATTATAAAACTATAAAACATCTTTGCCAAGATATGGTTTGAGGGCTTCTGGGACAGTAAAGGTACCGTCTTCGTTAGCATAGTTCTCAAGCACTGCAACCATAGTACGAGCAAGTGAAATTGCGGTACCGTTCAAAGTGTGAACGAATTCGATTGTACCATCTTTGCGGCGGACGCGACAGTTGACTGAGCGAGCCTGGAAGTCGGTACAGTTAGAACATGAAGTAAGCTCTTGGTACTTCTGGTTGACTGGGCTCCAATACTCAAGGTCGTATTTCTTAGCAGCAGGTGCACCGAGGTCGCCAGCAGCGATGTTAATGATGTGGTATGGGATATTAAGCTCTTGCCAGATTTCTTCCTCAACAGCGAGGATTTTCTCATGGATTTCTTTTGATTGTTCTGGGAGACAGAAACAATACATCTCAAGCTTGTTGAATTGGTGGACGCGGAAGAGACCACGGGTGTATTTGCCGTAAGCACCAGCCTCTTTTCTGAAACATGCAGAATAGCCAGCATAGAACTTTGGAAGGTCTTTTTCGTCGATAATTTCATCCATGTGATAGCCAGTGAGTGGCATTTCAGCGGTTGCGATCATAGCGAGATCTTCGCCTTCGATGTAATATTCATCAGATTGGTCTGAAGTGCGTGGGTTGAAGCCACAGCCTTCGAGGACGCGTGAGCTGACCATGTCTGGAACATACATGAAAGTGAAACCGTGTTCGGTAACTTTCTTAAGACCGAATTGAAGAAGAGCATTTTCGAGGAGAGCGAGGCCGCCTTTAGTGTAGTAGAATTTAGCACCAGCAACTTTAGCGCCACGTTCGAAATCGACCCAATCTTTCTTGGTTGCGAAATCGAGGTGATCAACGCCAGTAGCTTTTGGTTCACCCCATTTCTTAATTTCAACAGAGTTTTCTTCAGGACCTAGAGGTACATCTTCGAAAATGATGTTTGGAACAACTTTGAGACCGTCTTTGAGCTTTGATTCAGCTTCTTCAAGAATTTTCTCTTCAGTAGCAAGTTTTTCCTTGATTTCCTTACCTTTTTTAATAAGGTCATCTGAAGGTTTGCCGCCTTTCATCTTTGCAGCAGTTTCGTTGCGTTCTTTTCTGAGATCTTCTACAACTTTTAAAGCTTCCTTGCGTTCATCGTCGAGTTTTAAGAGTTCTTTGATGTTGACGTTTTTGTAGCCTTTTTCTTTTGCTGATTTTTCGACGAGTTCAGTATTTTCTCTGATGAAATTAATATCTAGCATTATTCCTCCTCTTTTTTAGTTTCATTTCCATCACGACGCTTCATAAGTGGGAATGGGACACCTTCGCGACCTGGAACTCCTTCAAGGAGCCAGAAGTTACGTTCAGAGTTACCCCAACCACATGCAGGTGGCATACCATATTCAAGCATTTCTACAAAGTCCATGTCGAGCATTTGTGCTTCGTCGTCACCAGCATCACGCATAGGTTGTTGTTCGTTGAAACGAGCGAGCTGATCGAGTGGGTCGTTGAGCTCTGAGTAACCGTTACCCATTTCGGTACCAGCGATAATTGGGTGGAAGCGTTGGGTGACTTCTGGATGTTCTGGATCAACCTTAGCGAGTGGGCTTAAGGTTGTTGGTTCGTGAATGAGCCAGTATGGACCACCAGAGTTCTTGCGGATAAGCTTCCAAACGTTGTCGATCATACGGGCAGTTGAAACTTCGCCGGAAAGTTCGACGTTGTTTTCTTTAAGAATACGTTTTAGTTGTTCTTTGTCTGGATTAAAAACATCAACACCAAATTTCTCCATGAGGAGATCGGCATATTTGACGCGTGGCCATTCGCAGTCGAGATCGATATCAAAACCGCCAACGTGGAACTTTAAAGTTCCCCAGGTTTCTTTAGCGACATATTTAATCATTTCTTCATAGAGCTTCATGCCGTCTTCGTAGTTTTCGTAAGCAGCATAAGACTCAAATGCGATATGTTCTGGGAGGTGTTCATCATCAACACCTTCGTTTCTGAAACGTGGGCCGATATCATAAACTTTCTCAAAGCCAGCACCAAGAAGACGCTTTAATGGAAGCTCATGAGAAATACGGAGATACATGTCTTCGTCATAAGCGTTGATGTGGGTGGTGAATGGAGTTGCGTCAGCACCACCAGTAGTGTGTTCAAGAATTGGGGTGTTGATTTCAATAAAGCCATGAGCGTTCATGAAGTCACGGGTTGCTTGCCAGAATTT
>CAMZGX010000048.1 GCA_947306585.1 uncultured Candidatus Saccharibacteria bacterium
ACCAATAATTATAATAGTTGGGCTCTGGCTGAATCAGAGAATAGAATGAATCCACAATCTCGCCATCTCTCACGATGACCACACCCACGGAACAAACACTGGTTCGCTCGTTATTGGCTGTCTCAAAATCTATTGCAGCAAAGTCTCTCATTTGTCATCCTTGTATTTGTTCCACATGTGTTTGGATATCTCTGCCACCTCGTCGCGAAACCATTTGGGTTTCAAAACCTCAATGTCGCATCCTTGCGAAAGGATCTCCTGACGAAAATCGAAAGTAGGGCGAAGTCTGACGGTAAAGATACTATATTCATCTGTCCGTTCAATCTCCTTCTGCGTCTGATGGAGTGTCAGGCTACGAAGATAATTGGCCTGCCCTGCAGATACCTTGAACTTAACGGTTTCAACACCTATCTTTTGATCTGCAATAATTCCAAAACAATCATCAAAAAAATCCTCAGGATTGAAGCTCTTAGGATACTTGAAGTTTTTATCGGTTAATCCCAACCATTTAACACGATCCAAAGAGTAGATCATAATCATATTTTTATAAGGGCTACGGCCTACCAAATACCAACGCTGCTTGAAAGCTTTCAGGCAATAGGGTTCCACCTCAAATGTGTAGGCCTCGTCGCGTGTATAACTCTGATAGGTCATGCCAATCATTAGGTTCTTCTTCAGTGCTTCAAGAATATCTGGAAGATATTGCTCGCCATCGGGTATTTCTTCAAACAGAATCTTATCCTTAATGCTTACGTTATCCATCATTAGGTTACTAACTGTTAGCGTATTGAAAAGCCAACTACGCATAGATCCACTTTTCAGTTCATCATCATTCTGAATATAATAGCGATACTGGCCACCATTCTCGTTCTCGATGATGAGGCCAAACATCTCCTCTATAACATTACGCCATTTATGGAATGTTCTGATGGACAAGGGTTTTCCTTCGCTCATGTCATTGTCCAACCAGCGACGATTTATCTCCTCAAAGGAAATTCGCTTTGCCTTGTAGATGGTCTCTACTAACCATACATACTTGTTTAATAGATTCTTTGCCATACTTATTAAAAGATGATGTCGCTGCAAAGATACAAAAAAGGTGTGCAAAATTATTGCATAGGTTTGGACTTTAACTTTTTTTATGAACGCCCCAAAAAAGGGTCAAGGGGTCAAAGGGTCAAAACGGTTTGGGAGAAAGGGGGAGAGGTCTAATTATGTAGATTGTTCACCGGCTCGCTTTCTGTTTGACCCTTTGACCCTTTGACCCCTTTTCACGGAGGAAAATCTGGCTTTAAAAAATTTAAAAGAGGAGTTTAGTCGGAGAAAAATTATTTTTCAAAAATATAAAAAAATTTGCGAAAATATTTGGTAGTTTCAGAAAAAAGTTGTACCTTTGTACTCGCAAACAAGAAGTTGGCGAGTACGAGTGAAGGCTGCGTCTCAGCATAGATTAAGCAAGCTTAGCTCTGCATTCTTGGACTAGCCAAGCGACCATAGGTCGAGCGCGACTTGCACTTCCCTTGCATCGTAATTGAGAAATTGGTACCGACTTAATTACATTGAAAGAAATTTAAATTATTGTTTAATCCTTAAATCAAATTTTTAGAACTATGGCAAGTGAAGTAATTGCATTTTCTGTGAATCTGCGTAGAAACCAGAACAAGTACAACGCCGCTTACGGTAAGTACTACCCCGAGGCCGACACGAAGGAGCCTCTGAACCTGAAGGGTTTTGCCCGTCACCTGAGTGAGCACGGCAAGCTCGTAGACTACCCGATGGCAGTACTGGTGCTGCAGAACATCGTGGTATGTCTGAAGGAGATGGCCGTTCAGGGCCAACCCGTGAAGCTGGATGGCTTTGGAACGTTCACCCCAGTTATCGAGAGCGATGGCACCAAGGTGGTAGACTCGGTAGAGGGAAGTCTCAACGTAGGTCTCGACAACCTGATTGCCGGTGTGCATCTGCGTTTTACCCCTGAGAACACCAAGGGTGATGCGCTGACCAGCCGAGCCCTGAAGAAGGAGTGCACCTTCAAGAGCGCCTACGTGGTCAGCTCGAAAGAGAAGACCGTTAACGGCAAGAAGGTAAAGTATCAGGAGAAGATTCCCATCGCCTCCTATGCGACCGCCACCCACGAGGAGGCACCTGCAGGTACGGGAGATTAAACCAAGATTCCCCTCCTCGTTGGAGGAGGGGAATTAAGTTAAACCTTTAAATCATTCATACTATGACTAAGAAAGAAACACTTAAATGGGCGTTGCAGATCATCGCATCAATCGCAACAGCCATCATCACCGCCCTCGGCACTACGAGTTGCATGGGCATGTAAACCATTCGCCCCGTTCTGATTAAGTTCAGGACGGGGTTTTTGCACCCTGGCAATATAAATTAACCCATTATTATTTTTGTATTTCGCTCGGTTTTCACTACCTTTGCAAGCCGAAAGTAATTGATTAGCCATTGATAAAATACGAACTCAAGCCAGAAATGGTTGTAAATTATTGAAATTCAATGGCAAAGAAAAAAAATAATAAGAAAAATGATGAGGTTATCGCAAATTGTGATAACTTAGAACCGGTCACATTTTGTGACCAGTCAGCAGAGGTGGTCGCAAATTCTTGCTTAGGCAAGCGTCCCATAGTGCCGAGCGGCGACCAGTTAGTTGAATACGTGCAAATTTACCTCAGGATGAACAAACATCTTGGGAACTAATTATTTTAAAACAAAAAAGTTATGATGAACGTCAATTATGACATTTACAGGTACCAGTTTGCCAGTGGCGAGCTGGAGTTGGGAGGACGGCCGCCATTGAGGCCAAAGGTAGCCCTCGAGACGGTGATGATTGAGGACTACCTTAGAGAAGACAGGTTTGTATTCACCAGCGCTAAGAGCAATCTGGACTATAAGCATGAATACATGTGGATTCCGGAACTCGATGGTGTAGTGAGTGTATTTAAGTTCGGGTATGAGCGCAACGCCGGTGTGGATAAATCGCACTGGAGTCTGAAGAAGCGAATGCAATTCCCGCATTGCACAGTAGTGGTTAGCCTGACAGTATCGTCGCCTTACATTCTGGTATGGGGATATGATAATGCCTTTAAGAGTAGTGCGGAAGTAGCGGAAGTATTAGGCAATGCCCTGAACACCAGCTTTAAGGGACGCGGCATCTCTATTAGCATGACGCTATGCGACAAGAACGACCCCGACGCCAAGGATTGGTTACAGCATATGCTGAAAGTGTATAAGAAGGCCGAGAAGTATAAGAAAATCACGGATAAAGATCTAAAGAGCTATGAAAAGAAGAAAAAACAAACTCCTCCCGTTGACTTTAGATCTTGTGTTTGTAATCCAGAGAAAAGCGACAAAATCATTGCCTTAATCAAGAAATACATGAAGGGTAAGACAAAGCCTCAATTCATATTCATGCCCCTTGCTGCAGCCTATAAGGCCGGGGTTATCGTTCTGTCATGGCCAGAGATAGTCAGTGAATTCAAACTAAGTTCCAGTCTAAGATCCTCATTCTTCAGATTGAAGCAAAAAGACTGCAATACATATAAGAATAATAGCACTTTTGATCGGATGGTGGAGGAATTCAGGAAGATATAACCCTCCGGAAAATGCGACTTTATAACAATTTATGCGACTTTGTGATACTCCGTTTTTGAGTATCGTAAAGTCGCATTTTATTTTGCTTTTGTTTCGCTGATTCTCATTAACTTTGCGCCTCGAATAAGTAGAAACCGGGAAAAGATAGGCCTATTCTGATCTCACTAACTGAAATCAAAATGAGACAGAAAATAGATAATAATGAGAAAGATTACATCTGGCACGATGGTGTCAGGATCAGTGCAGAACAATTGCTGAGTATGGCAAAGAATGCAGGCAGCTATGCGCTGGCCGAGCATTATCTTTGTTCGCTCATGGCTTATGCAGCGATGAACCAGTTGCCCTATTATATCAATAAGATGAAT
>CAMZGX010000049.1 GCA_947306585.1 uncultured Candidatus Saccharibacteria bacterium
AAGCCGTAACGGCTGAATCTCTTGAAGAGGCTTGCAATAAAGTAACCCGTGGCGAAGCCGATGCAATGATTGCGGGTATTGATTATACTAGTCGTGACGTAATTCTCGCTTGTCGTGAATATATCGGTGTTCGTGATACTGGAAAAACTGAATACAGCAACGTGACCGGTCGCCCACTTAAAAAGACTTTTTCAGCTAGCTTTGTCTTATCAAAAGGTGACAAAACTATTGTACTCGGCGATGCTGCAGCATGTAAGAATCCAGACGAACACATGCTCTATGATATCGTGCTTCAAACTTATGAAACCGCTGAGGCTGTCCTATCTGAATCACCACGCGTAGCAATGCTTTCGTTCTCTACTCTTGGTTCTGGGGGTAGTGATGATTCGATCGATCGCATCCGCAATGTCGTAAATCGTATCCATGCTGAATATCCAGAAATTGCAATTGATGGTGAATTACAACTTGATACTGCAATTAATGAAGAGATTGGTAACAAGAAAGCTCCAGGTTCAACCGTAGCTGGTCGCGCCAATGTATTGATCGCCCCAGATTTAAATTCTGGCAACATTCTTTATAAGGCTATCGAGCAATTTGGTGGATACGTCGCAGCTGGCCCAATTTTACAAGGTTTCAACTCCCCTGTTTCCGACCTTTCTCGCGGTTCAACCAAAGCGGATATTCTCTCTGTTATTGATGTCGAAATGAAGTTAATTAAAGCTAAAAATGATTAAACCTTACTTTAATAATGGTGTCCTTTCGGAAAAATTCGAGGCTATAACCCCGGGTTTTATTGAAGCACTTTCGATTGGTTTTATTCGCTATATGGGTGACTCCAGAACCAGTAAATCTGGAATGGAACGCCCACTTTCTGTTCTCTTCTCTCACGATGATACTGAAAATTCTAAGACCATTCACGGCTATTTTAATGATGCTTTTAATGTTATCGGCATCGACCATCAATTAGCTGGAAATTTGTCAGTCGAAGAATTGAAGAAAAAATTTTTCGATGAAGAATATGATTCGGGCATTTTAATTCGTTCTAAAAATGACGAAATTGAGATTGAAATTTTTGAACGCGGTGATGACATTGGTGGACTTGAAGCAAGCTTGCCAGGCGGCGTAAATTTTGAGGGAAAAGTTAAGTCGGTTAATTATGCCCTGCCAATCCCTCAGATTGCGGTTAATCATATCGAACATGCCCTAAACACCGAAACCGGTTTTGATGTGCTAAAATAAAGCTATGAATATTTATATTTCTGGAATCTCTGGAACCGGAATGGGTCCACTCGCTTTAATGGCGAAGCAAGCTGGCCATAATGTCTATGGCTCAGATCGAAATGCTGGACCAATTGTCCCAGAACTTGAAAAAGCTAACATTGAATTTGAAATCGGAAATCAAGACGGATCATTTTTTGAAAAACAAAAAATTGATTGGTTTGTATATACCTCTGCCCTTCCTAAGAATCACCCGGAATTGGTAGCAGCTAAAGCTAAGGGCGTTAAATGTACTAAGCGTGATGAATTTATTGAATTTTTAGTTAAAGAACTCGGCCTTAAAATGGTTGCTGTTGCGGGTACGCACGGTAAAACCACTACTACCTCAATGATTGTTTGGGCGGCTAAAAAGCTCGGTATCCCAGCAGCATACTTGGTTGGTACAACCCTAGGTTTTGCTGAATCTGGAAAATATGAACATGGTGACCAATTCTTTATTTATGAAGCTGATGAATATGACCGCAACTTCCTTAAATTTCATCCATGGCTTTCATGTATTACTTTTGTATCTTATGATCATCCAGATATCTATCAAACTGAAGAAGACTATAAAGCTGCCTTTGCTCAATTTGAATCTCAGTCCGAGAAAATTATCCGTGGCGGGGAAATAGATCCACTTTTGAAACTAGCTGGAAAAGCTCGTCGTGAAGATGCTACTACTGCTATGAAAGCAATCAGGGAAATGGTCGGCGATACAAAAACCGACGAACAGATTATTGAATGTTTGAATCAATTCCCTGGTGTCGGCCGTCGTTTTGAAAAAATTACAGAAGGCGTCTATTCAGATTATGCTCACCATCCAGAAGAAATTGAAGCAACTATCGAAATTGCAAATGAAGAGGCTGAGAACCTAGGTAGAAGAGGTGTGGTGGCTATCTATGAGCCTCATCAAAATACTCGCCAACACGAAGTTAAAGACGGTTATAAAAATGTGTTTGAAAAGGCAATCAAAGTATTTTGGCTTCCAACTTATTTGACTCGCGAAAATCCAGAGTTGGCAGTTTTGTCTCCAGCAGACTTTATCGAGAACCTTGCTGATCCAGGCATTGCTGAGGCTGCTGAGATGAATGAAGATTTAGCAAGGCGTATTAAAAATCTTCGTGATGAGGGGTATTTGATTTTACTTATGACTGCTGGTCCTGCGGATGCATGGCTCCGTCAGATCTTTGCTTGAAATGTGGTATAATTAATCTAATATGGGTGGTTTCTGGAAAAAACGTGTTAAGGAAGATACTGCTGAAAAACGCAAGAATCACCTTTTGAATTTCTTAAAATCAATTCGCACTTGGCATTTAATTTTGGTGCTAATTCCTCTCCTGTTCATGACAGCCACCTTTTTGCGTTTTGACCATTTGAAGATGAATGAACTTAAAACTGCTGTCTTAGAAGCTGATCGCGCAGGCGAGGATGAAGAGGGAAAAGTTCCAGAAGGAGTTGAGCAGAAGTCTCAAGAGGAAATCACTAAAGATATTTCTGAGAAGGTTAAGGAACTAAAATCCTTTACTGAATCTCATACGGTCATGAATTTCCTTGATAAAAATGGTAAGACTGAGCTGGTTTTTGGTACTGGACCATTTTATCTCGAACATCAATACAATCGCTTAGCGCTAGCTGCCTTGAAGCAGGCTCAAGAACTTGCTGCCACCATATCGGATAACAACCCAAATGGTAATGTCTATGCCTATGCTAACAGTGTTTGTCAACCTCAGGCAATTCGCTATGGTTGGGCATGGAACTCTGCTCAGTTTATTGCCTGTATGACTGGTGAGATTAACAAATACCCAGTTAGTGATTATATAACTAGCCAAATTACCGCTAGTATTCCTAATACAGCTCTGTTCCGTTATGATTTTGCTTCCCCAGTCTGGGCTCCAACTCCGGCTGGTATTCTGATGGTAATCTCTGCTCTAATTGTTCTAATCATTGTCTTTAGAATTATCACCTGGTTGCTTTTAAGGATTGCTTTGATATTTATAAAATAAGCATTTTCACCCCTGTCTACCCCTGTTAACAGTCGTTTTCCCCTATAAAACCCCTTGACACCCGGTATATCCTGTCTTAAGATAAGAATATATAAACTAAGGAGGAAACAATGGCCTATACACACACTAACAGTAAAGGCATCACTTACTACTTACATAAATCAGAAGTTACTCTTCGTGGTGGCAAACCTCAGACTATCTACTTCTTCACTAAGACTGAGAACGGCGGCAAGGGTACTCCATGTGATCTTCCTGCAGATCGTGTCGTTAACGAAAACCCACGCAACGGCTTCTTAACTCTTTCAAAGAAGAAATAATAGGTAACGCCAGTTTACAATCAGAAAAGAGCCCCGAAAGGGGTTCTTTTTGTGCTATAATTATTGGTATATCACTGGGGGCATAGCTCAGTGGTTAGAGCAGGCGGCTCATAACCGCTTGGTCGCTGGTTCGAGCCCAGCTGCCCCCACCAAAAACGTTTTTAATTCGGCATTTTGGTCGATTTTTTATGTAATTATATTTAGATTTGTTTAGCTTTATGAGAACCGCGCTTTTTATCTGTAAGGTAGACG
>CAMZGX010000050.1 GCA_947306585.1 uncultured Candidatus Saccharibacteria bacterium
GTGCGAACATTCATAGTTACATCCTCGCCAACTAAGCCATCACCACGAGTGACAGCACGTTCCAAAATGCCATTACGATAATGGAGTGACATGGCAAGGCCATCCATTTTAATATCGGTGAAAAATTCAAACTTAGTGTTTGCTGGGACTAACTTATAGTTTCTGACTACCCATTCCCTGACCTCTTCTTCAGAAAAGACATCAGCAAGTGATATCATGCGACGTTCGTGTGTAACTTTAGTGAATTTATCGAGTGGACGACCAGCAACACGTTGTGTTGGTGAATCTGGAGTGATGAGATCTGGATATTGCTCCTCAAGTTTAGAAAGTTCATGTTTCAATGAGTCGGCAGCAGCCTCACTCATGGTTGATTCATCTAAAACGTGATAATGGTAGCGATAATCGTTGATTAGTTCACGTAGTTTAAGAATTCTTTTTTCAGCGTCTTGTTTTTCCATTAGTCCATATCCAATAATTTACGGTAGAAAAGATAGAAGTAAACTGCAATGTAGACAGTTGAGAAAACGGTCATAAATAAGAGGAAGAATGAGACAAATGGAATACTGCTGAGCCATTCAATATTAGCTTTAAGTGCAGAGTCAATCAAGATGATTGGTAACATCACTACGATCCAACACAAAGCAAGCACCAAGAAGACGAAGAGAATTCTAATAATGAAACGAATACGGCGGCCAGCAACAATGTCGCTTGCAGTATTCATAGCAGTCATTGGGTAAAGGCCCGGCGCAGTAACTGCAATCATTGCCATTAAGCTTCCTGAAAGAAGATAGGCTGAAAGCAAGATTAGAAGCATTGCAAAAATGAAGTAGACGAGAGCATAAAATGGTGTTGCCAAGAATTCAGTAGCGATAGCAGCAGAATAAGTCACGACGACAATGAAAATTGGAATTAAATCAAGAAAGACAATACCAAGCACACAAAAAGTTGAAATGAATGGCGTGAGAGCATTGTAAAGACCGTCGCGGAGTTTAATCTCGTGCTTTGCTAAGATGTGGCGTGTGAGATAGATCGTTACTAGCCATGTGACAATCAAAAGGAAGATCATAAAGACTTGTTGAACTTCACCCATACCACGAGTAAGACCACCGGTTGTAATGGTACCAATGAGAAGTAGTCCGGCTTTACCGAGGTTACCAAGTTGGCCCTGAGTTAAGTTTTCATTAGTTTCATCAAGTGCGTCTTTAAAAGTATTGTATGATTCTTCGGTCATTAGACCAACCAAGATAATATTAGCAATCACAATCAACATAATTAAAGGCAAGAATAATCTTAAATTACCAAAAATAATTCTAAAAGTTGCGTGAGCGTGAGACAATAAACCTGGGAGTTCGGTCTTTCTGAGATAATCTTCGCGATATGAACGTTTGAAGCTTTTATGGAGCTGAACTTTAGTATTGCGACGAAAGGCACGTTTATCTTTGTTCTTTGCGCGTTTTAGTTTTAAGTTGGCAAAAAAGCCTAGTTTTTCCTTTTTCTTTTTAGAAGTTGTGTTTTGCATTTTCAAGCCTTTCAATTCTGTCTTCAATAGGTGGGTGGGTGCTAAATAATTTAGTAAAGAAGCCTTTTTTCATTGGGTTATTGATATACATAGATGCAGTAGCGGTGTTTTGACGCTTCATTGGACGTCCATGTTCATCAAGCTTCTTTAAAGCGGAAATCATACCTTCTGGATAGTTGGTGATTTTTGCTGCCGAAATATCGGCGAGATATTCACGCTGTCTTGAGATTGCAAGTTGAGCAAGACTAGCTGCGATTGGCGCTAAGATCGAGACAATAAGTGTAATAGTCAAACCGACCGGTGAACGATCTTCATCATCCCTTCTATCAGCATAAATCATCATGCGAAGACCAAGATCGGAGATATAGCCAACTAAACAAACTAAACCAAAGACGATCATTGAGATGCGGATGTCATAGTTTTTAACGTGTGACATTTCGTGCGCCATCACAGCGGTCAATTCATTGTCATCCATGATATCAAGCAAGCCAGTGGTTGCAGCAACAATTGCATGCTTTGGATCACGACCGGTCGCAAAAGCGTTTGGTGCCGAATCGTCGATAATATAGACTTTTGGCATTGGCAGACCAGTGGTGATTGAGAGATTCTCAACCGTGCGATAGAGACGAGGATTATCTTTTTTCTGGATTTCTTTAGCGCCAGTCATCAAGACTGCGAGGCTGGAAGAAAGAAAATATTGGATTATTGAATATATGCTTGCTGCGACTAACACATAAATGGTTATGTACCAGTCGTTGAAAGCATAGGCAAATGCTGCACCAATAAGAGAGATCAGAACCACGAATCCGATCATGATAATGATAGTATTTCTCTTATTGGCGGCAATTTGCTTATACATCTATCTATTTCTCTTTCTTTTCGTCGTCAGAGAACTTTACGGTTGGAGCCTTGTCGATTCTCTTAGCTTCTTCTTCGTCGACTTCGTAGTAATCACGAGCCTTGAAGTGAAGAAACATGTTGTTAATAAGAACGGTTGGGAAAAGTTTTACCTTTGTGTTGAATTCTTTTACACCAGCGTTATAGAAACGGCGAGCAGCCTGAACCTTGTCCTCAGTGTCAGTGAGCTCTTCTGTGAGTTGTTGGAAGTTTTTGTCTGCTTTGAGTTCTGGGTAAGACTCAGAAACTGCCATGATGCGTGAGAGAGCACCCATGAAGCTTTTATCAGCTTCAGCGGTTTGTGCGACTGAACGTGCACCCATCATCTTTGCGCGAGCTTCAGAAACTTGCTTGATGGCTTCAGTTTCGTGTTTTGCATAACCTTTAACGGTTTCGACGAGATTTGGAATCAAATCTGCGCGGCGTTTGAGCTGAACTGTAATGTCAGACCAAGCTTCTTCAACACGCTCATTTAGTTTTACTAATCCGTTGTATGAGACCCAGATAGCAAGTAAGAGGACTACTGCAATAACTAGGACTACGATTACCCAAGTTGGCATTTTATCTCCTTTTATTTATACTTCTATTTTAGCATAAATAGAGAAAAAGTGTTAAAATAAAGTTAGTGTTTAATTTTAAATAAAACGTATTGACTTTTTAAATTTAAACGATTATACTAGGGACAGTTTGGTGGATTTTAGTGAAAATACTATCATAGCATACAAAATAATTATTGTGATTTAAATATACAAAAACATCCCATGTGTTTGTATATGACCTAACAAATCTTACAACTTTTACATACTACACCAAAAGCACAAAAAATAGTTCCTACCTAAGCGGAACTATTTTTTTAGCTTTCTTAAATTAATCAAATTTGACTTTGCCGTTATATTTTTCAGCGTTCTTAAGAACACGATTGAGATATTCAATCACCTTTGCGACTTCTTCGTCTGAGAAGCCTTTAAAGAGCTTTTTGCGGCCACGAGCGGTATTCTTGGCAATTTGTTTAGCAATTTCCATACCAGGTTCGGTGAGTTCAAAGGCATCAAAGCAAGAGTTGCCATTTGGAACTTTCTTTAAAAAACCACCCTTCAATAAGCTTGAGACACAGACCGAGATCTGACCCTTATTGAAATAGGTGTATTTATGAATACC
>CAMZGX010000051.1 GCA_947306585.1 uncultured Candidatus Saccharibacteria bacterium
ACTAGTGCATCAGTATTTTTCTCGCAAATAATTGCGGTGCCGGCATTATCAACAATATTCTTTAGCTCTTCATCCGAGTTATAGAACATCAGTGAACTCCTTTGGAATCGGAGCTTCAAATTCTACGCGGTGGTTACCGTCTTTACCTGGAATGGTAATCTCAAGCTTGTGAGCGTGGAGATAAAGGCGCATGTCAGTATCTGCTGGAGCGGTACCATAAACACGGTCACCAAGAATTGGTGTGCCAAGATATTTAAGGTGAACACGGAGCTGGTGAGTGCGGCCAGTGGTTGGGCGAAGTTCGACGAGACTGTATTTATCGCTTGATTTAACGACCTTATAGTAGGTCTGAGCAGCTTTACCGTTTGCATCAACTACAAAGGTAGTTGGGTGTTTGATGTTGCGGCTCATTGGAAGATCGATCATGGCTTCATCGAGTTTTGGACGACCCTCAACTACGGCATAGTAAGTCTTGTGAGCTTTGCGATCTTGGAATTGCTTACGAAGCATCTTTTGAGTTTCTTCGTTTTTACCTAAGATCACGACGCCAGAAGTGTCACGGTCAAGACGGTGTACGAGCAAGCCGTAATCTTCGAGAGTTGGCTCGGCGGTGTATTCGCCTTTTGCCATTGATAAAAGACCAGATGGCTTATTCAGAACTAAAACATTTTCATCTTCATAGATAGTTTCTGGGCGCATCTTTTCGATAGCTGCGTTTTTAACTTTCTCATCAGTCAATTCTTTTGGCAAATTCATTTCAATTACTGACTCAGCTTCGATCAAAGTATTTGGTTTGGTTGCGACCTTGCCATCAACCGTAACGTAGCCAGATTTGATGAAGGTCTGAAGAGTTGAACGGTTATAATCAGGGTATTTTTCTACGAGCTTCTTATCGAGACGAAACTTCTCGACTTTTTCTTGTTCAGAAAGAACCACGTCGCCATTAATAACGCGTGAAAGTGATGGTTTACTAAATTTTTTGCCCGTAATAATCATAAAAATATTATAACACAAGTTTAATCTGTTTTCAAATAAACATTTTAGTCAATTAGCATAAGTAGTATGATATAATGTTATTGATGATTAGGATTTACAAAACAGATAACGATTTTACAAACGAAATTACCGAGATTGTACCAAATTCTTGGATTGATCTTGTGAACCCTACAGAGTTAGAAATCGATCGCGTGGTCGCAAAAACTAAAATCGACCGTGATCTTATTACGAAAATGCTCGACGATAATGAGCTTCCTCGTATCGAAAGTTCGGGCGACGCAACGCTCGTGGTTATTGACGCACCAGTCCGTAGCGACGACGATGAGGATGAATATTCTACCTATCCTCTTGGCGTGATTATGAGTGAAAGAAACTATGTTGTCACCGTTTCAAGTAAGAAGGTGACCATTCTTTCTGATTTCCGTCATCATAATGTCAAGAATTTCCGTACTGCTAAAAAATCCCGTTTCTTGATTCAGATTCTTGGCAAAACTTCAGCGGAATATCTTAAGATCCTTAACAAAGTCTATAAGGAAATCGAGTCCAAAGAAGATAAGCTCGAAAAATCAACTTCAAACGACGACTTGATTGATCTTCTTGCAACTGAAAAAACCTTGGTTTATTTTGCTACTTCCCTTAAAGAGAATGACTTAGTGCTTGAGCGTCTTTCAAGCGGTTCAGCTGTCCGTCTCTATGAAGGTGATGCCGACCTACTTGAAGATGCCTTAATTGAGAACCGCCAGGCTATCGACATGGCTCGCATCTACCAGAACATTTTAACTTCAATTACTGGCACTTACGCTACCGTCGTTTCGAACAACCTTAATGATGTGATGTAATTCCTCGCTGGTATTACAGTTGTGATTTCAGTTCCAACCATGATTTCCAGCTTTATGGGTATGAATATTCCATTTATTCACGTCGAAAATGATCCTAATGCTTGGATTTATTTCTTAGCCGCTTCCGGTATCGCTTCACTGATTGTCTTCATCTGGATGAAGCGAAAGGGTTTGCTCTAGTCTCTTGAAAAACGCTTAAATTTATGATATAATCGTATCAGTTTTTTGTACTTTAAAAGGTGGTTTTTTAAACATACGCTACACGCGTAATTCTTTTTTTAGGGAGGGCTAAAGATGAAAAAAGAATTTAATGTCAAAAGCCAAAACGGCGATGTTAAGATTTCAGTTTTATGTGATGGAACCGTAAAGGTTTCAGGACTCAAGAATGATTACTCAATAGATAATACTCCAAACATCTCAAAAAGTATTTGGGAAATGTACAAAAGCTATCGTAGTAATGATAGCGTAGTTCGCTCAGGCTCAGGTCTTTGTGGTGTTTATCGCTTCGACCCTAAACATCCTATAAAGAAGGACTATGTCGAGAGCGATACGCTTCATTCAACCACAGTCGAAGAGCTGGCAAGAAACATCTTTCGTTTTTATCCTGCTTTATTCGACGACCAGGACCAGTCTCGCATTATCAACCTATTAAGGTATCATGACCTAGGGGAAACGGTTGATAATCCCGATGACGGTTCAAAAGACCGCGACGAGAAGTTCGAAGAGGAGCTTGAAACTTTCATTGATAAGATTTCAAGTCTCCCTATTCCCGAACAGGAAGCACTGATTCGTGATTTCATCATCTTCGAAAACGCTGGCCTTGAATATTGGCTAGAAGAAGATAAGTGTGTCATGCAGTTCGCAAAGCTTTGCGACAAAGCTGATGCACCACTTGGAGCTCTGCTTTACGAGCTTCAGGGTCGTCCTGGTTCCTTGCTCTATAAGAGGGACCATTTCGATGGCATCACTGGTCAGGACATGAAATACGCTGACGAAATTGGCGAATTTTCTCAGGCTGGCATCTGGACCGCACATATGATTGACACTTACATGTACTTCGAGAACATCGAGATTTTCATCGAAATCATTATCGAAGCTTGCAAGGATGTCAAAAAAGGGATAGTTTTCCCTTGGATGTATGAATTTTGCAAAAAACGTCAGTTCTCTGACAGATTACTCAAAAAAATAACCACCTAAAAATTGCCCTCGAAACTCGTTTTCGGGGGCTTTTTCATGCTATAATAGGAGTAATTTAGGAGGTTATATGAGCAAATTTGACGACCAGTATATTGATTTGTGTCGCAGAATCCTGTCTCAAGGTGAAAAAATTCAGAATTACAAGAAAAAAGATACTCGTTCGTCAGCAGTCGCGACGTCGATTCCTGACCATGCCGCACAGGCATCGCAAGAAACTAAAACCATTCGTTTACCACACCAGGTACTTCAATTCGATCTATCTGAAGAGTTTCCAATCTTAACTTCAAAGAAGGTGGCTTTCAAATCCGCAATCTTGGAGTTATTTTGGATCTACCAAGCTCAGTCAAACGATGT
>CAMZGX010000052.1 GCA_947306585.1 uncultured Candidatus Saccharibacteria bacterium
CAGTTCCACCATAGGTTACAGTAAAGGTTACTGATGTGTCAGCATTGTTGCCGTCATCAACTTTTGAGTTAATGTCGATACGAACGTTAGTGACAGTTTTTGGAGCAGCGACAATACAGTCGGTCTTTTTACATTTGTCAGTACTGTTAACGTAATACTTGTCATCATCGTCGTCTTCGTTCACTGAATATTCAATGTAGCCATCGATAGTTCTTTGCTTAGTCGAGAGGAAGTCAGCGATCGCTGAAAGTGCAATATTATCTGATTGGTTATCAATTGCATAAGCAACGCCAAGACCACCAAGACCAAGGATTGCGACTGCACCGACTGAACAACCGATAATTAAGCCTTTTTTACTTTTCTTTCCTTCAGCCTTTACAGCTGGAACAGCTGGAGCTGGAGTATTTTGAGCCTCGATAACAGTTGCAGCTGGAGCGACTGGAGCTGGTTCAGCAATTGGAGCTTCAATAGCTGGTTCTGCAGGCATTTCAGCAGCAGCGTTTTCAACTGGAGCTTCAACTGGGGTTTCTTCAACTTTAACATCTTCTGCAACTGCTTCTACTGGAGCGTTGCTAGCTTCTGCGGCTGCATTCAATGCATTTGCTGCATCTTCAAGAGCCTTATTATTTTCGTCCATTTAAATCCTTTTTACCTTTCCTTTATTTCTTAAATGGATTTTCTAAACCAAGGTTTGAGTTTCCCTCAGCAATACGCATAAGTTCATTGTACTTAGCAATACGCTCAGAGCGAGAGAGTGAGCCGGTCTTAATTTGGCCGGTGCCAAGACCAACTGCAAGGTGAGAAATTGAATTGTCTTCTGATTCACCAGAACGGTGAGACATCACAGTGTTAAATCCAGCTTTCTTTGCCATCATAACTGCATCAATTGTCTCAGAAAGAGTTCCGATTTGATTTGGCTTGATAAGGATTGCATTACCTGCTTTTTCGTTAATACCCTTTTCAAGAAGCTTAGTGTTAGTTACGAAGAGATCGTCACCAACAAGTTGTAAACGATCGCCGAGGCGTTCGGTCATAACTTTCCAGCCATCCCAGTCATCTTCAGAAAGACCATCTTCGATTGAAACAACAGGATAATTCTCGATAATCCATGAATACCAGTTAATGAGATCTTCAGATGATTTCCAGTCGCCATTAGTCTTTAAGACATAGTGATCATTGTCATGGAATTCTGATGATGCAATATCCATAGCGATTGAAATATCATCGCCTGGACGATAGCCAGCTTCAAGAATAGCCTGACGGATACATTCGAGAGGCTCGTTGTTACCTTCTCTAACATTAGGTGCATAACCACCTTCATCACCAACAGTTGTTGGATAGCCACGTTCTTTCAATACTTTTTTAAGAGCATGGAAAGTCTCCGCACCCATACGGATTGCGTCATTAATATTACCAGCGCCATTTGGAATGATCATGTATTCCTGGAAGTCAGTTGACCAGTCAGCATGTTCGCCACCGTTCATGACATTCATCATTGGCATTGGAAGTTTCATCTCATCTTCAGTGCCAGCAAGCTTAGCAACATATTCATAGAAATGAAGGTTGTTAGCTTTTGCCATAGCTTTTGCAGTTGCCATAGAAACTGCAAGAATAGCGTTAGCACCGAGATTTGATTTGTTCTCGGTTCCGTCGAGTTCACACATGAGCTTATCAACGTTTCTTTGCTCTGCGCTGTTTCCGACGAGAACGTCTCTAATTTTACTGTTTACATTCCAGACGGCTTTAGTTACGCCCTTACCATTGTAATAGTTTGGGTCACCGTCACGGAGTTCGAGGGCTTCGCCTGCGCCGGTTGATGCGCCGCTAGGTACGATTGCCCGCCCAACGTGTCCGCTCGACAAAAATACGTCGGCTTCTACGGTCGGATTGCCGCGACTATCAAGAATTTGACGCGCTTTAATCCCGTTAATCGTTAACTCTTTATCCATATCCTTTATATTATACCATATAAAGCTTATGGTTAAGCAATAAGTTTTAAGAAATCTTCCTCAAAAATAGTTGGAATGCCAAGTTTTTCAGCTTTATCAGTTTTACCCTTGCCTGGTTTTTCACCAGCAATCAAAGCGGTAGTAGTTTTAGTAACTGAGCTAGTAATAGTTGCACCTTTTTCACGCAATTTATCTTCGGCTTCTTCACGACCCATTGATTGCAAAGTTCCGGTAATGATATATGACTTGCCGTTGAGCGGTAATTTGTTTGGATCTTCGAAGCTAGGATTCATGCCGAGCTCTTTTAACTCGTCGAGCTGTTTCAGGTTATCTTCATCTGAGAAGTATGCCAAAATTGATTCAGCAACCACTTTGCCGATATCGTTAATTTCAAGAAGATCATCTTCAGTTGCATCGCGAAGTTTTTCAATTGAGCCAAAATGGTTAGCGAGAGAAACTGCAGTTTGAGCGCCGACATGACGAATGCCAAGTGCAGTAATAAACTTTGCGAGTGGCATAGTTTTTGAAGCATTGATTGCATCAACTAAATTCTTAGCACTGAGTTCAGCAAAGCGTTCGAGTTGCTTGACCTTATTTACATCAAGACGGTAAAGATCGGAAATTGATTTTACGAGTCCAGAATCAACTAGCGCAACCACGTTTTTCTCGCCGAGGCCTTCAATATTAAGCGCTGGCTTCGAAGCATAATATTCAATACCACGCTTCAAAATTAAATCAGAAGTCAAACCCTTTACGCGGTAAACCACTTCTCCTTCTGGGCGATAAAACTCGAGGTCTGGATACTGTTCTTTCAAAGCTTTTTCATAATCAAACGGTTCAGAATTTTCTTCACGCAAAGTAGTCAAAACTTCTTTAACCTGAGGGATAATGTCGCCAGCTTTATAAATAATTACAGTATCGCCGATGCGAAGATCAAGACGAGCGATTTCGTCAGCGTTATGAAGAGTAGCGTGGCGAACAGTACTGCCAGCTACTTCAACTGGATCAAAAATGGCAACTGGAGTAGCGGCACCAGTACGACCAATTTGGATAACAATGTCTTTTACTTTGGTGGTTGATTCTTCGGCAGGATACTTGAAAGCAACTGCAGCACGTGGTGTTTTACCAATAATACCGAGCTTATCATAAATTTCACGGTCATTAATCTTAATCACCATGCCGTCGGTACCAAATGGAAGACCACCACGAGTTTCACCGAGGCGCTTAATTTCACCAAAGACTTCTTCGATATTTTCAAATACCTTATCTTGCTTTGAAGTTTGGAACCCAAACTCGCGTAAACGTTCATAAGCACGTGCGTGAGTTTTTTCGTTTGGCGAGATTAAATCATAAGCCATAAAACGGAGTGGGCGTGATGCTGCAATCTTTGGATCGAGTTGGC
>CAMZGX010000053.1 GCA_947306585.1 uncultured Candidatus Saccharibacteria bacterium
CGGTAACAACGAAAAACAGGAAGCAGCATACATTGGTCCTGAAGAAATCAGTAACGAGAGTATTGAAATGATTAAATCAATGGATCTCAGACAGAAATTTAGAAACCGTACCCTTAAACTCAAGGGCGAATACGAAGCCAAAGTAGCGTAAGCTAGCTATCGAAAATAAAAACAAACAGAAAGGAACTTTAACAGAGAATGAGTGAAAAAATATCAACTTTAATGGAGGACTTTGCCAATGTAAGGTATAACCCTAAACATATGCAAAACTTTCAATTCGCATATGAGCTTGCCATCATGTTTATGGCCATGATATAAGCCCATAGACTAAACATAAATTACCGACGAAACCGAACAACATGTTCGGTTTTTTCGTGTTAAAAAAGTGAAAAAATAAGCAATAAAAGTTTGACAATTACAATAAGTTTATGCTAATCTAAAATCAGAAAGGTCAACACTAAAAAACTATTTTTATGGAGAATAATCTCAACGATCGAGAAACCCTGGGCCAGTTTGTCGATGCGCTACTCGCGCAAAAATACCCCGGTCAGCCCGCCGAATCATTTGCAAATGAGCGCGAAGCGGTCATAAAAGGACTCGACGATGAGATTGCATCTGCGGTCTTTGGCGGCTTCACTCCAGAACAGCTCAACGAAATTGGTTATCTCATGAATAACCCGCAAACCAGCGAAACCGAACTAAGCGATTACTTCAAAAACGCTGGCATCAACCTTGATCAAAAAATTGCTGAAGCAATGCGAAGCTTTAGCGTAAGATTCTTAGGAGGTAACAATGCATAATCCAAACGGTGCACCTTCTGGTAGCAGTGAACAAAACAACGATTCAATCTTTGCTCAAGCAGACGAAAAATACAGAGCAGCAGATGATGCTATAGTTGAAACTTTTAAAATCAGCCAAGATACTCCAAAACCAATGGATGCCGATAATCTTAACAGGATTGATAACCAGATCAACCAAGATATCGAAAACGATATTAACTCTGAAAAAGCAGAAGCAGGCGAACAATCGAGGGAAGAGCTTAAAGAATCTGGCAACAAATCCAATCTTCACGAAAAAATCCTCGAGGACTGGGAAGCCTTTAAGAAAACTCCACTCGCCAAAAAAGCAATATCTGCTGGCATTGCCCTACTTGCAGTTGGCACTGCAGTCGGAATTGTTATCGGTGCCGGTGGTGGTGATAAAGGTGACAAAACTCCTTCAGAACCAGCCCCAATCGCTTATGAATTAGGCACTGAAGAAGTCGCAGACGATTCCGAGCAAGAAAAAGACTGGATCGAGTACACTGGTATCGACGAATACGATAAAACCGTTGATGGCTCCTATGCTCAATACGGCGATAAAGGTATGACCGACACCGAAAAACACACCGACGAAAATCCAAATGTTGGTAAATTCTCTCAATATTCAGTGGCTGCTCCAAATGACCTTGCCCGGGAATACTTTGGCGCAGAATCATTTGAGGACCTCTCACTAGAACAAAAGAGCCTATGTTTCCAGATGTCTACTTACAAGCAGGACTTCTCTGCAATGGGTGTTCTTCAAGTAATCGACTCTGATTATCAAAACAAAGACTTTAAATCTGCAACGCTTGATTTTCGTAACGCAGACCAAGAAGTAAAGGATCAAAAGACTCAAGAGCTCATCGACTTCTTTGCGAACGCAACCGTTGGTGAAACTACAGTTGGCGATTTGAGAAATCAATTTAGCAACATGCCAGGCGCTGAAAAAGCCGTAGAGTACCTAGACAACCACGATGGTACATTGCAAGAAGTCACTACTGACACTGTAACAAAGCTCGTATCCAGCCATCTTTATGCTCTCGGCGATCACACTCCACATGAGCAGGCTGTAAATACTCCAGATTCTTGTAAAGTCTTGGAATATACATATTCCGTCAGCGAATCCGAAGAATATACAGTATATACCCTCGAACGCTGTTTCAATATGTTTGTTATCCATACCAAGACCGACAAGATCACCAAGACTTCCACGATCAATGTGACGTTCTATGGTGATAATGAAACAATCCAAGAAAAGGATGCCGAGAATCTCAAGAGGATAGATAACAATATTGAGGAAAAAATCGAAGAAAATGTTAATACTGATGACTTCGACCCAGGAAACACTGAGGATGTTACCAAGGAAGAGCAACCAACGGAAACGCCTTCTTCAGAAGAATACACCAACCCAGAAAACAATACTCAACCTCAAATCATTGAAAGGCAACCAGAGGTTAATCCAGACACTGGCCAGCAGGAGCAACCTGCTACTCCAGTAACTCCAACCAATCCAGAAAACAACTATAGCCAGGATCTCGGTGGCGCCAACCAAGACAACGCCAATCCAAACCCAGTCGTAGCAAATCCAGGAGGACAAGCTCAATCAGACGCAGGTGAAATACCAATTAATGACGCTCCATCTGGTGGCGCTGAGTTAGATAATATATTGGCTGATTTAGGTATCGGCAACGGCAACTAGGTAAGGAGAAAGGAGAATAATGAAAATAAACTCTAAAATCAAAACAAGCCTCCTCGGGTTCTTGGCGATTGCCGGGATTGGCTTGATTGGTGGTGCTTCTGCTTCTGCCTATGGCCCAGCAGATCGTGCAACCTTCACGATGAAGAACCCAGCCACCTACCCAGTCTTTAACTCCATTACCGACAACCCAACTATCGGTGATGAAAGAGACTTCGTACGCGTTGGCCAAATCAATGCGGATGTCACAAGTATGTCAAACGAAGTAGAGGTAATCCCAGGCAAACAATACCTAGTTTATATTTACTTCCACAACAACGCCTCCTCCACCTTTAACGATGCTGCCCACAATCATTCGGGTGTAGCCACGGGTGCACGCGTTTCAACCCTGTTCCCGACAGTTCTCAAAGCTGGCGAAAAGGGAAAAGTAGCTGCTACGATTACAGCTAACAACACCAATCCACTTTCAGTTTGGGATGAGGCCTACTTTACTACAAAAAGCAACAAGGTATTCCTAAACTACGTCTCTGGTTCTGCAAAAATCTATAACG
>CAMZGX010000054.1 GCA_947306585.1 uncultured Candidatus Saccharibacteria bacterium
AAAGAGCGGAAAGCTTTACAAGGCTTGGATCGGTTGTAACAATAACAGCTGCCTTATCTTTCATCTTGGCAGTTTTTGCGATCAATTTAATGTTTACAGCACTGCGCATGATACCAAGTTTTTTTGGTGGTACAAGCGCGACGACTTTTTGTTTTGAGGATTTTATACGAGAGATGATATCTGTAATATCATCCTCTGGCTCAATATAGATGACGTCTTTATTCATATCCCAATTTTAGCATATTTTTTATGTTTTTTCATAACATTTATGCTAAAATAAAACCAATGGGTATTTTTGACAAATTCAAATCAGCAAATCCAGCATCAACACAAACAGCTGGTTCTGTAGTTTCCAGTTCGCAAAACGGTACAGACAAATTAGCACTTGCAAGTATGGTCCTAGATACCATTGTTGACGGTGTAATTATTATTGACGGAAATAATGCAATTCGCATGATTAACCCTGCTGCTGCAGCCATGGTTGGATACGTTTCACCAGAGATGGCAGTTGGCGTTAATGTAACTGGTGTTTTGAAATTTGAAAATGGTGAAGGCGTAAAAATTGACGATGCTTCAAACGAAGTCTTTGGCGCAATCATTCGTAACGAATATTTCACTACCAGATCCTACGTTCTTGTTAACGTCCAGAACCAGAAAAAGCCAGTCGCAGTTACTGTTGCTCCAGTTAAAACTGGCCACGGCGAAAAAGTTATCACCCTTCGCGACATTAAAGCGGAGCTCGCGCACGAAGGTGAGCAAACGGAATTTATTTCAACCGCATCGCACGAAATGCGTACTCCTGTTGCTTCAATCGAGGGTTATCTTGGTTTAGCATTGAACCCACAATGTGCAACCATCGATGAACGCGCTCGTAAATATCTCGAGGAAGCTCATGAATCTTCAAGGCACCTTGGAAAACTCTTCAAGGATTTGCTTGATGTCACTAAACTCGATGATAAGAAAACTAAGGTTCATCTTGTGCCAGTAGAAATGGTTGATTTAACCCGCAGAATCGTTGATGGTCACGTTCCAGCAATGGGCCAAAAGCACATCAAATATACTTTCGGCTCAAACACCGGCATGAACATTTCTGAAGGTGGCGGTCACTTAATGACTCAAGCCGCTTATTCACAAGTTGATGTTGATTTTGCTCGCGAAATTATTGAAAACCTTATCGAAAACGCAATCAAATACACACCTGATGGTGGTGCAATTTGGGTCAACGTTCGTGGTGACGGTGATCGTGTCCTTATTAACGTTACTGATACTGGTATTGGTATTTCTCCAGATGATCTTAAACACATTTTTCAAAAGTTCTATCGTGCAGACAACTCACAGACTCGTGAAATTGGCGGCACTGGACTTGGCCTTTATATCGTAAAAATGCGTGCAGAGGCTATGGGTGGCAAAGTATGGGCAGAAAGCTCATTTGGCGAAGGTTCAACTTTCTATCTTTCCCTTCCACGTATTACTTTCGAAGAATATGAGCGCAGAAAACAAGTTCTCGCAAATACTGAAGCTATGACTCCACAGTCAATTGGTGGCATTAACCCATTAACTGGTCAGCCTGCAGAGCCACAGCCAAAGCCAACTCTTATCGAGCAATCACAAGGTGCAACACTTGCATCAGTCGCACAGCAGCATCCAAATGGAATTTAGTTTGAAAAATAACAATAAGTATTATAAAATTAAATAAAATAAGAGGGTATTATGGCAAAAATTTTATTAGTAGAAGACGATCAAAGTCTCAGAGAAATATATTCAATTCGTTTAACCGCAGAAGGCTACGAGATTGTTTCTGCTGGAGACGGTGAGGAAGCTCTTGCTACTGCAGTCCGCGAGAAACCTGATCTCGTTTTGTCTGATGTTATGATGCCAAAAATTTCTGGCTTTGATATGCTCGATATCCTTCGCCAGACCCCAGAAACTAAGGATATCAAGGTCATTATGATGACTGCCCTCTCATCAGAAGACCAGCGTGAGCGCGGAAATGCCCTCGGCGCAGATCGTTACCTTGTTAAATCTCAAGTTGGAATTGAAGATGTTGTTAATGCAGTTCACGAAGTCTTAAATGACATCGGAGCACCAGTTCAACCTGCAGCAGCTCCAGAAGAACCAGTCGCAACACCAGTCGAAGCCGTTCCAGCGCAGGAAGCTCCAATTGCAACTCCAGTTCAACAAATGCCAGTCGCAGCAGAACCAATTGCTACTACTAGATATTCCAACCCCGCTCCTATTATTGAAGAGCAATCAATCCAGATTCAACCACAACCAGTAATGCAACAACCAACGGTACCACAAAATGGAGTACAGGCTTAATAAATTCTTAGCAGAAAAAGTCGGTCTCTCACGCAGAGAGGCCGATAATTTTATTGCCAGCGGCAGGGTATTAATTAACGGCAAGAAGGCTGAGCTCGGCGCACGCGTCAAAGATACAGATGAGATTATTCTTAACGATAAGAAGATCGAAAATTCACCATCAGAATATACTTATTTAATGCTCAATAAGCCAGTTGGTTATGTTTCTAGCCGTAAAGCCCAAGGCGATGCGCCAACACTTTATGAATTACTGCCAAAAAAGTATCAGAAACTCAAAACCGTCGGCAGGCTTGATAAGAATTCATCCGGCTTAATTCTTTTAACTAATGATGGTGATTTTGCTTTCACGCATACACATCCAAAGTTTTATAAGATTAAAACCTATCTCGTAACTTTAAATCGCCCGCTCGAGCCATTACATCAACAAGAAATTTCCGACTTCGGTATTCAACTTGAAGATGGTCCAAGCAAGCTATTCTTAACTAAACTTAATGACAAAAGAACTGAATGGCAAGTCGAAATGAGCGAAGGCCGTAACCGTCAAATCCGCCGCACATTCTCTGCACTTGGATATGAAGTCGAAAAACTTCACCGCGTCGAATTTGGAGCCTATCAACTTGGTATGCTCGAACCTGGTGATTATATAGAAGTAGACAAAAAATAACCCCTGTAACAGGGGTTATTTTTTAGATTAATCTTTCCTCTCTTC
>CAMZGX010000055.1 GCA_947306585.1 uncultured Candidatus Saccharibacteria bacterium
GTTCATAACATTCGCTTCCTTATTCGCCTCACTGAACAGATGCGCGAAGCTATTAAAGAAGACCGCTACGAAGAATTTATTGAAGAATTCTATAAAAAATAGGTAAAATAGAGATATGAAATACATCATCACGGAAGGAATGGATGAATCTCAGATCATTAAGGCTGGTAAAGCTCGCCTCGATGTTACTGCGATCGCCAAAAAGAACAGCTATAAAGAGATAAAAATCCCTACAAAATTCGGCGTTAAAGAGAAAAAATATGAAAAACCAATTCAATATTTGATTTATCGTAAAAACGCTAAAGTCTGGGACAAAACTCTTAGCGGCCTTAAAGACGGCAGCACCGTTTTAATCCAGTATCCACTCCTTAATACCGCGCTTGATTTCTATAAAATCATCGAGAAACACAGCAAAAGACTCTCTATTATTGCCTTAATTCACGATATGGAGATTATCCGTTTTGAAGGTGATAAAACTAAGAGTAAGGCCTTTGTCGACCGTGTAACTAAGAATGATACTGGTGTCCTTAAAAGTGTTCATAAGGTGATTTCTCATAACCATAAAATGACCGAAAAGATCGTAAGTTACGGTGTTGATCAGAAAAACATCATTGATCTCGAGATTTTTGACTATCTTGATAAGAAAAACCAGAAGTCTAAAGTCTCTAAGGATGAAAATATTGTCCTTGCCGGTAATTTTATCGCCGAAAAGGCTGGTTACGTCAAAGATTTAAAGAAAATCGAAGGCGCTAGCTTCAATCTTTATGGCATCAACTTTGATGACTCATACAAAGGTGAAAACATCAACTATAAGGGGTCATTTATGCCAGATCAGCTCACCGAGAATATGGCTGGCTCATTTGGTTTGGTTTGGGATGGCAATACCTCAAAAACCTGTGATGGTCTCTATGGTAGATATCTAAAGCTCAATAACCCTCATAAGCTATCACTCTATCTTTCTTCATATTTACCAGTTATTATCTGGGATGAAGCTGCGGAAGCAGATTTTATCGAAAAAAATCACTGTGGTTTGACCGTAAAATCCCTCAGTGAGATACCAAAACAGCTCAAAAAGCTCAGCGAATCAGATTACGCTGAATTGGCTAAAAATGCTGCAAAAATCGCTAAAAAACTAAAAACTGGCTATTATCTTGAAAAGGCCCTAAAGAAAGCAGAAAAATAATGGAAGATATTGAACGCGCAGCAGATATTCTCTTGACCGGTGGCACCGTAATTTTCCCAACCGATACCGTCTATGGTCTCGGTGCTAATGCCTTGGATAATAATGCGGTCGAGAAGATTTATAAGATCAAAGGTCGCGACGAAAAGAAACCAATCAATGTCTTGATCGCAGACTATGAAGATATCTTGAAAGTTGCCGAAATCCCTTCGCGCGAAGAGGGGAAGTTGATGGAAAAATTCTGGCCAGGCTCTCTTACAATTATTTTGAAACGCAAGGCTGGCGTAGCTGATAAGGCTGCTGCTGGTGGCGAAACTATTGGTATTCGTATGCCAAAAAACGAGCTCGCTCGCAATCTGATTCGCGAAGTCGGCTTCCCAATTGCCACAACTAGCGCAAACCTCTCTGGAGATGAGGCTGGAACCAACCTCGATAATATCGAAAAAGAGGTGTTAGAACAGGTAGATTTCGTACTCGAAGGCGAAGAAGATTCATCTGATGTCGCCTCAACTATCGTCGAATTTAAAGATGGAAAGCCAGTAATCTTAAGAGAAGGCGAGATTAAACTCGCCGAGATTGAAGCTGTATTATCTAAATAAAGAAAACCCACCGATTTAGGTGGGATTTTTGAGCTAAAAAATATAGCCTTTCGGCTATTTTGTGGAGCCGCAGATCGGACTTGAACCGATGACCTGCCGCTTACAAGGCGGCTGCTCTACCAACTGAGCTACTACGGCAATGAATAAAGTATACAGTTTTTAAATAAAAAAGTCAACAGCTGGTCTAGGCTTTTTTGAAAGATCCATATGATTATGTTATAATAATAGTAATGAAGGTCAAATCACGGAATATCTCATCTAAGAATAAAGGTGGGGTTTTAGTAGTCGGAAAAGTTATAATCATATCTAGTATTTTGGCGGTCCTATGCAGTACTGGTAGTATTATTTTTGCAATTATTAATGCTAAAAATAATGTTGAAATGGACATTAAAGAAAATGAATATCAAGATATCAAGGAAGTGTCAGAGGTTGAATCTCAGTATGATATAGAGGTTACTGAGAATAAAAATGGCAATAAGGATGATATAGGTGAAGATGTAAATAATGAAGATAAGCCAGTAGATAATGTTAATAGTACTGAAAAACAAAAAGATGGCTATGATGTGTATGATACATACGAATCTAGGCTAGAGTATATAAAGACTAGACAAGGTCTATGTCCACATGAACAGGGGGTACCACCTAACGAAAGAGGAATGAAATATGCTATTGCTCTGGGATATTACTATGATAAAAAGGTAGATACTAATTACTTTAATTCATGGAAAAGTAAACTCGATTCTGTTTGGGAAGAATATAGAGAAGAAGGTATAAATTCCAACTTGTATATCGACGGAAACGGGCAAGCACATTACGTATCCTATGTTGAATTCGTTAATAATAACATTAAATATGAAAGAGCAAAGTTTATAACATACTATGCTTGGGGTGCGCTTGGTATCACACTTGATGATATAGACAGGACAAGGGGTGATGTAGGCTTTTTAGTTCTTTGGGATAATTTCCAAGTAGTTTGGGATGTTGAACAAACAGATTATAGGCATCCTTATTCTAAAAAAGATATATCCGATAGAGACAAAAAGAAGCTTGATAATATGGCTATGCAAATGACCAATCATATAAGAAACAGAGAAAATACATATAACAATAAATGCCCTAATGACTAAAAAACGCCCATAAGGGCGTTTATAAAAGCAAATCTGGTGCTGGAAGTAGGACTCGAACCTACGAAGGCCGAAGCCGAGAGATTTACAGTCTCTTGTCATTGCCACTAGACGATTCCAGCA